>JAFMJG010000055.1 GCA_017853605.1 bacterium
GGTTCAGCAAGGAGGGGGAGTTTGCGTTGCGGACAGACCCGGTGGCGATGCGGGTCATGCCCTCTCGATCTGTAGCCGTCGCTTGCCACGATGCGGTTATGCTCTTTCATCCCATTAGGGAGTCGTATCATCAGGAGCGCCTCCCCAACAGTAGGGGGATCCAGCACCTCGACGTGCTCTCTGAGAGCAGGCTGCTCGGCGCCGGTAGCGGGCGCGTGTGTGCGTGGAGGCCGGGCCCAGCTGGAGAGTGGGCATACCGTGAGCTCTTCCAGCGAGCCTACGCCCGCAGAGTCCAGGCGGTTGATGGCCTGGGCCTTATCGTGCTCTCGGATGGCATTGAGCTGTGGCAGCAGTCCCCTGGCGGGAAGTGGTCGTTTGAAAGGGCGTGCCCCGATGCATCGGTGAGAGGCTTCACGGTGCTCAAGGATGGCGGGATCGTGGCGATCGGAGGGCGCGGACTCTCCCTGTGCCAAAGGAATAGCGCAGGGGTGTGGGAGCAGGAGCCGATCGGGGCAGTGGAGAGTGACTTCGGGTTCTCGGTGCTCCGGGTCCAAGAGTTTGGGCTGGGCGAGCTCCTCGTCACCACGACGCGCGACTTGAGGGTTCTGACTCGAGGTGCTAGCCGTAGTCAATGGAGCTCACGAACAATCGTTGAGAGCGGGACAAAAGAACAGTTTCACTGCACGCTCCCCTTCAATGATGGCGAGATCCTCGTTGCAGGGGCAGAGGTGGAGGAGGTTCGCACGGATCTATTCTCGGTCGATGTCGGGTTTGGCTGGGTGAGGGCGTACGGTGCTGCGCCAGGAAGGGGCCCGCTTCCCACCGCGTAGGCGGCTCCATTCGGCCAAGAAACTCCATTCACGATGCCCCTCTCTTGGGGTATGTTCCCGGTAGTCCGTTTCAGGAAAGGGGGGTTGCGATGGAGTCTCGCCAGGTGTTTCCCGTACCGCAAGCGTTTGGCTCGCGGGCACACATAACAGCGGAGCGCTATGAGGCGCTCTATCGAGAGTCGGTGCAGGACCCCGAAGGGTTCTGGTCTCGCCAGGCGAAGGAGCTTCTCTCCTGGAAGGAGCCGTGGTCGAAGGTGCTCACTTGGGACTTCAAGGGCCCGACGATACGATGGTTCGAGGGGGGCAAGATCAACGTCAGCGAGAACTGCCTCGACCGGCACCTAGAGCATCGTGGCAGCAAGCCGGCGATTATCTGGGAGGGCAACGAGCCGGGGGAGACGCGCACCGTGAGCTACCGCGAGCTTCACGAGCAAGTCTGCGCCACCGCCGCGCTCCTGCGCAGCCTGGGGGTGCGGAAGGGCGACCGAGTGGCGATCTACCTTCCGATGATCCCAGAGGCAGCGGTGGCGATGCTTGCGTGCGCCCGCATCGGGGCCATTCATACGGTAGTTTTTGCGGGTTTCTCTGCGGAGGCGCTGCGAGATCGGATTAACGACTGCGGTTGTGCTGTCCTCTTTACGGCGAACGAGGGCCTTCGTGGGCCAAAGGCCATTCCCCTCAAGGAAACAGCCGACGAGGCGCTCGCTGAGTGCCCATCCATTCGGCACGTGCTTGTGGTTCGGCGCACCGCTGCCACGGTGGCGATGACCCCTGGCCGAGACCTCTGGTACGACGAGGCCCTTGCGGCGCTTGGAGGTGCAGGGGATTCGCGCCCCGAGAGCGTTGATGCGGAGGATCCGCTCTTTATCCTCTACACATCGGGCTCAACAGGAAAGCCAAAAGGGGTGCTGCACACCACTGGGGGCTACCTTTTGCAGGTGACGATGACTCACCGCTACGTCTTCGACCTTCGCGAAGAGGACGTGTACTGCTGCGCGGCTGACGTGGGATGGGTGACTGGGCACTCCTACGTTGTGTACGGGCCGTTGAGCAACGGAGCAACGACGGTCATGTTTGAGTCGGTGCCGACCTACCCGGATGCGGGACGCTATTGGGAGATGGTGGAGCGCCACAGGATCTCAATTTTCTACACTGCACCAACGGCGATTCGCGCCCTGGCCAAGGAGGGAGACGAGTTCGTCACGCGGCACGATCGGTCCTCACTCCGTTTGCTCGGCACGGTTGGCGAGCCGATAAACCCGGATGCATGGCTCTGGTATCACCACGTTGTCGGGGAGGCTCGCTGCCCCATCGTGGACACCTGGTGGCAGACCGAGACCGGGGGTGTGCTCATCTCGCCTCTGCCAGGCGCGACGCCGACGAAGCCCGGCTCGGCAACGAAGCCCCTTTTCGGGGTGCAGCCTGTGCTTGTTGACGACGAGGGCCGGGAGATCAGCGGCAACGGCGTCAGGGGGCGGCTCTGCATCAAGTTCCCATGGCCGGGGATGATGCGCACCGTGTACGGAGACCACGAGCGCTTTCGGCAGACCTACTTCTCGATGTACCCGGGGCTGTACTTTACGGGGGACGGGTGCCGCCGGGATGAGGACGGCTACTACTGGATTACGGGCCGGGTTGATGACGTGCTCAACGTTGCTGGCCACCGGCTCGGCACGGCAGAGCTTGAGAGCGCCATCGTCCGCTCCGGCCTTGTGGCTGAGGCGGCAGTCGTTGGCATCCCTCATGAGATCAAGGGGCAAGGGATCGGGGCATTCTGCGTGCTGCGCGGGGACGTGGCCGCCGATGCCAGCACCACCAAGGGAATAGTGCAAGCGGTGCGGGAGGTCATCTCGCCTATTGCGGCGCCGGACTCAATCTGGTTTGTCTCTGGGCTGCCCAAGACACGCTCTGGCAAGGTCATGCGCCGTATCCTGCGCAAGGTCGGAGAGGGGGAGTACGACAGCGTTGGAGATGTCACCACGCTCGCAGACCCGTCGGTTGTGTCCGAGATCATCCAGGCCGTGAGGGCGTCTCGCGCCTAAGGGCGGCCATCATGCCTTGATTGGGGCGAGGAGAGCGACGATGGCAGCCTGATGAGGCGGCTGCGCATGGTTGAAGTTCTTCCGGAAATCTGGCTCCTGCAGGGATTCCTCGTGAATGCGTACATCGTTTCGGGGCGTCCTGGCGAGTGTGTGCTTGTCGACACAGGCTTCTCGTTTTGGCGCACCGCAATTGAGCGCGCGCTTTCAGAGTTGCGCGGCAAGGGGAAGCGTCTGTCGGCGATCTTCCTGACTCACGGCCACCCGGACCACGCCGGCGCTGCCAGGGAGATCGCGGAGCTGCATCGGGTGCCGATTTACGCGCACCCTCTTGAGGCTCAGTTCCTCGACGGAACACGGCCGTACCCAGCGCCGGATGCCACCATCGGGGGGCCGCACGCGATGCTCTCTCGCCTGGCTGACAGCGCTGTGCGCGACCTGGGACCCTGCCTCGCGCCCCTTGAGATTGGGGAGGCGTGGTGCGCGTCGGAGGGCGAGATTCCGGAGCTGCCAGGGTGGCGGTGGCTTCACACGCCGGGGCACACGCTGGGGCACACGGCGCTCTTTCGGCAGGGTGATCGGGCGCTGATCGCCGGAGACACCCTAGAGAGCGTTAACTTTGACTCATGGATTGCGGCTGCGCGCAGGCGGCCCAGCTTTTGGCCAGGAGAGAGCCCGTACACCTGCAACTGGCGGCAGGCTGAGAGCTCGGTAAGGCTGCTGGCAATGCTGCAGCCGAGCGCTGTCCTGTGCGGCCACGGCCCCCCGATCCTCGGCGCCGGAGTGGCGCAGCGACTGGGTGCCTTTGCAGAGAGGTTCCCCGTGCCGCGGCAGGGGCGCTACGTGCAGGATGGGGTGCGACTCATCGATGGGGGCGCGCTGCTTATCCCGCCCGCCCCGGTTGACCACCTAGCCCGGCTGGCCTACGGCGCGGTGGCGATTGGCCTGGCTTCGGCGGCGCTTCTGCGGCTCTCTCGCCACCGTCGCCGCTGGGCATCTCCAAGCTGCTGAAATCGTGCAGCTCTTGAGGCGCTCCCCTTGATGATTAGGGCTACCAGATGCGCTAAGCTCGGGCAGTTGAGTGGCCGCAGGGGCGGCCAGCCCCAAAGTGTATTGCCGCCTATGCAACCAAGCCAGCCACGAGACCCGCAGCCTTTCAGCGAGCAAGCTTCACTTGGCTTTCGCGAGGCGGCTCTTCTGCTGCTCTCCGCCGATGTCGGTGCTGACCGCCTCGTTGCATTGCAGGCGCTCGGCTCTGACCAGGGCCGCGCTGCGGCCGCCTGGGAGTGCGCCCACGCCTTTTTGGCGGCGCGGGAGGAGAGGCTCGATGAGCAGGGCTCGATGGGCCACGAAGAGGCGTCGCGCCTGGTAGGGATACTATCGCAGGGCACCCCCTCGCAGATGTCAGAGCTGGTCGAGAGGCTTGCCGGCTCTACGATTCCGCTCACCGAGTCGGCGTCTGTGCGGGCTGAGGCAGCTGGGCACCATGAGGAGCTCAGGATCGAGTGGTTTCGCGCCCTGCTCTCCGAGGACGCCGGGGAGCGCCTAAAGGCCTCTGAGCTGATCACCTGTGCCCCGCTGGGTTCCCTGTCAGGCAAGGAGGCGATGGCTCTGGCGCGCTACCTATTCCGCCAGGCAGCCGAAGATCAGGGGGCCCTGCTGCTCGGTGCCGCGGCGCAGCCGGCCCATGCGGGGAATCTTTATGTCTGGAGTGGCGACAGGATTGAGCGCTTCTTCGCCCGGCATGCGCATCCGTCAGCCCTTGCAGTGGCTGAGGTCGCAATGCAGCGGAATGCGATGCTTTCAAGCGTCGGCGCGCGCATGCTCGTGCTCTATGGAGACCAGCTTCATCGCGACCACGTCTTCGACCACACCAAGCAGTGTGGGCCCGTCGCCCCGGTAAAGTTTAGCGAGTGGCCTGCAGAGGCCCTCGGGGGAGTTGAGGCCAGGATCGTGGAGCTCCTTGAGGGGGCAGACGTCGCTCCTGCCACGCGGCTCGATTCCGTTCGCGCCCTGCGCAAGCTTCGCCGCGATGAGCGCCACGATGCCATCATGATAGGGCAGGTTAGGGCCTCGCCGTGGGACACCGAGCTTGCCCGAGCGGTGGCCGACTACCTTAGCGCTGGCAGGGTTGGCGCCGGGGCTATCGGTTACGCCCGGTCTGTTCTGGCGCCCAGCGGTGAAGGGCTGTTGGGAAGGCTTGGAATTAAGCTTCCCCACAGCCTCTACCTCTTTTCTCGGCCATTACCGGGGGAGGTCGAGCTCTCGGTGCGCCTCCTCGAGGCGAGCCAGGATCCGGGGCGCAGGGATGCCTACGAGCGTGCCCTCTCTGCGTGGGACGTGACGGGGCGCTATGTTGTGGGGTCCATGCGCGCGTGGATGGCGTCCCTGCTCCATCCCTCCTCGCCCCTCGCTGCAAGCACTATAGCAGGCTGCGGCTCCGAAGAACTTCAGCGCGCAACGATGGCCTATGGCACGGACCTGTTGGCGTTTGCAGAGCGCTGCCCGCTTGAAGTGGCGCTCAGGATTTCGGAGCGGGCACTCTCGCACTCACACCTAAGGCCCGATGTGGTCGCGCAGGTCGCCGATGTGATTGACGCCCAATGGAGGGGCGCTGCTGCCGACATGCAGGCGCTCGGCATAATCGTTTCCCAGGTTGTGTCATTTGCGTCCCGTTACCCTTCAGCGGTCGTGCGCATGGACCTCTGCACCCGATTTTTCTCTGCAATACCCTTCGTGCCTCCGAGCGCGATCGGAGATGTGCGCGCCCGGCTCGCGAAGCTCGAGGCCGAGGTGGCCCAAAGCCCGATGGTGGTCCCGAGCGATGAGCTCAAGGCGGTGCGCGGGCTGCTTGAGCGTGATGCTATCCGCCGGATCTGTGATGACAGGGGTCAGTAGGGTATCCGGATCGCCCTCTGCAGGCAGCGGGCCCAAAGATGTGGTGGAGCAGGGCGGGCGAAGAGAGAGGGTTGGGAGTGCCTTCTGGATCGTGAGATTCACAAAACCACAAAGGTGTCCTGCGCAGCGTAAGCCGTGCAGGACTCCCAACCTACAGCTACTCTTCCCGAGGCGGCGGAAGGAGGCTTCTGACCTCTTCCCGCGCATCCTCAAGTGTCCTTTCGAGGAGCTCAACAGGGCTTTTCACCTTTCGGACGACGTCGAACCAGAGGCGCCCGAGGGTGTCATCCGCCGCGAAACGGCGCACCATGAGCTCGCGCTTGTCCGGCGATGAACGATCGGCGAGCTCTATGATCGCCTCGATCGCCCCGGTGACTGCGCCCGCAAACTCAGAGCATACGAAGATAGGCGTGACTACGTTCTCAATGTCAGCCCACTCAGGGGTGTCATTGCGAATATAGTCGCCGACCACATCCCCCAGCCGACGTGGCTGGGAGACCGAGGCCCCCGCCGTCTCCAGCAGGAGCTTGCAGAGGTCCCGTCGGACCTTCACCTTTAGGGGGTCGTTAGGATCAAGCCGAAGCACCGATCCTACTCGCTCTCCCTTGAGCCTGCCGCGAACTTTTTCAAGGCCGCGGATAAGGCTCTCCCGACATACCGCTTTTGGGGCAGTTTTCATGAGACCGATTCCTTTCGCAAAAGAGTATAGGAGTGAAACAACAAGCCGCTGAAGCGCGCCGCAGCGAGCGCACTTCAGTGGCCTGTTGCCATCACGACCTAGCCAGGAGCCGGTGTGACAAAACCTTTCATCAAGAAGGCACTACCCATATGAGGCGCTTCCGTGAGCGCAGGTGACCAGAATACAGCGGTTCGAATCCTGACCCAACTGGGAGCCGCGCTTTTCTTCTCCCGACAGCAGCGTGCGGACACCTCCCCCTATAGCCATTCAGGAGCGCACAGATATCGACACCCAGGAGTGGGGAGCCTGGCAAGCTCGCGGCGAGAGTGCGCCTTCGACCCACGGCATCCTGTGCATCGATCTCCCATGAAATACACGCTGCCGGCCGTTTTTCCAGTGAGTTGCCCATACTACGGCGCGGTCATTAGGGCACACGTGATCCCATAAAACCCATAACTTATGGGGGCTCAATCGAGCGCGTCGGTGGCTCCCAAGCCGAGAGCTTTAGAGAGGTTTTTGCGCATATGTCTTGCCAACAGAAGGTCTCTAGAGGGTCCTGGCGACACCGCCTTGTGCTCGTTGCAGCAACATTCGTCGTTGCAACGGCCGCGGGAGCTCGAGTCTCTCAAGCCCAGCTGCTCGACCTTGACCCATCAGCCCTCGGCCTTGAGATGCTCAGCGAGTGTCTCGCCGCCGGAGACTCAACCCCCGGAGATTGCGAAGGGGCGGTAAACGACGCTTTGGCAGAGATAACTGCGGGCACCTTCGTCTGCTCTATCTCACCAGGCGCCTCCGGTGTCGGAGGTGATAGTTTACCCGAGGAACTCCTCTCAACATTACGTGAGCCTTCCATGCCTCCTGAGAGCACAAAGGTTACCTTTGTGAGCGCCGAGTTCCAGGACCCCGCGCCCCCCCCTCCGCCGGCGCCGCCCGCGCCGAAGAGAAAGCTCACCCCCGAAGAGATTCGTCAATTAGTAAACCTCAGGGTGTGCAAGTACTGGAGAGAAAAGCTCAAGAACCAGCCCAACGGGGGGGACCAGGATCACGATGGCAAACCCGATGTTATTGACAACAGTAGCTACCACGGGCACGGAATACGGGCACCTTACAAAATCCCCTGGGGAGCGAGGGCAGATGGGCTCTTTAATTGCGAGTTCTTCGCCATGTACTGGCGTGAGGCCTTCATGGCTACCTGCACTGGAGCGGGCAAGGATGGCCAGTGCTGGATAGTGTTTAGCCAGGGGCACCAGACAATCCTCTATCAGTACCAGGGCCACTACTTTCAGATCGAGCCACAGGGGGGATCAAGCTTCTTTATCGCTGCTCCCTCATTTGACCCGAGCCGGTTACCAGGCAGAGGCGACAAGCGGAAGATCGGAAACGCAACGTACTTCAACTATCAGTTGTGCACCTGGCTTGATTACAAGGATAGGACAAAATAGTGAGGCGGAAGCTGTATGAGAAAGGGGCAACATCGTCGCATGTGGGGCAGTTTCTTTCATGGGCTCCTGGTCGTTGCGCTATGCGTGGCGGCCGCAGCCTCCCTTGGGCAGGCGCTTGCGGATGATCTCTCCGACCTTGAGGGCTTGAGAAGGGAGATGCCTGGAATCGGGGGTGACACCTTCTCGGGATACAACCCAGTCACCGGGGACTCGTTCGGAAAGGTTTCGCCAGGTGGCGGTCGTTTCGGGGGTGGCCCTGGGGCAAAGGCCGGGCCTGGCCAGCCGGGATTGGGGGGTATGGAGCAGATGATTCAGATGCTGATGATGAGCTTCAAACAGAAGAGCCCCCTAAAGGGCAAACAGGCAAGACGCAGCGAGTCGGCCACTCAGGGCCTCCTCTACGCTGTTCAGCAGGGGGCTGCCAGTGGCAGACCTGCTGTGGCGGGCCGATAGGAGCGGATACGCCATGCGACGCGCCGTGCTCCTGACTCTCGCCACCCTCTTTGCGACGCTGCTGGTGGGAGCGCAGGAGCTGCGCGCTCTCGATCGTGCGCAGCAGGAAGAGCTCGCCGCCAAGATCTCAGGGCGTGTTTGTTCGGACGGCGGCGAGTGGCTTACGTGTTACCAGCAGAGGCCGTCGGAGTGCGAACAAATCGCTGAGGGCCTGGTGAAGCCATGTGTCGCCGGGGTGCTTCGTGAGGGGATCGATCCAGCCACGCCCGAGCAGGCGCAGCAGCTTAGCCGGGCGTTGCTGCGCTGCTTTAATGCTAGGTTTTCGCAGACGTACGATGCCATGCGCCTCTCTACGGCCGAGTGCAAGCGCCCCGTCCCGCACCTTGAGTAGCCCTTAAAAGCTCGAAATTGCGGGCGAACTTTCCTGGATGCAGGAATCTCGGGCGGGTATCCTAACGGTAGTGCATGTGCTAGAATAGAAGAGGCGCCTGGGTACAAAACGCACCGATATGCCAGGGGCCATTAGGCGTTCGCAGCCTCAAGAGAGGGGCTGCAAGGTGGGTTCCTGCGGAGAGTAAGGGGCCCAAAAAGTGACGATACAGCAGAACCCTCGGTGCTAAAACGATTAGGCCCCCAGCCCATCCCGTCTCATCTCTTCGGGATTCAAAAGGCAACGGGGCAGACAACGAACGTGTATGACATCTGAAAACCAGCCCCAAAACACCCCTCTCGCCGAGGAGGGATTCTTCTCGCTCGTAAAGCACCCCGTGATTCGCGGCAAGCTGCGTGAGCTGAACATTATGACTCCGACACCTGTGCAGCGCGGGGCTATTCCGGTTGTGCTTGAGGGCCACGATATTATCGCCCAGGCCCAGACGGGAAGCGGCAAGACCCTCGCCTTTGTGCTGCCGATTCTATCAAAGCTCCTCGATGCTGGCGATGTCTCCGGGACGTTTGCCCTGATCGTCACCCCCACACGAGAGTTGGCTAGCCAGGTTAGAAACGTGGTCGTTTCAGTGCTGCCTGATTTCCAGCCGGCCTGCATCATAGGCGGAGCCAAGCAGTCGGGCCAGGTTCGTGAGCTGCGCAGCGACCCGCGCGTGATCGTTGGAACACCGGGCAGGCTCCTTGACCTTATTCAGCAGCGCGAGATCAACCTCAAGAGCTGCCGCATGTTCGTGCTCGACGAGGCAGACGAGATGCTCTCGATGGGCTTCGTTGAGGAGGTCCGCTCAATCCTCTCTCGGTTGCCGAAAGAGCGCCAAGGGCTCTTCTTCAGCGCGACGATAACCCCTCGTGTGGACATGCTTGCAAGCTCCTTCTTGAGGGAGCCCAAGCGAGTTGAGTGCGAAGTGCGGCCAGAGACCGCTCCGCAGATCGAGCACCTCTTTAACCGGGTGGATGGCGCGCTCACGAGCAAGGCCACGGCCCTGGCGGCGTTCCTTCACGAGATGAAGCCCAAGTCGGCGATAGTGTTTTGCAACACGAAGTCCGACACCGAGCTGGTTGAGATAATGCTCAGGAAGCGTGGCTTCGCGCCGGAGAGGCTAAACTCCGACCTGACGCAGAAGGAGCGCGACTCTACGATGGGGCGCTTTCGCTCCGGCGAGCTCAACCTCCTGATCGCTACGGATGTGGCGGCGCGGGGGATCGACATCCAGGACATCGAGCTGGTGGTCAACTATGCTATCCATGAGCAGGCTGAGACGTATGTGCACCGCACGGGCCGCACGGGCCGTGCCGGGCGCTCCGGAACGGCGCTGTCGCTGGTCGGTCCGCAGGACTTCTTCGCCTTCAATACCTTGCAAAAGAGCCTCCCCGTGGCCCTGAAGGAGGTTCAGGTGCCGGTTCCAAACCCATTGGCGGCAACAGCTTAGGGGGGGTGGAGCCCGTTTTTTTGGGCCTTCCTATCTTACGAGGAGGGGGTGTGCTAGCCTCGCCCCATTCTTAGTGAAGTTTTCGCGGCCTAGACAGAGAAATCGTAGGCCTGCCTTATTGGCCCGCCGGGCGCCCTAATGCACTAAAGGCTTTACTACGCTGAAAGCAATCTGAGTCTGAGTTGCACCGGCAGCACCAGCCTCGCATGTAACAGGGCAACACAATGACACCAAGCAACTCTGCTGAAGCAGCCGCTTCAGTCAACACCACTTTCGCTGATCTTCCGCTGGCAGACTTTCTCAAGGAGACCATCCGGACGATCGGCTATGAGGCGCCGACGCCTATCCAGGCATCCGCGATCCCGCTCGCTGTTGAGGGGCGGGATGTTATCGGCCTCGCGCAGACCGGCACCGGAAAGACGGCGGCGTTTGTGCTCCCGATCCTCAATGCCCTGAGCGGCTCGAAGGAGAAGGGGGTGCGAGCGCTGATCTTGGCCCCGACCCGCGAGCTGGCAGAGCAGATTAACGACGTCATAAAGCTCTTTGCCCCACGAACTGGGCTTAAGAGCTGCACCGTCTACGGGGGCGTCTCGCACCGCAACCAGGTGACAGCGCTGCGCTCGAGTCCCGCAATCGTTGTGGCGTGCCCAGGAAGGCTTAAGGACCACATGCAGGGCAGGACGATCGATCTCTCGGGCGTGAGCGTGCTCGTTCTCGACGAAGCCGATCGCATGCTCGACATGGGGTTCCTTCCGGATATCAAGCAGATTGTGCGTGCGATCCCCGCCGAGCGGCAGACGCTCCTCTTTTCGGCGACGATGCCCGATGAGATTGAGGCCCTATCGCGCGACATCCTGCGTAACCCAGAGGTAATCCGGGTAAGGACAGAGGCGCCGGTCGCTACCGTGTCGCACTCCATGTACTCGCTCAAGAGCGAGGAGAAGCTCGACCACCTCAGGGTGTGGCTCTCCGCGAATCCAGGGGCGCTCACGGTTGTCTTCACCAAGATGAAGCACACCGCCAAAAAGATAAGCGAGAAGCTGTCGGCTAAGGGCATCGACGCCACGTCGCTTCACGGGAACCTCTCGCAGGGCGCGCGTGCCCGGGCGCTCGGGGGCTTCAAGGACGGCAAGTTTCGCGTGCTGATCGCCACCGATATCGCCGCTCGCGGAATAGACGTCGACGGCATCACGCACGTTCTCAACTACGACATGCCGGACACGCTTGACGCCTACATTCACCGCACGGGCCGCGCTGGGCGCGCCTCGCGCAGCGGAGAGGCTGTCTCGTTTGTCACGCGTGCTGACATGGGGATGCTGCGCTCGATTGAGCGCTGGCTTAAAGCGCCCGTGTCGCGGCTCAACACCGCCGCGTTTGCGGAGGAGCTGGCAGCAGTGGGCAGCGAGCAACAGGCGAGCGAGGGCGCAGACGAGAGCCGCCAGGAGGAGCGCCGTGCGAAGCGCGGAAGCTTTGGCGGCCGTGCTGAAGGCCGATCTCAGGGGCGTCGTGCGGGAGGCCGTCCTGACTTTCGAGGGGGACAGCGTGGCTTTGGCCGGGCACCCAGGGAGTCGCGCGAGGGAGCGCCGCGCCGGTCTGGCGAGGTCCGTGAGGATGGCGCGCAGCAGCCTGATAGGCAGGAGCGGTTTGAGGGCGAGAGGAGCCGGAGCTTCGGCCGCAGCCCGCGCGGAGAGCGGGGTGATCGCGGAGGGTTCCGGGGCCAGGGCCGGTTTGGTGGCCGAGGGGGCCGTAGCTTTGGTGAGCGGCGCCCAGCCGCGCGGGATGGCGAGGCTGCTCCGCTGCGTGAGGGCCAAGAGCAGGGCGGGCGTGACGAGCGCCGTCCACGGTACGATCGCGATAGCCGCGGTGGCCGTCCGGGCAGCGGGGAGCGAACCGGTAGGTTCTCTAGAGGCAGCGGCCGTGAAGGGCGGTCTCCGCGAGGCGAGAGGCCGTTCCGCGGTGGCGGTGCCCCAAGGGGACCGGGCCGTCGCGATGGTGATGGCGCCGGCAAGCGGGAGTTCCGTGGGCAGCAGGATATCGATCCGAACAGCCCGCACGTGTACCGGCCAGCTGGCTCACACTTTATCGAGCGCAGCGAGGGACGCCCGAGTGGCCGGCCTGGACGTGGCCGCTTCGGTGGCGCTGGTGGAAGAGGGCGTGCAGGCGCAGGCCGCGGCCCGAGGGGGGCAGGCTTCCGAAGCGATCGGCCGCGCGGCGGCAGAGCCCCGCGCACTCCTCACTACGACTAGTGCGTAGCCAGGGTTCCGTGGCGGATCGTTGCGTCTTGCCGCCCGAGTGGCGCTTGCCTGGCAGGCGCCGCTCGGGTAGCTATCTTGCATGACGAACGCGCCCAAGGCTCCCTGGTCAGGGGAGCGGTACTGGAGCCAACGGTTCCTTTTGAATGACTCCCCATGGGAGCTTGGAAAGCCATCTGGCGTTGTGCTCGAGGCTGTCAGCTTGCTCTCGGCTCGTGATGTTTCGCTTGCGGGATCCTCGGTGCTCGTTCCTGGATGTGGCACCGGCAGCGATGCGCTTGCGCTGGCTCGCGCTGGTGCGCACGTGCTCGCTGTGGACTGGAGCCCGGTTGCAGTTGAGAGGCTTGGGGAGAAACTTGGGGCAGCCGGGCCGCTGGCGGGCACCCTCGAAGTGCGGCGTTGCGACGTCCTCACGGCGGATCTTGGCGTCTTTGACATCGTTGTTGAGCACACATTTCTGTGTGCCATCGATCCCAGCCAGATGCCCCAGTATGCCAAGGCGGTCTCGGCTGCGTGCAGGCCCGGCGGGCACCTAGTCGGGAACCTTTTCTTGCTCGGCGAGAGCGATCTTTCGGGGGCGCCGTGGCGCTCGCTCACAAAAGACGGGGTTGGCCCGCCGTTTGGCAGCTCAGAGCGGACGATTCGCGAGCTCCTCGGCGGCACCTTTGAGTTTCTTGAGCTTAAGCCGGCGAGGTCCCCGGACCCCGATCGACGGCCTGGCATCGAGTGGGCTGCGGTGCTGCGGCGCCTGGAGCTCGGATAAGAGAGAGCACTTGAGCAGCCGTCCAGCCGCCGACCAGGAGGTTCAGAAGGAGCATCGTGCCGGGCAGCTCAGGGGCACGGAGAAGAGAGAGCCCGGCCGCCAGCACAAGCGCGCCGCACACCGCCATGCGGTGGCTGGCGAGGGCCGGCGCCATGAAGCAGAGCGCTGCAGCCCATACCATCGAGAGATCGTAGAAGTTAACCGCCGGCGCCAGAAGCGCAATCAGGAAGGGCCCAAGAAGCAGCGCTCGTGGCTCTCTGCTGCGCGAAAGGGCTGTGAGCGCTGCCAAGAGGACGGCGCCGAGTGCAAGAGAGAGCGCGAGCTCGATTGAAGTAGGGAGCCCAGCTGGGCCAGACACCACCGATACCGCGCCGAGCAGCCCCGGCATCTGGAATGCATTAGTGAGAAGGTCTATGTGCCCGAAGCGGCGCGCAAAGGGGGCCCATTCGGCCAGCCATCCGGGCCCGAGGATCCTTGCGGCCATGCCCCAAAGGGCCAGCGCAACAGAGCCGAAGCAGGCTAGCGCCGCCCAGCGCCGCCGAACGATCAGGAGCGCCGCGACCGGAAGGGCGAAGTGGGGCTTAAAGAGCCACGCACCGACAGCGAGACCGAGAGCCATGCTCCTTTTGGGGGTTGGTGGCGCGGCCAGCAGCCAAAATGACACTAGCGCCAAGAGGGCGCTTAGTGAGGAGGCTTGTCCTCCCAGCGTTCCCAGCAGGGCCGGAGCAAAAGCAGCCAGAAGCACTAGAGCCTCAACACTGCCCCGTAGCGCTGGGTTAATGCGCTGAACTGCGCGCGCCGCGAGGAACAGCAAGAGGAGGGAGAAGAGGGACCACGCAGCCTTCGCCGTATGCGGTGAGAGAAGAGCAAGCGGCTGCAGGATCCAGGCAACGTAGGGAGGGTAGGCAGCCGGCAGCACCCCGTCTCCTAGCTGGGGCCACACCGAGCTCTGCACAGCCCGTTGGGCCTCGAGGGTATACATGGCGTGGGGATCTGGCGAGAGGGCGATAGCTGCCAGGGTATAAAAGGCGGGAAGGTCACCGGTGCGGATCGCCGACCGGTGCCCCTGGTCCAAAAAGAAAGAAGAGAGTGTTCCTACAAGCAGGCCCACCCCGATCGCCCACAGGGCGCGGCTGAATTTGCTGGGAGGGGGAGGGGGCATCGGGAGCAGCCTCTCGTGTTTTTGCGGCAGCCCCCAAGGAGCTGGGCGCTCTGCAATCTGGCGCCCTCAAGCTACCTTGAGGGCTCTTGCTTGCGCAATCAAGCGCTTTGCCCTGGCCGCAGGCCTTGCGCCACGGGCTCAGGCAAGAACGGCCTGGCTCCCCACAAAGTAGGCTGCAAGAAACACCCTCATCAGGAAGATTCCAAGTGATATGAGAAGCAAGATGAGGCCGCATGCCAGCGGCTTCCAGAGCCTTCTAAAGTGAAACGGGCACAACAGAACAAAGGTGGGCGGGAAGAAAAGGGTCAGCACCCCCCACCACCATTCGATAAGAAACGCGGCGATGGTCCACCACACGCCGATGACGAGCGCGGCGAGGATCGCTGATCCAGCCATGACTGAGGCCCCAACCGGGCCCTCGAGTAATTCTATGAGCGTTTCTGCCATGTGCCTTGTCGCTAAACAATCTACCTGGCGCCTGGCGCGCGCCGCCGGGCGGTATCTAACTCCTCCGTAGAGAGGTAGTCGGCGATTCATGCTCGGCGGTTAGGCTTTGTGGCTCCCTCGCTGCATCTCAATCTGTAACTAGCTGATATCCCGTTAGGGGGCGGTAATGAGAGGGGGCGTGTCTCGCCTGCCGCAGGGTCGGTTTTAGTAGGCAGAAGCACTTTCTGAATGCTTATCCGCATGGGCCATGCCCGCTTTGTGCGCCGCGAATGGGTTTGGGCTCCATAACGCAGTACAGTATTGAAGGGTGTATCGTGAGTCGGGATTTCTAAGTCCTGTTAGCGGTGTGCCCTCTGGCATCCTTTCATATGGGTAGTTCATCAAGAGTGGTTTTTTTGCTCTCCGCGCATTTGTGCCTCCCTCTGTAGCGCGTGAAGGAGCGGTCCCTAGGTGGCGTAGCGCGCCTTGCGTGCCCCCTAGGGATCGTTTTTTCACCCACGGAAAGGAGACTAAAATGGCTAGCGGAATTCGAGCGGTTTGTGGTCCGGCCAACGGGACTGGAGCACTTCGCCCCTTGCTTGGGGCCCTGCTGCCCCCGTTGTTCTTTATCAGTGTCTGTGTGCTGGGGTTGAAGAACCCCAGTTTTCTCCAGCGGATCGGGCTGGAGGAAGTAACGGAGGGGGCGGTAAAGTTTACCGTCCTTGCGGGAATAGCCTGGGCCGTTTTGGCCCTGGTTTTAACGGGTTGGTCCGCGATTCCGCGGCTAGCCCTCCCGACACTGCTCCTCCTGCTCCTCGGAGCCGGTGGAGTGTACGTGTACCGTCCTCAAGTGGCGAAACTGCTTCAGCAGCCCGTCGCAGCCGAATCTGCGGGGGACAGCGGCACATCCGCGGACTCTGCAGTAACCCCGACGATCCCACCTGGCTCGCCTGCGGATCCTGCAGCAAAGCCGTGAGGTCGTCTAGGAGGTGTTCTCAGAACAAAAAAAGGTTTCTCTTGATGAACACCCTCCTTTTTTTCCTTCCATGGGCCCGATAAGCCATGTTCGGCGACAGCGCCGCCTAGCGTGACCAGTGAGGGTTGCGCTCCTCTCCGAAGAAGGACCCCGAGATAAACAGCCGTTCAACGACATCGGGCACGAGGCGCTGAATGACTGTCGAGTTTAGCGCCCGATCCGCACCGATCTCTCGCTCTAGATCGCTTCTGTCGTAGCGAAAGCCCATATCGCCTCCTGAAGCCACATCAACGACCCGCAGCCTTTCGGCGCGGACGTCCCCGTGAGGCGCGCTTGAGAACATGAGGTATTGGCCGCACGGCGACCAGCAGAGGCTACGGCCGGCGTGAGCCCCCGAGGTTAACTGCCGGAGCGCTCCGCCATTAGGGCGCATGAGGAAGATATCTCCGCTTCCCTCGAACTCACGGAGGCGCGTTATCGCCGCCCTGGCGGCGGCGTTGTCCCTGCCCATCAGGGCCTCTGCGTGCTGGCGAAAGGCGGCGGCGAAGTCCTGCGGCGTACGGTGCTCGCGGTGCGAAATAAAGGCGACCTGCGAGCCATCCGGAGAAAACGCCGGGTGGTAGTCACGCGCTGGGTGCGAGTCGAGCGTCGAAAAGATCCGAAGCTTTAGGTCGTACGAGATGATATCGGTATCTGTCCCCGATGGCGCAATGCCCTCCTTAGGCGCGGCTGGCGCCGAAAAGATCAAGTAGCGCGAGTCAGGAGAGAAGGAGGGCGAGCTCTCAACCCCCGGATAAGAGCACACCGTAGCTGCGGGCCCGCCTGCTGGCGGAACGGCGCAGATGTCGAGCTCGCTCCGGTCCTGTGCGTTTCCAACAAAGAGGATATTGCGCCCGTCCGGCGACCAGGATGGGTGCGTGACGAACACGTCCTGGGTGAGTCGCCGCTTCTCTCCGCCGTTGGCGTCCATAACCCATAGTGAGGGGATTGAGTCTTCCTGGGTCGAGACGTATGCCACCGCCTTTCCGTCAGGGCTCCAGCGTGGGAAGTCATTTAGGCTCTCCCCATGCGTGAGCTGCTTGAGGGCGCCCGATTCAACGGAGAGCGACCAGATGTCGAAGTCAAGCCCAATCCCTGAGCTAAACACCACCTTGCCTGAAGGAGCCATCCCTGCACCTCAATCGGATAGACGTTACATAGCGCGGCCCACCTCACCGCGTTGCCCCCGCAGCGCGCCTTACCGAGTGGCCGACACGGCGAGCAAGGCGAGCGCAGGAACAAAAGCGAGCCCCAGCACACATACCACGCCGATCAGCAGCCCAGCTAGTGAGATGAGGATGCTGGCCAGGATAACGGCCACTGAGGACCGGAGCGCGCTAAACCGGTGTGCCTCCGCGACAGCAAACACCACGGTACAGCATCCCCAGAGGCCGATCACCACCTTGGCGATAGAGAGCGGCGCCGAGAGAAAAATGAGCGTGTCGGCAAGGGAAGGGGGAAGCCCCTGCTGGTTGGCGAGGGCCGAGAAGAAGAGGGTTGGGAGGCAGATTATGAACCCGGTTATCGGCACGACCTTCGACCACACCACAGCGACCCTCAGTCGGTGGATGTCCCCGGTTCCCCCCAGAGCCCCTCCCACCAGCCTGAGCAGCCACGGGTAGGCGTAGAGGTCTGCCAGGGCCGACACCAAGATCCCCGCAAGAGCCAAGGCTGCGGCTGCCGCGCCGGTTCTCCCCTGCTGCTGGGCAGCGGCGTAGGCGGTGCTGCCCCAGACGGCGACTCCGCCAGCCACCGCCAGCGTGCGGAGTGGCAACTTGCCCGGTTCATCACACAGGCGCGCTACCGTCAGCCGCGGGTGAAGCCAAGTTGAGCGATATGCATCTGTCAGTGTGGCCACGGTTTTCGTCCACGCCTTCGGCTAACGCCGCACGCTCCGAGCTGGCTCGCGAGCGCGCGGCGTGCGCGGCTATTGCGGCGGAAGCGGGGCGCCCGAAACGCCATAGAAGACGGCCATGACCATGCCCCACACGAAGCCACACACAACGTCGATGATCCCCACGATGATCATCACAAGAATCGTGGGCACTATCGGGATAGTCAGCCCCTCAGAGAGGGAGCGCAGCCCGATGGTGAAGGTCCACAGGAAGGCAACGATATTGAGCACCAGGAGGATCAGCACGCCAACGCCAGGGCTCGTGTCGGTTCCGCCGACAGCTGCAGTGTAGGCCAGGCCCAAAAGGCCAAAGAGCGCTGTGACCACCGTTGATGGGAGAGCCCCCCATGCGAGGGCCACCTTTATCCGCCCTTGATCCGAGGCGCCCTTAAACATCGGGGCGATCTTTGAGAGCAGGAACGCATTCAAAAAGTAGAAGAACGCCGCCGAGAGGGGTCCCAGCACCACTAATCCGAGAAGCCACATCCCGATACCCCCACCCTTGGTATTGAAGGCCATCCCCAGAGCGCCCTCAATCAGGATAAGCTTCAGCAGGAAGCTCTGGTCAGGAGACTGGGCTAGCCTTGATATCGTGCCGCGCGGATCGCTCCAGATCGATTTGAATGCTTCCGTGTTTGAAACCATCGTAGTCCTCCCTTATGGAAACTTCCGTTGAGTAGCGGGGGAACTCCCCAGCTCTGCGGCTATATTTCACGGCTTTCGGCCATTTGGCGAGATGGATAATGCGCTTCCAGCCTGCCAAAACTGCGATGGCGGTGCTGGATGTTTTGACGCAATTGCTCGATCTCGCTCGATTTTGCCAGCTGGAGCGCTCCCGGGACGAGCGCCGCGGCAGCTAGAAACCGCCTGTGTACAGCAGCACTGCAAGCGACAGCGCATACAGGAGCGAAACG
>JAFMJG010000056.1 GCA_017853605.1 bacterium
GAATCGAGGAGCGCCAGAGGCAACAGGGTAGTCTTTCCGGAGCCGGGTGGAGCCTCTAGAAGGGTCAACGAGTGACCTTTAATGCCGTCGACCAGCGAGGCGAGGTGATCTGCTATCGGCAGGTGCCCCATGCGGGCGAGCCATGACCCGCTGCTCACACGCACTCAACAGAGAAGAGATGTATGCCCCACTCGGGGAGATCCACGTAGAGTCCGCGGCTCGTGAGCTCCTCGCTTGAGTGCCGGAATCGCCCGTTGCTGAGCCGGTCCCGCAGCTCAACGACCCCCTCAAGCCAGGCACGCCCTGGAAGGCGCACGCGGGCCTGCCCGCGGCACGGTGCGTAGTTCACGATCACTAAAAGGTGGTCGAGCGCGTGCTCAATCAGGTAACAGACGAAGCTTGGCGAAGTCGGATTGTCCTCCCAGGCGGGCAGGGGATCGAGGAGGTGCCACGCGCCTGAACGCCCGGGAGCCCCCTGGATAACCGCAAGGAGCTGGCTGTAGAACTGCGAGACCTCGAGGTTGGGCCGCTCTAGCGGGCCACGGGAGAGATGCACCGGAACGCGAACTTTGCGCCCCTCGAGCTGGCCGTCAAAGAAGAACCGCATTCCCGGGGCGAGGTACGTAATAACTGCTGCCGCCCGATGCGCCGGCCAGGGGAGTCGCGACGCGATGCGCTGCTCATCATGATTCTCGAGAAAACGGGCGAGCCTTGACTGGTAGGATAACGGGGCAACTAGGTGCTCGTGCACCCCAGGGCCGTCTCCAGCGACGAGGCGGTCGTAGAGGGTCTTGTCGTAGCAATAGTCAAAACCGTGCTGCTGGAGCGCCCATTCGTAGCCCCAGTAGACCTCTCCAAGGAAGAGAAAGTGCGGATGCGCCTCCCGTGTTGCACGAATGGCGTCCGGCCAGAAGGGGGGTGGGGGTGCCGTCCCGGATGGCGCTCCCCAGGTACGGGCAAAAACCTCAGGCTCGAGAAGCATCGCCATATCGCAGCGCACCCCATCACAGCGTTTTGCAACCCCCTTGAGCTCCTCAACCATCGCGGCCCGAAGCCCTGCCTGAAAGTAGTTGAGCTGAAGAGTGTCCGGCCAACCCGGAAAATGTGGATCCCTGCCGAGGGCAAAGACCCGTCCTGTATGAACGCCCACCCACCGACCGGGATCGGCTAGCCGGTCTGCCTGAGTGCCCTCGAAGAAGAACTCCGGATGGCTTTCAACCCACGGGTGGTCGTGGGCGACGTGGTTAGGAACGAAATCAAGCATGAGGCGCAGGCCGCGGCTCCGCAGCCGCTCGCGAAAGCGGGCTAGCGCAGCGTCTCCGCCAAGCGCCGGGTCAACTGCATAGGCAGCAACGGCAAAGGGCGAGCCGCAGATGTCCTGGTCTGAAACATCGGGCAGGACCGCAACGTAGTCTCGTCGCCATTCGGGATGTGTCCGCGAAATAAACCTCCCTGTGGGGCCGATAGTCCAAACGCCGAGCAGCCATATCCAGTCGAATCCCCTGGACGCCAGCTGGTCGAGGAGTGTGTCGGGAATGTCGTCCAGCGTCGCGTTACGCCCGAGCGTTGAGAGAAGAACCCGAGTATTAATCTGGTAGAGGCTGCAATTCACGATACGACAGTATAAGCGGCCGCAGGGGCCGTCGAAAGGGCAAGACGGTTGCGTGGTAGCGGCTTCGTCGGCCTAAACCCCTGTTTGGCCTAGCGTTTCATGGGTGAGCTCGGCGCTTGGCGGTTTTGCGTGTTTTCACGCCCTTCGCGCTCGGCTAAAGTCGTTCCCGTCGAGGGACGATGCGCCGGCCCTCGCCGCGTCTGTCAGCCGTCCGTTCACAAGAGATCGAGTTGCGGGCCGTCGAGCGGGGCTTGTGGCGTGTTTTTGTCTCTGTGCATGGCGGAGGAAGTGGCATGAGTTTAGTAAGGGATTTTTACGGTTCCACCATCGGGAAGAAGGTGGTGATGGCGTTGACGGGGCTGGTCTTAGTCGGCTTCGCCGTTGGACACATGGCCGGGAACCTCAAGGTCTTTGCGGGCGCAGATGCCACGACGGGCGTCTACAAGATCGATCACTACGGGGAGTTTCTTAGGGAGATCGGCTCCGAGATGCTCGGGCGGGCCGGGTTTCTCTGGATCGTCCGGGCGATACTTCTTACGTGCGTTGTTTTGCATGCAGCAAGCGGCATCCAGCTTGCCCGCCTAAACCGCAAGGCGAAGCCCGCTGGCTACAAGGTCTCCTCGTACCGGTCGGCGAACGCCGCCTCAAGGACGATGCTTTACGGGGGGCTCTTCCTGATCGCCTTCATAGTTTTTCACATCCTGCACCTGACGACCGGTACGGTGCACTACCGTGGCTTTGTTGAGGGCGCGGTGTACGCAAATCTCTATGCGGCCTTTCAGAGCCCTGCCGTTGCGGGATTCTACCTGCTTTCGATGGCCCTGCTGGCCCTGCACCTGTACCACGGCACCTGGAGCATGTTTCAGACCCTAGGGGTCGATGCTCCGAATTGGAACGGCACTCTGCGTGCTGCCGCCAAGGTTGTCGCGCTCGCGCTCTTTGTCGGGTTTTCGGCCGTTCCGGTGTCGATCTTCGGTGGCTTGCTCAAGCCGCCGGCTGTCCAGTCAGCGAGTAACTAAATCGTAGGGGTTATCCAGTATGTCTCTCACGCTCAACTCCAAGATTCCCTCCGGCCCCCTTGAGGGCAAGTGGCAGAAGCACAAAGCTTCGATCAAGTTGGTGAATCCCGCCAACAAGAGGAAGTACTCCGTCATCGTGGTTGGCACGGGGCTGGCCGGGGCTTCAGCCGCTGCGTCCTTCGGGGAGCTCGGATACCGCGTCAAGGCGTTTTGCTTTCAGGACTCTCCGCGAAGGGCCCACAGCATCGCGGCGCAAGGGGGAATCAACGCAGCGAAGAACTACCAGAACGACGGCGATAGCGTCCATCGCCTGTTCTACGACACGATCAAGGGGGGCGATTTCCGCGCGCGCGAGGCGAACGTCTACCGCCTGGCGGAGTTGAGCGTGAACATCATCGACCAGTGCGTCGCGCAGGGCGTTCCGTTCGCGCGCGAGTACGGGGGCCTGCTCGCCAACAGGTCGTTCGGCGGGGCGCAGGTGTCGCGCACCTTTTACGCAAAGGGCCAGACTGGGCAGCAGCTCCTCCTTGGAGCGTACGGTGCGCTGAACCGGCAGATAGCTGCGGGGACGGTCGAGATGCACTCCAGCACCGAGATGCTTGACCTCATTGTGGCCGATGGGCGGTGCCGCGGCATAGTGACCCGGAACCTCCGCACGGGACGGGTGGAGTCTCACCTGGCTGACGCTGTAGTTCTCGGAACTGGCGGCTACTCGACCGTATTTTACCTCTCTACCAACGCCAAGGGCTGCAACGTTTCAGCCATCTGGCGCGCGTACAGGCACGGGGCGGGGATGGCAAACCCTTGCTTTACGCAGATACACCCCACAAGCATACCCGTTTCTGGGGAGCACCAGTCGAAGCTGACGCTCATGAGCGAGTCGCTCCGCAACGACGGGCGGGTGTGGGTTCCGAAAAAGAAGGGGGATACCCGCGCGCCCGGAGAGATTCCGGAGCATGAGCGCGATTACTACCTGGAGCGGCGCTACCCGAGCTTTGGAAACCTCTCGCCCCGTGACATTGCGTCGCGAGCGGCGAAGGAGCGTTGTGACGCCGGTTACGGTGTCGGACCGATGGGGCTAGGCGTGTACCTGGACTTCTCGGATGCGATCAAGCGCTTGGGGCTTAGCGCGATAGAGTCGCGCTACGGGAACCTCTTCGACATGTACAGCAACATCTCGGGCGAGAATCCCTATGAGGTTCCGATGCGAATCTACCCGGCGCCGCACTACACGATGGGCGGCCTGTGGGTTGACTACAACTTGATGACTACCGTGCCCGGCCTCTTTGCGATCGGCGAGGCTAACTTTTCGGACCACGGGGCGAACCGGCTTGGGGCGAGTGCCCTCATGCAGGGGCTTTGTGATGGGTACTTCGTTATTCCGTACACTATCGGCGACTACCTAGCTGGCGAGAAGCCGGGCGCTTCGGCGGCCGATGCCGCAGAGGCCAAGGCTGCCGAGGAGCGTGCCGCAAAGCGGCTCGGGTCATTGCTGGCGCTAAAGGGGAAGCTGCCGGTGGACCACTACCACCGCAGGCTGGGCCGCATCATGTGGGACAAGTGCGGGATGTCTCGCAGCAAGGAGGGGCTGCAGGGCGCCATCCAGTCAATATCAGCTCTTCGGGAGGAATTCTGGCAGAATGCAAGCGTGACCGGTGGGGGGAGCGAGCTCAATCAGGAGCTTGAGAAGGCGGGGCGAGTGGCAGACTTTTTTGAGTTTGCTGAGCTCATGTGCCTCGACGCGCTTAACAGGAATGAGTCGTGTGGCGGGCATTTTCGAGAGGAGTACCAGACCGAGGATGGCGAGGCAAAGCGAAATGACGCTGAGTACTGCTACGCGGCGGTGTGGAGCGGCAGAGCTTCTGGCGGGCACGAACTCTCAAAAGAGCCGCTTCAGTTTGAAAATGTTCACCTGACAACTCGAAGCTACAAATAGGGGGAGTGTATGAATTTGACCCTTTTCGTCTGGAGACAGGAGGCGGCATCGAGCGCTGGCTCCTTCGTTGAGTATGCCCTTGACGGGGTGAGCGAGGATTCCTCCTTCCTCGAGATGCTCGACATGCTCAACGAAAAACTGGTTGAGAGTGGGCATCAGCCTGTTGCGTTTGAGCACGACTGCCGCGAGGGCATTTGCGGCTCGTGCTCGATGTCTATTAATGGTCGGCCACACGGGCCAAAACGGCTGACAACGGCGTGCCAGCTCCACATGCGGATGTTCAAGGATGGAGACGTGATATATGTCGAGCCGTTCCGCGCTGGAGCCTTCCCGGTGGTGAAGGATCTCGTCACTAATCGCTCGGCGTTTGACCGAATACAGCAGGCTGGCGGATTCGTATCGGTGCAGACCGGTGCTGCGCCCGAGGCCAACGCGACGCCAATTGAGAAGGATCACGCTGACGAGGCGTTCGATGCTGCCGCGTGTATCGGTTGTGGAGCTTGCGTGGCGGCCTGCCCAAACGGCTCGGCCATGCTGTTTACTGCGGCGAAGGTCTCGCATCTGGCGCTGCTGCCACAGGGGCAGCCTGAGCGGAGCGCCCGCGTGGCCAAGATGGTTGAACAGATGGACAGCGAGATGTTTGGCGGGTGCACCAACCACGGCGAGTGCCAGGAGGCCTGCCCTAAGGGCATCAGCATCAAGTATATAGCCCAGATGAATCGAGATTTTATTTCGGCAGCGGTGCGGAAGGCCCGCAGCCTGCGCGGCGCTATGCGCGCCCAGTAGCTTACTGTGGCGGTCTTGAGCCCTTTGACGTGGGGGCGCCAGCAGGGGTACCCTGCACCCGACGCGCAGCCGGTTTAGGCTAGTGGGGAGGGACTATGGGCATCTTCAGGGTCGTAACGTTAGGAGTTGTGCCGCTGCTGGCCTCGCTGACGGGGTGCGCTGCGCTCTTCCCATACTCCGAGCAGGCGCAGGAGCTCCCGGAGCCGCACCTAATCGGCGCGTGCAACCCGACGCCGTGCATTCGCGCGGCGATTGGAGACGTCCCAGATCTGCCAGAGGGCCTCTCTCCTGAGGTTCAGGAACTGGTCTCGTCCGCTGTCAGCGCGGTGCTGTACGCACCCCTTGAAAGCGACGAGAAGCAGGGGAATGACGAGAAGCTCCTCTCGGAGCTCGTTGATCGGTATGAGGAGGTCGAGGAGGGCGGGCTCTCCGATGCGCCGATCGATTGGGAGATCACCAGGAATGCCACGGTGCTCTATCAAAGCGCGGCGGTGCTGACGGTGGAGGTCCGCAGCGAGGGATTTGTGGGCGGCGCCCATGGCTTCAACGACCGGACGCTGCTTACCTTCGATCTTCGTGACGGAAAGAGGCTGGCTCTCAAGGACCTCATCGAGCCGAAGTCTGAGGGGGTCTTTCAGGGCCTCGTGGAGGCGCAGTTCCGCCGCGCCCGCGAAATCCCTCCTCGGGAGTCTTTGGCTGACGCCGGGTATTTCGTCAAAAGTGGCGAGCCGATGCTCGTCCCAGAGAACTTCGGCATAACTCCAGGGGGGCTCCTTGTGCAGTACAACCCCTACGAGATTGCCCCGTACTCCTATGGGCCGACCCAGATCGTTGTCCCCACAGAGGCCTTGGCTGGCGTCCTCAAGGGCGATGCAAAGCCGCTGATCGAGCCATCTGCTCAGGAGAAGCCAAAGGCGTAATCGTGTTTGTTGTTCGCGACCAGCCGGCCCTCGTTCTGGCACCGATGGATGGCGTCACGGACGCTACCATGCGCGCGCTGCTAGCCCGCACGATGCCGTTCTCGCACTGCGTCACGGAGTTCCTCCGCGTCTCATCCCACCCCCTAGCGCTCAGGTCCATTTTGCGTTCAATGCCCGAGCTAGCTCACGGGAGCAGGACGACGTGCGGCACGCACGTCCAGCTGCAGCTGCTCGGCGGCGATCCGGAGTTGCTGGCGCGCACGGCGGAGGATGCGGCGGCTGGAGGGGCGCTCGGCATCGACCTTAACTTTGGCTGCCCCGCACCTACAGTTAATCGGCACGACGGGGGCGCCACTCTTCTGCGCTTTCCTGAGCGGATAGAGCGCATCGTCCGGGCGGTGCGAAGCGCCGTTCCAGCAGGCATTCCCGTGTCGGCGAAGCTCCGCCTCGGCTGGGACGATCCAAGCGCGATCTTCAGGAACGCAGAGATGGCCGAAAGGGGTGGGGCCTCATGGATAACGATTCATGGAAGGACAAAGTTCCAGGGCTATACACCCCCTGCCTACTGGGGCCCGATCGGCGTGGTCCGCCGCTCGCTAGGGATTCCTGTTGTTGCCAACGGCGAGATCTGGAGCGTGGATGACCTCCGTCGATGCGAGGAGGAGACGGGGTGCCGTCACTTCATGCTTGGCCGCGGTGCGCTCGCCCGCCTCTCGCTCGCCGCGGAGTGCGCCACCCACCTAGGGCTGCCCGCCACTGGCGAGCAGCAGCGGTGGGCTTCAGGGGCCTCGTCGTGGCTGGAGGCGATGGCGCTCGTCGCGAGCGAGAGCAGGACAGCTGCCGAGGGCGATCGCCGCACCCTTTCCAGGATGAAGCAGTGGCTCAACTATGCCCACAAGCGAGGCAGCATCTCCTGGTTTGACTCCGTGAAGCGCGCCCAGAGCACCCACGATCTCCTGCGTGCCGCTAGCGCAGCAGCTGGCGCGGCGCCATTCGGGCGCTTGGCCGCCTAGCACGGGGATGGAGAGGCTCTTTTCGACCGTGCGTGAGCTGTCCGACCCTTCGGCGTGGTCCGCCGGGGTGGAGGTGGCGAGGAGGGCGGCTATCGAAGAGTATCGGTCAGGCACCCCTGAGGAGCGCCATTTTCGGGTGGCAACGGGCCCCAAGGACTCGCTGGCCTCAGTGAGCCTCTCAGAGCTCAACCAGTCGTGGCAGTGCGACTGCGGCTCAAGCGAGGACCCCTGCCGGCACGTCATTGGGACGCTTATAGCTCTCCGGCAGGGCGGGATAGGCGACCCAACGCGGCGCCGCCTCTCGTCAGTCGGGCACGTTATTCACAGGTTTCGCCGCGAGGGCCGCTTCCTCTCGTTCTCGCGCGTGATCGCAAGTGGAGGCCGTGAGGTGCCAGTTGTCTTTACCCTTGAGGCTGCGGCGCCCGATGTCGCGTGCTCCGCCGAGGAGAGGCGCATCGACCACGTCCTGCCTGCATCAAGACGGGCCGGCATCCTTGAGCCGAAGGACCTGCGGCTGCTCCTTCGGGCACTCAGCCGGGTGTCTGTCGTTGAGCTCGACGGTAGTCCTGTTACTTGTTCAGGTGATCCCGTGCTGGCCAGAGCGGTCATTGTTGACGACGGGGATGGGTATCGGCTGAGGCGGGAGATCTCGGCCGCCCACTCTGAGGAGTTTGAAAACGGGGCAATTCTCGCCGACAGCGGGCTTTTTGCGCTTGAGGATTCAGCCTTGAGCGCCGATGACCTAGCGCTTTTGCGGGGGGACGGAACGCACTACCCTCGGGAGGAGGCGGTCAACCTCGCCTCGCGCATCGTCCCCGCCCTACAGGGACGGATCGCAGTGGAGATCCGCACCCGCAGGCTCCCACGTGCACGGATGGTAGCCCCGAGGGCCGTGCTTGAGCTCTCTTGCGACGAGCCAGCAGAGATCCTGACGGTTATTCCGAGGATAGTGTACGGAGACCCGGAGATTGCGCGGGTTGAGGGCCGGGGGCTCCGCCTGGTCTCGGAGAGGGAGATGCCTGTCCGGGATCCAGCGCAGGAGGGCCGGCTGGCACGGCTCTGCAGCGAGCGCCTCGGAGTGCGCCCAAACGAGGCGCGGGTTCTAAGTGGAGCCGCAGCAGTTGCCTTCGTCTCCGGGCTGCAGGGCTGGGCGACCACGGGCAGGGGGCTCGAGGCCTTCACCCCACGAGAGGTGCTCACGCCACGTGTTCAAGGCGCTGGCGGCGACGTGGCCGTTGAGCTGGCGAGCAGCGACGGCCTGGTCGTGCCTGTAGGTGAGGCTCTTGAGCTTCAGGATCGAGGCGAGCCCTTCGTGAAGCTCATGGGGATGGGCTGGGCACGACTGCCGGTTGAGTTTCTCTCGGCTCACCGTGAGGCGCTTGAGCGGATCCTTGCGGCCCGGGAGGGTACTGGCGCAGCGGCGTGCCGTGGCCGGCAGCTTGCCGACACCCAGGCGCTGTGTCGGGACCTCATGATCGGCATGCCGGAGTACTTTCGCCGGCTGGAAGCAGGACTTTCGCAGCTCTCCGAGATACCGAGAGCTTCGCTGCCGGCAGACCTCGCCGTGGACCTCCGTCCCTATCAGCAGCTGGGAGTAAACTGGCTCTCCTTTCTTCGGGACCATCAGCTGTGTGGGCTGCTCGCAGACGACATGGGCCTGGGCAAGACGCTGCAGGCCCTGTGCATCCTGAGCGGCCGGTCGCTTATAGTGGCGCCGACGTCGGTGATCTTCAGCTGGCAGGAGCAGATCTCGCGCTTTCGGCCGGCGCTCTCGGTGTGTCTCTATCACGGCTTGGGGCGAGCCCTCGATGTTGCCGCGCAGGCCACGCTTACAACGTATTCCCTGTTGCGGAGCGACGCGGACGCGCTACACGCCGTCGAGTGGGACACGGTTGTGCTCGACGAGGCGCAGATGATCCGAAATCCGGATAGCCAGGTTGCGCGCGCAGCGCATGGGCTTCGCGCACGGCATAAGGTGAGCCTTAGCGGCACTCCGATAGAAAACTCGCTCGATGATCTTTGGAGCCAGTTTGAGTTCCTGCAGCCCGGGCTGCTCGGCACCCGCGCCGAGTTTGAGGCGCGCTTCAGGCTCCCTGTTGAGCGAGGCGACCGGGTGCGGTCGGCGGAGCTGCGCCGGACGTTATCCCCCTTTATTCTGAGAAGGCTTAAGCGGGATGTTGCCACTGAGCTGCCCCCTAAGACCGAAGTTGTGCTTGAGTGCGAGCTCTCGCCCGAGGAACGGTTGCACTACGATGCGATCCTGTGTGCCGCGAGGCTGGAGCTTGACGCATTAGATGAGGGGGGCGCCCAAAAGCCGCTCTCGATCCTGGAGGCGCTCCTGCGCCTTCGGCAGGCTTGCTGCCACTCGGGCCTGCTTCCGGGAGTCGTCGCTCAAGGTTCGAGCAAGGTCTCTCTCCTCCTTGACTCGCTTAAGGAGTCAGGACTTTTGGGGCATCGCGCTTTGGTGTTTTCGCAATGGACCTCCCTTCTCGACCTGATTGAGCCTGGGCTTCGGGCCGCTGGGATCTCATTTCTGCGGATCGACGGCTCGACGGTCGACCGCGCCGGGATTGTGGCGGAGTTTCAACAGAGCAGCGGTCCGCAGGTGCTGCTGTTATCGCTTAAGGCGGGGGGCTTGGGACTGAACCTTACGGCCGCTGACCACGTGTACATCCTAGACCCGTGGTGGAATCCAGCTGCCGAGGACCAGGCGGCAGACCGCGCCTACCGCATCGGGCAGGAGAACCCGGTCGTCGTGCACCGGCTGGTGGCCAGGGACACGGTAGAAGAGCGGATTTTAACGCTACAGGCAGCAAAGAGGCAGCTCGCCCTGACGGCGGTAGGCGAGCGGAGTGAGCTTGGGCTTTCGGTCAAGGACCTGCGCGACCTAGTATTCGGGTAGTTGAATTACTTCAGGCCCTTAGGCGATAACTGCTTCCCTGTTTTACTGAAGCAATCGGCCCGAGAATGCGGATATGGGGTAGCGTGGAGAGCTATCAGCACACACCATTTCCGTCCTCTGATTCGGCAGTTGGCCCGGTGCCAACGGGCCGAATTCTGCGCGCTCCCGGCAACCAAATAGGACAGCCAAGGGAGCCGGCGCCGACTGCGGACTGCCAGGTTGAGGGCCCCCTGTACACGGTCCCACGTGCCTTCGGCCGGAAAGCACGGATGGCCATCGCCGTTGCCGTCTTTATCCTCGGAGTTTGTCTCTCCGGGTTCCATCCGGGCAGTTACCCCTCGAGCTCCGGAAATCAGGTGGCGACCGCGCAGACGATTAGAGCGAGGGAGTCGAAGCAGCTTTGGGGTAGGGTGGCCGCGCTCTCTAGCGGATACCGCGATGCGCAGATGTCACGCCTCGCGCAGCCACAGGGATCTACGGCGTATGCACCCCTGGTCACCCTTGGTTATCAAGTCTCCAATGAACCCGTCGTGGCTGCCGCTCCACGACGCCCAAGCCCCCCGGCGGCAAGGGCCCCGCGAGCTGCAAAGCCGGCCAGCCAGCAGCCCCCGGCCCAACCGGTGGCTTTTAGCCGCCCCCTTCCAAAAGCACCCCCCTCAGCGCTCGCATTGCGAGTGCAAAAGATAATCGAGTACCACTCGCCTAGGCACGCTGACGCCAAGCTTCTCGCGCAGCGAATCGTCAAGGAGAGCCTAGCCCAGGGGTACGATCCACTCTTTGTTGCCGCCGTGATCAAGTCCGAGAGCGGATTTAACCACCTCGCCCGTTCAACCGTGGGGGCGCGCGGGCTTATGCAAATTATGCCGGCGACCGGCAAGTATCTGGCGAGCCGGCACAACGTTTCTAAGCTCCAGCTTTTTGACACTGAGCAGAACCTTCGGCTTGGAATCTCCTTCCTAAAAGAGCTCGAGGCGAGCTACGGAGGCGACAAGGTGATGACCCTCGTTGCGTACAACTGGGGCCCTGGCCACGTTCAGTCGGCAGGGAAGGGGCGCCGGAAGATCCCTGGGGAGGTTATGCGGTACGCAGTCAAGATCCTTAATGACTACCGGCGCTGGAGGGGCGAAACGCAACCTCCAAAGACTGTGATCGGCTAGCTGTGCGCACCCTGACCGCGGGCCCATTTTGAACTCGCGGACCGGTCGTAGTTGGGACTATACTCTAAGGATGAAGCCCGACGTTGATGATGGTGAAGATGACACCTGTTGTGCAGAGCCGTCCCCTATCGCGCGCGATGTCTGCGACCTTAAGGATACCATTCTTCGGTTAGCGCGGGATCGTGAGCGGCTTCCGCAGCCCCTTTTTTGGTCGCTTTTTCACTCGCGCTTGGCAGATATCAAGAAACAGAAGGAGCGGGAACGAGCGCTTCGCCAGTCACTCGGCATCGGCGAGTAACCGCTGCGCCATGGCAGCGCGCGCCGTGATCCTTCCCTCCGGTACGCCGAAGCTGCGCCACACCCCCCGGTCCTGCATGACCGCTGCCAGCCCTTCCCACTGCCCGGACACGATAAGCGGCTGGAGGAACTCCCGTGTCCTTGGGGTGTAGTCTCCCCTGTAGCGCAGGTCAAAGATGATCTCCTGCGCGGGGAGAGGAAGCGCGTGCCACTCCGCGAGCCCGTACTGGGCCACGACATCCTGTTTAGAGAAGATGCGGGTGATATCCTCGATAATCTCCGGAGCCACCACCTTCTCAAAAAGCCTCTGCTGCTCCACGAGGCCCAGTGTCGGGGAGGCTCCGCGCTCCCGCTCAAAGAATATCCTTGCGCCTTCTCCGCGCAGTCCAGCAGCTCGCGCCAGCCAGGCAGCGTCTCCGTGGGGCACCCCAGCACTCAGGAGGTCAAGGGTGATGCGTGACGCGGATCGCCCTCCGAGGTCGTAGCCTCGCCCGATGGTCACGCCGCTTGCGCCGCCAGGCCAGTGAATTGTGCGCGAGAAGTAGGGCCCAGCGTCCTCGCGCCCCTCGGCGTCAAAGGTGGCCTGCCCGAATGCGACCTTAAGGGGGTTAGGCAGTACGGAGGGCCGCGGCAGCTCCGGCGGCAGCGGCCCGGGCGCGCATGTTGAAGAGATCGGGCTGCTAATGGCTGTGCTGTCTGTCATCACTCTCTGCCTCCTCCGGGCGAATGGGAGGGTAGTTCGGCCGTGCACAGGGTGAGTTGCTAGCCGCGCCGACGCACAGCCTGCCTAAGAGAGAACGCCAGCAGCACGAGCGCGAGCAGGAGCGATGGGACCCATGAAAATTGGCTCAGGCGGGAGCGGGGCCCCGCGCGGGCGGCTGCACCCCACTCTCGGATTTTTTCGCTCCTGATCCGAGAGCTTGAGCCCCACGGGCCAGACTCAAGAAGCTGCTCAGCGTCCGCACTTGAGACCGGGATCCCGGCCAGCGCCGTGCCACCAGCCTGCGCATCACGGGCGCGCTCCACAAGGCGGTCGTGGGCATCCATGATGAACGAGCCGAAGAGGTCGTTTACGAGGTTCCACCTCCTCGCCGCAAGGGCTGCTTGGTAGGGAATCACCCCGGGGGTCGTAAAGGGATTGAGGTCAACGACCGGGGCGCGATAGGGCCCACCGTAAAGCGCCGGCAGGACAGGCAGCTTTCCGATCTCAAACTTCCGGGGCCCGCCAGGGGAGCCGACCTTGTCGTAGAAGATCCGCTGGCCACGTTCCGAGAGAACGAACTCCACGAAGCTCCGTGCAAGCTCGGGGTGCGGCGCGTGGTCAATCACCGCGATCCCATCGCCGTTAATTGCGGCGAAATCCCTAGGAACCACAAAGCCGATCCTGCCGCTCCCAAAGCGCCTCAGGAGATCGCCGCCGTAGGTATCAATTGCGATCCCTACCACGATCTCCGCGGTGGCGACCTCCTTGCCGATCTGGCTCGCCGTGCCGGAGAAGTTCCGGACATTCCCGGCAATCTGCTGAATCAGCCGCCAGCCATCGTTCCATCCATAGCCCTGCAGGATCACCTCAAACATCGCGTGCATGCTCCCGCTCTTTCGTGGGTCTCCGGCGCCGACGAGCCCGTGGTACTCGGGCCGGGCGAGATCGGACCAGGTTTCAGGCTGCGAAAGCCCGAGGCGTGCGAGCGCCACCTTGTTATAGACGATGCCAAATGTGCTCAGCGCCGCCGCGTACCAGGCGCCCTCCGAATCGTAGAGCGGCACACCCGCGAGCGCCTTTGGGATAGGGGCGATCACTTCGGCGGAAAGTGTGACCGGCTGCAGGATACCCGATGCCTTAAGATCCAGCAGGAGGTCGGGCCCCCCAGAGAAGATTACGTCAACGCCAAGGCCCGCCGGATCCCGCTTGTGCTGGCTCTTCAGGTACTTCACGATGTCGCTCGCCCCTCCGAGGTCAAGCCACCGGACAGAAACGGCCCTCCCCGTCCGCTCCAGGTGCTGAGCTGAGAATCCCCACTCAAATTCCCGTTTTATGCCCTCCCAGTGCGAGCTAACGATCACCAGCTCATCTTCCTGCGCGTGGCCCAGCGATGCCGAGCAGGCCAGAATGCACGCAGCCCCTAGCGCCGCACCCGCAGCACGCCCCCGCTTCGAGAGGAGCTCAATGAGGAAGAAGGCGGCGCCCATGATCACCATGACGATTACCCCGAGAGCAGAGCCTAGCTCTAGCCCGTCTGGCCGTCCCATCAGCGCGTAAATCGCCTTGGATACGGGGTAGAAACGCTCCTCGAGCGCAAGGAGCAGCCCATCGCTTACCTCAATCATCGAGTAAGCGAAGGTCAGGAGCGCGCCCACTACGAGGTGCCGGCTTATGAGCGGCATGACGATGCGGCGATACACGAGCAACGGGGACGCGCCGACCATAAAGGCGGCCTCCTCAAGCGCCTGACTCGCCTCCTGGAGCCCAGCGCTCGCGGAGCGCACCATGCTTGGCAGCCGCCGAATCATGTACGCCGCAATCAGCAGCGGGAAGGGATTAGCCCGATTGTCCAGCGGAGTGCCGGCGAAGCCTCCGACGTATCCGAACGCAAACACGATGCCGGGCACCGCAACGGGAATGATCGACATCACCTCAAACAGCACGCGTAGGCGCCCCTTGCCCCTCACTACGACGTAGGCGGTGAGAAAGCCAACAGCCACTGTGAGCGCGCTGGCAGTGGCACTGAGCCACAGGCTGGTAGCGAGGCTGTGTAGGGTAATTGGGTGCGAGAGGACCTCTCCAAAGTGCCGTGCCGTAAAGCTTGACGGAAGAACGCTCATAAACCACTCGCCCGAGACCGCGAGCAGGCAGAGGGAAGCTTGCGGCATAAGGGCAATACCGATGTAGGAAGCGAGCACTAGGTAACAGGCGAGTCTCTTCCATCCGGCAACTAGACGCAGCGGATTCGGCGCAGTAACGCGCCCGGCGGGCGCAAATGCGCCCGACAGGAGCGACGCCCGCGAGAGGAGAAAGAGCGACACGCTAAGGAAGCAGGTGAACACGACAAAGGAGTAGCCGACCGGGTTTTCGTTGATGTCGGTAAGCATGTTGTAGATCTGCACCGAGACCGTCTTGCGGTACTCGAATATGAGGGGGGTGCCGAGGTCGGTAAAACTTCCGATGAACACCAATACGGCCCCGGCAAACCAGCCAGGAAAGGAGAGGGGAAGCACGATCGAGCGAAGCACCTGCAAGCGGCTTGCGCCACTCATTAGGGCTGATTCCTCAAGAGCGGGGCTTAGGCCCTGAAGGGAGGCGCGAATGCTTAAGTAGAGGACCGGAACAAGGTGTAGGGTCTGCAGCGCCACAATGCCTGCAACGCCACCCCCGGCCAGCCAGTCGATTGGGTGCTGAATAAGGCCGAGGTCAAGGAGAAGCACGTTGACCGAGCCGAAACGGCTAAAGAGCTGGCGGACACCGAGCACCCCTACAAACGGGGGGACCACCAGGGGAAGAAGAAGGAGGGCGTGAAGCGCCCCGCCGTACCGCAGAGCATACCTCCCAAGGGCGAAGGCGAGGGGGTAAGCCAGCGCGGATGAGAGCACGGTCACTAAGATCGCGAGGTTAAGGCTGTTAAAGAGGGCCTCCCGGTAGAACTCGGTCTCAGCCATAACGCGAAAGAAAACCAACGAAGGCATTCCATCAACAAAAAACGCCTTTAACAGCACATAGCTTAAAGGATACCCCATAAAGGATATGAATATCGCAAGGAGTCCGAGGGGGTAGAGACGGGGTTTAGTCATACCCACCCCGGGAAAAGGTGCGATACGACGGTCGGGAGAAGTAGCGGCCCTATCCGTCGCCTAGAATCCTCACAATCTATCTGATAAGGTGCCCGCATGCTCTCAAAGCCGCTCTTCTTGTCACTCTTTGCGTCCCTTCTTTCTATCCTCACCACCTCCGACTGCCTAGCCGAAAACAACTTCATTGGGCAGATGCTCGCCACATCGCCGTGCGAGCTTGAGCCTGCTTCAGTGCAGATCCCTGAGAATGGAGGCGAGATCTGTGTAGCGCGCGTTGTGTTCCTTCAGGGAGTGCTTCGGCTGAGCGGCCGGCAGGGGGTCTACAAGGTCAGAGTTGGGGAGTTTGGTGCATTCTCTGCTGAAGTTCCGCCGGGCAGGTACAGGATCTCCTTAGCCTCACTCTCAGTGGAGGGTGTGCCCACGCCGCCGTCACAATACCAGCTTGCAGTTGGCCGGGTGGCAGTGAGGAACACCGCCTCCCCAGTTGGCCTTGTGGTGCGCCACCGTACCCGCACTGGCACCGAGGGCAACATCAAAATAGCCTACTGATCTCGGCGCACACTACCGGCTAGATCCGCTCGGCAACCCCCAAGCGGGCTCTAGACGAGGGTTGCATCCTTCGGGTCCCAACAGACCGCCACGGAATCACCAGGCGAGAGGGTCGCGGATGCCGGCGCTAGTTGTCGAGCCCGCACGGTTGGCCCGCCGGCCAGGCACAGCTCCACGTCTTGGTAGGCGCCGCGGAAGGTCACTGACAGCACCTGCGCCGGAACCCCGGAGGTGCCCTCGTTCGCTGCGGAAAGGCGGACGTGCTCCGGGCGAACGCACAGCGCCTCCTCAACCACAGCGCCGCAGACAGACGCCTCGGGCAGTAAGGGCTCGCTTGCGCTGCGGAGGCGCAATCGCCCGTCCTGTTGAACCGAAACTGGAAGGACGTTCGCATCACCGAGAAAGACCGCAGAGAACGCCGAGTTGGGCCGGCGATACAGCTCGGTCGGCTTGCCCTCCTGCACAACGCGCCCCTCATTAAGAAGCGCCATGCGGGTTGCAAGCGCAAGCGCGTCCTCCTGATCGTGTGTCACGTACACTATTGTAATGCCCAGCGCGGCGTGGAGCGTCCGTATCTCGGCGCGGATTTCGTCACGAAGCCGCGCATCGAGGTTTGAGAGCGGCTCGTCCATGAGGAGCACCCTGGGCTGTAGCGCTAGGGAGCGGGCCAAGGCTACGCGCTGCTGCTGCCCCCCCGACAGCTCGTGAGGAAAGCGGCCTCGGAAGGCTCCCATCCGAACGAGCTCAAGCGTCTCGGCGATGCGCGCCTCCTGGACCTGCCGCGAGAGGCCCTGTGCCTTCAGCCCGAACCGGAGATTCTCGCCCACGGTCATGTGGGGCCACAGCGCATACTGCTGGAATACCATCCCTATTCCCCGCCGCTGCGGCGGGATCGGTGCCAGGTCCACGCCATCGAGAAGCACCGTGCCGCCGTCAGGCCGCTCAAGGCCGGCGATAATCCTTAGCAGGGTCGACTTGCCACACCCTGAGGGTCCGAGGATGAAGAAGAGGTCACCCGACTGGATGGAGAGCGAGACCCCCTTAAGAACCGGCTGGCCGGAGAAGCTCTTGGAGACCGATGCGACACTTAGCGAGGACATACGCGAACAGCTCTCAGGGGGCGCACGGCACCCTTAACGTTGCCGGCTAAGTATGGCACTATCACTAACTATGTCGCCACCCCGCCAATTTCGACGTGCACCCCCTTGGAGCCGCGACCAGGGCCCGGTGCTCTCTATCTTCAGGGAGGGGCCCCTCCTGCGCCTCGATTTTCAGTATAGCCCCGCGCGGGTGCGCACAGTAAAGGCGCTTGCCGGTGCGCGCTACAGTGGTGAGGACAAGAGTTGGCGGGTGCCGCTTACGCAGCTGCAGGAGGTGCTTCAGCTGCCGGAGTTCCCGGCAAAGCGCGTCTTAAATTCGTTGGCGGGCAGCGACGTTCTCCCCCTCGTGCCTCAAGAGGCCTTCGAGGCCCTCAGGCGGGACCCATTTAGCGTCTCTGAGGAGGCGATCTCCTCGCTCCCGCTGGATCTTGTGGTTCGCCTTAACGCCGAGAAGCGTCGCCTCAGGCTGCTGCCGAGGCTTGGCAGCCAGGCGCACAGGACCATTCGTCGATTTAAGGGCGCCATGTTCTCGTCTTCAGATGGGGCCTACACAGTGCAGCCCGACCGCCTCGCCGCGCTTCTCAAAAAGCTTAGGGACGCCGGCTCGCTATTCGCCGTTGACGAGCTCGCCGGCGCTGCGCTGGCAGGCTCGGCGGCCCTCCGGCGCGCAGTGCTGGAGGCCGGAGAGTCCGTCGGCGCGGAGGATCTGAGCGCTGCACTCCTTACACCTTTCGTGACCGAGATCCCGGGGGACGGGGGCGCTTTTCGGCCGTGTTTCTTCACTGCGGAGCAGTTCAAGGCTTCGTTTCCTGCTGCTTCCCGCAGGGCCGGCTCAAGCCCCTTTGTGCTCGACACGCGAGGGCTCCTTGAGCTCTCCGCGCGGCGAGCAACACTTCCGTTCCGAGTTTGGTTTACTCGGGGCGCTGTCTCCGCTGTTGAGCAGGCTCGCGGTGCGCTTGCGGCTGAGGCAGACCAGCGTCGTGGCCCGCTCGATGATGTGGCGGCCCAGGTAATAGACGTCCCGCTGGTCTTTCGTACAACCGATAGTGGCAGGGGGGCTTTGGCGATCAGCCTGGAGCCCGAGAGCCCCGTGCGCAAAGAGCTCGTTTCCCTCCTCTCGGCTGTGTGTGGTGCGACGTATGCCTCAGGCGCCCCCACCGTGGTCGCCGAGGTGCCGGACTCTAAGCTCCCCCAGGTGGTCGCTGAGGTCGGCATCCTCTGTGAGGTGCACGCCCTTCCCCCCGTGCCGCAGAGCTCATCGTTTGCCGCGCTCCTCAAGGACACTCAGGAACGCTCGCGATTGCGCGAGCGTGCGGCGTGGTTTTCGAGCCTGGAGGATGTCTCCGCCGGCGAAACGCGCGGACTGTCCGCGGAGGAGGCCCGCAAATTGTTCCCGCACCAGAGAACGGCGCTCAGCTGGCTTCTAGAGACTCCGCGCGCCTTTCTCGGGGATGACATGGGGCTGGGAAAGACCCTCTCGGTGCTCTCTTACTTTGTGGCACTCCAGCGGCTTGAGGGGTACGAGCTTCTTCTCGTC
>JAFMJG010000057.1 GCA_017853605.1 bacterium
ACGGTTAGGTACGAGGATACCAGCGCGGCCCCGATGAAGGTTGCCGCCGTATCCCGGAGGAGCAGGCTCTTGATGGCGTGCGCTACGTTTCTCATATACTTGGCAGGAGCACCTGTGAAAACGCCGCCCGGGGCAACAAAACCCGTTGGGCGGCAAATGTTTCCTACCTGCATTGATGAACGCTATCGCTGAAGGGGTGCGTTATTCAAACCGAGCGTCTAAGCGTAATGATTCTAACTAGCTGGATAGATTAGTTGAGAAAGGATTCAAAGCCCCGTAGAATCGGTGGGTTACGGAGTTTTGTAAAATTTTCATGAGACCGCAAAACCAAACGCAAGTTGTTGTTGTTGGGGGTGGCCACGCCGGGATTGAGGCTGCCTACGCCTCAGCGCGGCTTGGGGTGCCAACGGTGCTCGTCTCTCTGCGCCGGGATGGCATCGGTCAGATGTCGTGCAATCCAGCCATCGGGGGAGTAGGGAAGGGGCACCTTGTGAAGGAGGTCGATGCGCTGGGGGGGCTGATGGGCAGGGCCATCGACGCAACCGGCATCCAGTTTCGCATGCTAAACGAGAGCAAGGGGGCGGCGGCGCGAGCGTCCCGAGCCCAAGCCGATCGCGAGCTCTACAAGACCTGGGTGCAGCGCTATCTCTCCACTGTCCCGAACCTCACTATCGTTGAGGGAGAAGCTGCGGCGCTCGCAGTGGAGTCCGGCCGGCTGGTGGGGGTTCGGCTTCAGGATGGCTCCCTGCTGCCTGCATCGGGGGCGGTTCTCACCACGGGCACATTCCTGCGCGGGCTGATGCACACCGGCGATCTGCAGTCAGAGGGCGGCCGCCTAGGTGATAGGGCATCTAATTCGCTAAGCGACTCGCTGCGCTCCGCTGGCTTCTCGCTCGGCCGGCTCAAGACCGGCACTCCGCCGCGCCTCAAGCGATCCAGCATAGACTTCTCGCAGCTCGCCGAGCAGCCGGGAGATGCCACTCCGCAGCCCTTTTCGTTCATGACAGATGCTATCACCAGGCCGCAGATATCGTGCTGGATGACGGCCACTAATGAGGAGGCGCACGACCTGATCCGCGCCAACAAGGAGCGCAGCCCGATGTTCAATGGGCAGATCCGCTCGGGTGGCCCACGCTACTGCCCGTCAATTGAGGACAAGGTGTTCCGCTTTGCGGACAAGCAGAGCCACACCGTGTTTCTTGAGCCCGAAGGCTTCGATTCAGACATCGTCTACCCAAATGGCATATCAACGAGCCTCCCGGTGGACGTGCAGCACTCATTCATTCGCAAGATACGGGGGCTCGAGAGCGTTGAGTTCCTTGCGCCGGGCTACGCCGTCGAGTACGACTTCGTGGACCCGCGAGAGCTCAAGCCAACCTACGAGACAAAAAAAGTGGCCGGACTCTACCTCGCCGGACAGATAAATGGCACGAGCGGCTACGAAGAGGCTGCTGCGCAGGGAATTATCGCCGGAGCAAATGCAGCGCTCGCTGCGCGTGGCGAGGAGCCCCTCACAATTGGCCGCGGCCAGGGTTACATCGGCGTCATGACCGATGACCTGACGACCAGCGGCGTCGATGAGCCGTACCGCATGTTCACGTCGCGCGCAGAGTACAGGCTCATCCTGCGCGAAGACAACGCTGCCGCGCGCCTCTGTCCCCTAGCAGCGTCTCGGGGCCTCCTCAGTGTTGAGCAGCAGCGGCGCTTTGAGGAGCGGCAGGCTGCCTACGGCCGCGCGTCGAAGTGGCTGGGCAGCGAGCGCGCCAAGCCGAGCCCAGAGACCAACGAATGGCTCGCAGCGCAAGGAACCGCAGCCCTTAAGGATAGCGTGACGCTCGCGCAGCTCCTCAGGCGCCCGGAGATTACGATTGGCGCGCTCATTGAGCGCTTCTCGCCGGCAGAGCCCCTTAAGGGAGAGCTGCTGGCGGCGCTTGAGATAGAGACAAAGTTTAGCGGCTACCTCGAGAGGCAAGAGGACGAGGTGCGGCGCCTAAGAAAGATTGAGGCCGAGGCGATACCAGCCGAATTCCCCTACGACGCCATCAGGCAGATGCGCGTTGAGGCGCGCGAGAAGCTCAAGAAGCACCGGCCCGCCACGCTTGGCCAGGCGATGAGGATTCCGGGCGTCACTCCGAGCGCTGTGTCCCTGCTGGCGGTGTACCTAAAGCGCTACCGCGCAGGAGAGATGGCAGCGTAGCCGCGCGCAATTTCTGCCGCAGCAGCCGTGTGGCCGGCTGCGCTTAGGTGGTGCTCCTCTGGGGTATAGAGCTCGGGATGGCCCGAGAAGGGCGCGCTGAGGTCTACGACCGGGATGCCAGCATCGTGTAGCAGTGCAGCGGTTGCCTGGTTTAAGGAGGTGTCTGCAGGGGCGTCTTTTTGGGCTTGCTCGATTGAGGGAATCACGACAGCGAGAAGTGAGGCGTGCAGGGACTCCGCCTCTTTCCGAAACGCTTCGGCGATCGCCCGCATAAGCGAGATAGTCTGCGCATTGACTGGTGTTGGGGCTTCGCTGTCCACGAACAGGAGCGGCTGGAGGCGGGCCTCGGCTTCCGCCGGCAGGAACCTCCCCGCCCAGAGAAGGCGGGCGAGCATCGAGGCTCGCAGGAGCGGGAGCTCAGCGCTTACGGCATTCGGCTCGGCAGCAACAAGCTCGCCCCCTGAAGCAACTTCGAAGAGGCGATTCTTTATCAGGTCGTTATAGTCGTTGGCGGGGAAGAGCGACCAGATTACAACGTCGGGCCTGAGCGCTTTTCCGTACCTGCGCAGCACGAGCAGCTCTTGGTCCGGGCCGTACCCCTGGACCCCCAAGTTCAAGACCTCCGTTGAGCCCAAAAGGCCCTGAAGGCGCTTCGGAAAGGTCTCCTCAAGCTTCACAAAGAGCCCTGCCGGGAAAGAGTCCCCGACAACGACAGCCCGCCGCATTCCGCCGCGCGTCGCCGAAAAAGCCCTGTCTCGAAAGCCCAGGGCGTTTATCGAGTGCTCGGCGTCCGGGAGGAAGCGAAAGAGAAGGCTCTCGTCGAGCCGGAAGCGGAGCGCGTACGGAATCCCTTTGGCGTGCAGGGCATAGGCCGGAAGAAATCCCCACGCCCGCACGCTCGCCTCGGCTACTGCGGCGCACAGCAGCGCCACGAGGAGCCAGTACATGAGCGTGGCAGCAAAGGGGCGGGGGCGTCGCATTTAGCTCTTCTTGGCTGGCCCGAGCTGCTCGCGGCGCGCCCTCGCCCAGCCGTCCTTGTTGTCCTGGCGTGCGCGAGCCACCCCCAAGGCATCCTTCGGAACGTCGCGAGTGATGACTGACCCAGCGGCAACAATCGCCCCATCGCCGACGGCGACCGGGGCCACGAGGGCCGTGTTGCTGCCGATAAAAGCGCCCTTGCCGATCGAAGTCTCTGCCTTGCGGTGCCCATCGTAGTTGCAGGTGATGGTGCCAGCGCCGACGTTTGCGTTCTCGCCCACGGTGCAGTCCCCAAGGTAGGTGAGGTGCGAGGCTTTCGCGCCATCGTGCATAATCGTGCTCTTCGTCTCGACGAAGTTGCCGACGCGAACCTCCCTGCCGAGCACGGTGCCGGGGCGCACGTTGGCGAAGGGGCCGACAGTTGAGAGCTCGCCTATCGATGCGCCCTCGACGCGGGAGCCCAGCTTGATGAGAGCGCCAGGCGCGACATGCGAATCGATGATAAGGCTTGTGCCCTCGATGATCGCGCCGGCACCGATGGAGGTTTTTCCGCGAAGCTGCACGTTCGGGCCGATGTGCGCCCCTGGCTCTACGGCCACTGTGGCGTCGAGCAGGCATGAGGCCGGGTCATCAAAGATAACCCCGCTTTCGCGCAGCGCAGCCACATGGCGGCGCTTGAGCACGTCGTTCACAAAGTGGAGCTCCGCAGGGCTATTGACGCCAGCAGCCTCCTCGGCGTTTCCGAGCGGGAATGCGGCGACGGTCTGGCCCTCTTTTGCGGCCTTCTCGACTATGTCCGTCAGGTAGTATTCGCCCTGCGCGTTGTTGGGCTCAAGCGAATCAACCGCCGGCCGCAGGAAGCTTGAGTCAACAGCGAACACGCCGGAATTGACCTCGCGGGTGAGGAGCTCCTCAGGGGTGCAGTCCTTGGCCTCGGTTATGCGGAGAATGTTCCCTTTGTCGTGGCGGATGATGCGGCCATAGCCGTTCGGCGGCGGCACCTGGAAGGTGAGCATGGTGACAGTGGCCTTCTTGAAGGCGTGGAAGGCAACTAAGTCGCGCAGCGTCTCTGGAGTGAAGAGTGGGTGGTCCGCGTAGGTGATGACCACCGTGCCACGAAAGGCCCCGACGGCCGGGAGGGCGGCCCGAACCGCATCGCCGGTACCCAGAGGCCTCTCCTGAACAGCAAACTCAAGCGCGTGGCCAGAGGCTGAGGGTGAAGAGGCCAGGTGCTTTTCGAGCAGCTCGCGCTTGTGGCCAACAACGATGACTGTTTTTGTTGGCTTGAGCAGCGAGAGGCTGTCGAGCACGTGATCGATGAGCGCCCTCTCCCGGGTTCTGGTTATCGCCTTGGGGAGATCGCCCCCCATCCTCTTGCCGATGCCGGCGGCAAGCACAACGCAGCAGATCTGTTCCATGGAGCAAGACCCTAGCACGGTCGGAGGCGCCCTAAAATAGCGCCTAGCGGCAGGGCCGCGTCGGACTCTGCCCTGCCACAGGGATGCGGTGAGGCCGCCTGGCAGCGAGCAGGCGGGCAACCGCAGGGAGCTCTTCAGCCCGGGCACCGTATGGTATAAGAAGGTAGGCGGTGCGGCGAGCAGCATGGCGGGAGCCACGCGCAAGACACGCCATGCGCGGAGGCCTTGCATGAGCCGAGACGGGGAACAAAAAGGGGCGGCAGCGGCCATCAACTCCCAGGGAGATCTCCTCGTTGAAACCACGGGGCGCCACGGGCCCGATGTGTCCTCCCAGCGAACGGACGCGCTCGATCTGGCAGCGCTTGAGTTCGCCCGCAAAGCTGCGCTCTGCCATGCGCCTGCCGTAGCGGTCGATCTCGGCGCCGGATTGGGAGCCCAGACGGCTCGCTTCGTGGCTGCGGGCATGTCGGTGCTCATGGTCGACCTCGTGCCGCGCCAGGGAATCGTGGACGAGCTCAATTTGCGCTACGGGCAGGGAAGGGTGTCGGCGTTTGTTGGGGATGTTCGGCGCATGCCGCCCGGCGAGATGCCCCGAGAGGTGCATATCCTGTACTCACAAAGGATGCTTCATTACCTGCGGCACGCGGAGGCAGCGCGTGTTTTGGCTGCTTTTGCCGGGCGCATGGCCGCGGGTGCGCGCCTTTTTCTCTCGTGCGCATGCCTAGAGAGCGAGCTATCCGGGGGGTATTCGGCCCTTGGCGAGCCGCTGGGGCAGCGCTTTGGGCTCCTGGCCCCTGCCATGGCGCAGAAGCACGACGTGCATGAGCCCCTGTGCCTCTACGCGCGCGACGAGTTTCTGGATCTCGCGGGGGGAGCCGGCTTTAAGGCTATCGAGGCATATCGCTCTGATTTCGGGACCCTCAAGGGCGTATTCGAGCGCTGCTAGCGGGCGCGCCCCCGCCCCTGGAGGGTGTGGCGCCCTGCGGGCTGTCAGGGGGCCGGGGGACTCGCCACTTTTGCGCGGGCCGCTTCCCTGCTACTAATACCGGGCACATAACCTCGAGGGCGCATGGCAACAAAGATCAAGGTAAAAAACCCGGTAGTTGAGCTGGATGGGGACGAGATGACCCGCATCATCTGGCAGATCATCCGCGAGAAGCTGATCCTTCCCTTTCTCGACATCGACATCAAGTACTACGACCTCTCTATCGAGAACCGTGATGCCACAGAGGACCGGGTGACGATTGAGTCCGCTGAGGCGATTAAGAGGCACGGCGTCGGCATCAAGTGCGCCACCATCACGCCGGATGAGGCGCGCGTCAAGGAGTTCGGCCTCAAGAAGATGTGGAAGTCCCCCAACGGGACGATCAGGAACATCATCGGCGGCACGGTCTTTCGCGAGCCGATCATCTGCAAGAACATTCCGCGCCTCGTGCCGGGCTGGACTCAGTCGATCGTCGTCGGGCGGCACGCCTTTGGCGACCAGTACCGGGCCACCGATTTCAAGGTTCCAGGCAAGGGGAAGCTTACCATAAAGTTCCAGCCGGCAGATGGCGGGGCGGCCATTGAACATGAGGTCTTCGACTTTCCCAGCGCGGGGATTGCCATGGGAATGTACAACCTCGACGAGTCGATTGCGAGCTTCGCGCGGAGCTGCCTTAACTACGGCCTGGCGAAGGGGCTCCCAACATACCTTTCAACAAAAAACACCATCCTTAAGGCGTACGACGGGCGCTTCAAGGACATCTTCCAGGAGATCTACGACGGCGAGTTTAAGGCGCGCTTCGAGGCGGCTGGAATTGAGTACCAGCACCGCCTCATTGACGACATGGTTGCGTACGCCATGAAATCGAAGGGCGGCTTCGTCTGGGCGTGCAAGAACTACGACGGCGATGTGCAGTCAGACTCAGTCGCACAAGGGTTTGGCTCTCTCGGCCTCATGACGTCGGTTCTCATGACAGAGGACGGCAAGACCATAGAGGCCGAAGCTGCACACGGCACGGTCACCCGCCACTATCGCCAGCACCAGCAGGGCAAGGAGACTTCGACAAACCCGATCGCCTCTATCTTTGCTTGGACGGCAGGGCTCAAGTACCGGGGCAAGTTCGACGGCACGCCCGATCTCGTGGCCTTCGCAGATGAGCTCGAGAGGGTGTGCGTTGCGTGCGTTGAGAGTGGCAAAATGACGAAGGACCTCGCGGTGTGCATACACGGCGAGGGCGTCAAGCGCGAGCACTACCTGAGCACCGAGCAGTTTCTCGACGCGGTGGCGGGATCGCTGGCAGCGCGCGTGTCAGGCTAGGCCCGTGAGCGCCTGAATCTTACTCCGTCACCCCCAGGGCCCTCTCGAGCAGGGCAATGGTGCCCAGCGCGTCCCACGCGTACGGACCTTCCAGGCGGCTCGTGCGCTGCCCTGTCCGGGTGTCCGGAAGCAGCACGGGCTCGCCAGACCGCCTGAGGAGCACGGTCAGCGGGAGGCCCGACACGGCAAATGCGCGCTTGGCGTCTCCGAGCGAGTCGTTAACGAGAGGAAAGGGGAGTCTCCAGCGCCTGGCGAATGCGGAGGCATCGTCCTGAGAGTCGTCGATGGCAACGAGCACTATCCCGAGCCGTTCCATGCCGATTGCGCGGCGCAACCCCACAAGGTGCGGAATCTCGTAGGAGCACTGCGGGCACCACGAGGCCAGAAAATGGACCATGACCACAGGAGCGGAGAGCTCGCCCGCAACCGGGGGAGAGGGGGAGACATGCGAAAGCTCGGCCACTTGCGCAAGGGAGGGGGCCAGCGGCGTTGGCGGGGGCAGGCATGCGCCAGCGATGAGTGGCACAAGGATAGCGAGGCAAGCGAGGCGAGGCGAGCGGCGGCAGTTCACGTCCAGCCGCTACCGGTAGCTTACTGCAGAGCGCGAGAGCTTCTGCGAGGTGGTGCGCCGAAACTCGTCCATGAGCGACACGACGATGTGCTGGTCGGCGAAGGAATCTGACGACAGGGGGATAAACTCGCCGACATAGTGCCCCGGCGCGCGCTCAAGCATCGGGATGCCCGAGGCGATGTGCCCGACAGAGAAGGTTGCTATCTGCTTGGGCGACCCGAATGCGACAACCACCACCTTGCCGCCCTCTGGAATGCGACCCTCGAAGGCGTCATGGCCCGAGGCGATAATAAAGGGAGGCGCTGCCTTGAGGAACTCTGGCCGGCCCCTGCTCGAGAGGGGCTCAATCGCCTTGTCTGCGACGTCACGCGCCAGGTTCTGGATAATTGCGCTGTCGAGTCCGCGAAGAGGCTCTATGGCGAGGTTTGAGAAGCCAGTTGGCCCCTTCGTGATGCCTCGGCTGTCAGCATCCTGCGCCTCGATGTCGTAGAGAACTTTGTTGCCTTTTGCGGAGACCAGCGTAAGCCGGATGGCAACTGTGGCAACTGACTGGATGCCGTAGTAACTTCGGTCCCACCGTGTGACCTTTCCGTACATGACGGCATCGCACGCCAGCATCTTGCCGCATAGCGTTTGCGCATCTGTGGCGAAGAGCTTGTTGAGGTCCACCGTAACGCCGGAGCCTTCTCTCGTGCTAAAGCCGTTGTGCAGCAGGTCCGCCTCGACAATTGCCGGCGTGATGACATCGAGCGAGGCGTTCGACAGCTCTGACTGCACGAGTGACTGCATAAACTGGGCCGGCGTCTCCCGCTGCCTTGAGGAGATCAGCGCCACGCTGTCAATGAGGAGGCTCTCGTCGGCCCGCACCAGGTTTCCATCGGAGTCCACCTGCGCAAAAGGAAGCACCGCGATACGGAGCGGCTCAGATGGGTTGAAGTTTAGCGTGTGCTTGTAGCTGGCCTGGCACCCGGCGGCCAGCAGGGCCGCGGCGAGAGCGAGAATTTTCGATTGGGGTGTCATTGCGAGTCCTCCTGGGGAGCTACTGTGCTTCAACTTTTGCCGGAAGCGAGGGGATTCCCCCGGGGCCAACTGCCATTACCTGCAGGTTAGCTGCCGCCTGCGGGAGGGCTGCTGTCGGGGAGCGCGCCTCTGAGATCTTCTCAAAAGCCCCGTTTGGGGACGTGGCGGCGAAGAGCACAATGCGGTCAGCTGAACAGGGGGCCTCTCCCGCCGAGCAGCCGGAGGGCTCCTTGCTGCCAACGCGCGCGCATTGGACCGTCAGGAGGCCGGCTGCGGAGGTGACACGGCCGGCAAGGTTGCACGGCGGCACCGTTGGCAGCCCGACATCTTGGCGGGCAGAGGTTCCAAAAGCGGATCGCAGCTCGACGATGGCCGGATGAGCGGCATCTTCCGTCACAAGCCCAGAGAAGTTGCCACAGTACGAACCCGGCGAAACCTCACGCAGAGTTGCCCTCGTTGAGCCGCGCACGAGGTAGCCAAATGAGTTTGGAGTTCCCCTGGCGCACACCCGATACGCCGAAGGGCTTACCCACGTAGCTGTTGCTACCGTAAGGGCCACAGCCGCGCCCTCCTGGGGCACGCGCATGGCTGGGCTTGAAGGAGGGGGCAGCTGCTCGACGACGGTGTGAGCAAACTTGTCTGAAAGCTTCTCGAATGCCGAGTCTCCCGTGTTCTGCACTGATGAGATGATGGCCTGAAAGATCTGCCCGGACTGGAGCAGCAGCCCCCCCTCCTCGTCTTCGGTAGCCTTGACTGACAGGATCTCCCTTCCCTGGCGGTCGGCTATTGAGAGCCCGCCCGAGAGCTGGTTGTAGTATCCAGCGATAAAATTGTTGCGGGAAAAGGTTGAGAGGGAGAGCGTCGCAAAGCCGTCAACGAGGTAGCGCTCAGAAAGCTGCGCTCGCTCTGGGCATTGAGGAGCCGAGCAGATCGCGTTTACGGCCGCGTCATCAAGCACGATGAAGCCCGTGTTTCTGAGCTGGTTTATTATCGACTGCCGCACAAGGTTAATTCGCTCACGAGGAATGTCCACGGAGTAATCAGAGGGAAGGAGGGCGAGGCTGCCGGGCGCGGCCGCACCGGGCGGGAGCGTCGAAACAACCGTCGGAGAGCACCCAGAGAGAAGGGCCGTAACAAGGAGCCGGAAGGCGATGCGCCTGAGCGGCCGGAATCGTTGAGTGGGCAGGTTCATGCGCCTCCGAAGCGGTTACTTGACGACAATCGTTCCCTGCGCCCCACCAGGCGAGCGCTTGAGGCCAAAAGCGGTGTACGAGTAGCTCCCTGGGTCGTGAAAGCAGGCTGTGGCGAAGTCCTTTGGGGCTATCGGCACGCTTGATCGGATCACGCCATCAGGGCCGATAGTGAGGTTTTCGGAGGCACAGTGGCTGGCGTGCGTCCCGAAGTTAATCTGCAGCGTAACAAGCGACTCGGCTGAGTCGTTGAGGAAGAGGACTAGGCTGTCTTCTCGCCTCATTTCCAGCACAGAGGGAGACAGCCCTGCGTCACCGAGCTTAATAACCCCATTGCTGCTCACTGGAAGGGTTGCCGCTGGAAGCTCGTCTTCAGCCGCAGGGGTGCCAGCCAGCACCAGCAGGAGGACCGTGGCGACGAGTACGGTAGGGAGGAGTTTCTGTGGCCGCATAGGGCAACGCTAGCAGCTAGCGCAGGGCACATCAATTCGAATAAGCCGGCCGCACATCGGGGGGCTATCGTGCGGAGCAGGATACGGCGGCCGAGCAGCCCTGCGGAGCTGTCACCTGAAACGCGACGGGGGCAGCAGGAGCGCTGCCGCGCAGCGCAAGGGCCGAGAGGCTCAGCGATGATGGCTCGTTGCCTGCAAGGGACACCCGCCCGGCGGCGCCGGAGGGAGCCGCCGGCCCAGACAGCACCGGGGTGACCGAGAGCTCGCACGGTGCGCCGCTGATCGCCCGAGCCGTAAGCGTGCTGTTCAGGCCGTGCTTGGCGAGGATCGTTGCTGAGCTGCCGTGCGCAACGACAACTTGTGGCACTGTGTCGACCAAAATGCTGCCGTCGGAGAGCTCCTCGGCTACGTTGATACGACCCGAGAGGCGAGAAACATCGGCCGTGAAGCTCGATCTATTCCACCCAGGTATTAGGGATGGCACTATGATCACCCATCGCAGCCCACACACCCGTCCGAGCTGGTCAAGGGCGCGCTCGGAGGGGAACTCCAGCAGCGCCTCTGAGAGGTCATGCTGCAGCCGAGATCGCTGGCCACTGTAACCGTTTGCCACCGGTATTCCGAGCGGTGCCGCCCAGATGGCGTAGGCTGTGTTGAGGACAGCGAGCCTTCCCCAGCTTATCTCGCCGCGATCGTTTCTTCCTGCAAAGGGCAGGGCCACAGCTGATTCCCCTGAAGAGATCTTTTCAGCAAGCCTCTCGAACGCCAGGGGCGCAGGGGGCGCCGGATCGAGGGGAAACTCGGAGATATAGTTTTCCGTGACGGTCACGGCGACGAGCAGCGCAGCAGCTATCGCCCTCAGAAAGGGCCGCCGTATTGATGCGAGGGCTGCGGCAGCTGCGATGTAGGTGCCTGCTACCACGACCGCGCCGTAGCGTCCCACGGCCCTGATAGCATCGAGGCCAGGCACCACCCCGAACAGGGCCCGAAGGGGGGCCAGCATCGGCTCGCCGCGCACCTCGGCACCACCGGGCCCGAGCGAGAGCACCAGAAAGACAAGGACGAGGCCCCAGAGGCTTGCGGCCGCGGAGCCCGAGAGGATCGGGAGGGCGAGAGCAGCAGCGAGGAGCGCCCACGCGCCCACCCCAGCGATCACGTGTGGCACCGGCCCGTATCCGGACATAGATGATGCGAGGAGCGTTGCGAGGAGCGCCACAGCCAGCAGGACAGCGGAAAGCGGGGATCGGCGCCCGGTCCGCGCAAAGGTGGCGGTAACGGCGACACAAGTAACGAGGTAGCCGGCACACAGCGTTGCTTCGAGGTGAGTAGCAGCAGACGTTACTCCGAAAAGGCGATTGAAGGGCGAGAACGCCAGGTAGGAGAGGCCGCTTGCTGAGAACGCTGATGCTTCGTAGAGGTGCCTCTCGCCAAAGGCGGCCTGCACCTTGAGGTACGAGGGAAGCGCAATCAGTATCGGGAGCGCGCCGCCTGCAAGCGAAAACGCCCTAAAGGCCGCTGGCCCGAGGCGCAAGGTTCCCGAGAGTGTCTGCATCAGGAGCAGGATGCCCAAGCCTAGAGCGGCAAAAACTGCGTAGTACACGGCGCAGTAAAATGCGGCTGCTGTCAGGACCCCTGCGGCAAGCCAACGCCTGGGGCTTGCTGCGCCGCCGATCACGAGCGCCCAGCTGAAGATGGGGAGGAAGAGGTACATGAGCTGGGGGTGCCCAATGTTGCCCATGAGGTACGACGACGTTGACAGGAGCACGCCGCTAACGAGCGCTGAAAGGGAGTCAAGCCCGATCGCCCGCGCAAGTGACTGCGCTGCAAGGCCATTGAGAACGAGCGCAAGGAGCACAATCGAGTTGTATGCCGCAGCCGGAGGCAGCCCGATGCTCGAGAGGGCGCAGGAAGCTGCCGAGGGTATCAGGAAAGAGTCGCTCCAGGCGCGGGTGAGGGGATAGGGGTACAGGGCGCCAGTTTCGAGGGAGAGCGCTTGAACAGGGTTGAGGCAGAAGGAGCTTGAGAGCCACACGTAGAGCCCGCCATCACCGACCGCTCCCCCGAGGTAGTGGGTGCTAAAGTGGTCCAGGATAACTGGGTGCAGAGCCACGATCGCACCGAGCAGCAGGGCCGCTTGGGCGAGGCAGTAGGCGATTCTCGAAGATCTTCCAGGCACGACGCTCCGATGGCTAACGTGGAGGGGCTTGCTGACGGCTTATGATAGGAAACTCCTTGGGGGTTTGGCTAGGACGGTTTAGGCTAGCGCTCTGCTTTAAGGGGTTGCAAAGGGCAAGAGATGACGAGGACCGGAAAAATGAGCGCTGCTGCGCGCCAGCAACAGGATCATCAACTCGAGACGCCACAGGTGCCAGAGTGGATCGCGGCGTCACGAGAGGGGCCTTTTGAGGCGCGTGTTGAAGCCGTGGCGGCCCAGCTGCTTAAGGGGCTGGATGTCTCTGGGCTTGAGCTCGTGCAGCTCTTTCCCAAGCGCGCCCATGACATGCTCCGAATTGAGGCTGCCATGCGACGCGACACAGGGTGGTACGTTGCCAGCCTTCGGTTCTTTAGGGAGCCGTTTGATGCATTTGCGGTGCTGTGTCGCATGGTGAAGGCGAATATGGTGCCAACTTCGAGCACTGGGCTTGAGTTCTACCTGCGGCACAGCGACTGGGTCCGCGACCGAGGAGAGCTGGGAAAGCTCAGTGAGCAGTCGCTTGCGCTCTCGTTTCGTGAGCGGCTGGTTGAGGGGTCGCTGCCGAAGCCGCTTCCGCCTGCCCGCCCTCGGGGAAAGAGGCCGCGCCGGGACATCTGAGCCGCGCTCAGGCGGCCCTGGCGCTGCCGAACCCCCTGTGCAGGGCAACTCGCTCTCGAAGAGCAGCGCCCCAGGGCGACTTTGAGCTGAGAAGCTTGCCCGGCGTGCCCTGAAAGACGACTAGTCCCCCGTCCTCTCCAGGCCCAGGCCCAAGCTCAACCACCCAGTCTGACTGGGCGATGGTGTCAGCATCGTGCTCGATCACAAGCACCGAGTGGCCCTGCTGAACGAGGCCAAGGAGCCCCTTGAGGAGCAGGGCAACGTCGAGCCGATGCAGCCCCGTGGTTGGCTCATCGAGCACGTAGAGCGTGTGGCCTCGGCGCGAGAGGTGAAGCTCAGACACGAGCTTTAGGCGCTGGCTCTCTCCGCCTGAAAGCGTTGAGGACGGCTGCCCAAGGGTTAGGTAGCCAAGCCCGAGATCGCAGGCGAGCCGGCACACCTGATGGATCTTTCTGTGGTGCACAAAGAACGCGCGCGCCTGGTCAAACGTGAGCTTGAGAGACTCACTAATTGAGAGGTCCTTGAAGCGCACCGTGTCTGCCTCTGGCGTGAAGCGGCTCCCGAGGCAGCTCTCGCAGGTAACCCTGGCCTCGGCAAGGAAGCTCATCTCTAGGGTAAGCTCTCCCTGTCCCTTGCACGTGGGGCAGCGCCCCTTTCCGGTGTTGTGGGAGAAGAAGCTTGGCCCCCAGCCGCGAGATTTTGCCTCAAGGGCCTCCGCAAACACCTTCCGGATTTCGTCCCAGATGCCAAGATAAGACGCCGGGGTAGAGCGGGATGTCTTGCCGATGGGCTGCTGATCAACCACGAGAAAGCGCTCAATTTCGGCGGATGACTCGACGTTGCCATGCTTTCCCTTCCACGCCCGTTTCGAGGCTGATGCGCCAGAGAGGGCATCAACGACAACGCCGTGCACCAGCGAGCTTTTGCCCGACCCCGAAACGCCGGCGACTGTGACAAGGCTCCGGAGCGGAATCGACACCGAGAGGTTGCGCAGGTTGTTGCACGAGGCCCTTGTGACCGTGAGCGAGTCGGCCTGGGGCGCCCCACTGTCCTTGATTGCGAGGGGCAGCGCTAGCGCACGGGCAGTTGCTGAGCGGGCGTTGCCCTTGGCGCCCTCCACAGGGCCCTGGAACACGATCTCTCCGCCATGCGTTCCTGCACCGGGGCCAACATCGATGACATGCTCGGCGGCCAGAATGTTGTCAACTTCGTGCTCTATCTGGATCACCGTGTTGCCGCGCTCCTTGAGCTCCAAGAGCTTGCCGATGAGGCGCTTATTGTCCTGCGGGTGAAGGCCGGCGCTTGGCTCGTCAAATATATAAGTCACGCCGCAGAGCGGGGATCCCATGGCTGTGCCAAGGCGCAGCCGCTGCAGCTCGCCGTTGGAGAGCGTTGCGCACTCGCGGTTGAGCGCTATGTGGTCTAGGCCCAAGGCAGACAGGGTCTTAAGCTTGCCGTCGAGCTCGCGCACAATGGGCTCGACGATTTGGCGCACCGACGCGTCGCGGGAGAGGCGCAGGAGGAGCTCGTGAAGCTCTGGGGCGGTAAGGCTTGAGAGCTGGTGAATGTTGCGGTCGAAGAGCCGGATGTTTCGGCCGATCTCGTTGATGCGGCTCCCTTCACACACCGGGCAGGCCTTGCCCTTGAATGCGCCGAAGCCGTCGCACTTTGGGCAGCGCCCGCGTCGCGAGTTAAAGGAGAGATCCTCGGGATCGGGCCTGAAAAAACCGCGTTGGCAGGTTCGGCAGGTGCGCTCAGAGCTAAAGACCCGCTCGCTGGAGCCGCTCACAACGATGACGGTTCCGCCACCAATCGCGAGGGCCTGCTTCACGCCCTCGGTGATGAGGTCAGCTGGCATGCGCGAGGCCGAAAAGCTCGCAGTCACGAAGTCTATTGAGTGCACGAGGCTCTTCTTGAGCCCCTGCTCGACATGCCGTGAAGGGGGCACGATAGCCCCATCAATACGCACCTCGCCGACCTCCGTGTCGATGGCGCGCTGCAGCACCGCCTTGTGGCTGCCCTTCTTCTGGTTGATGACCGGCGCAAGGAGCTTAACTGGCCCAGTGTAGTGCTGCTTGATGGAATGGGCGATCTGCTCGGCAGAGAGGGGAGATATCGACTGGTCTGGGTGATCCGGGCAGAACTGCAGCCCAACTTTTGCGTAGAGCAGCCGCAAAAAGTTGTACACTTCGCTCATGGTGGCGACCGTCGAGAGCGCTGAGGGCTGGAAGGTGTGCTGGTAGACGCAGATTGTGGGCTGAACGTTCCTAATATCGTCGATAGCGGGCTTCTTAAGCTCCTTGATGAACTGTCGAGCGTAGGGCGACAGGCAGTCGAGGTAACGGCGCTGCCCCTCTGCGTAAAGGATGTCCTTTGCGATTGTTGACTTGCCGGAGCCTGAGACACCGGTAAGGGTGATGAGCGAGTTGAGCGGCACAGAGATGGTGATGTCCTTAAGGTTGTGCTCCTTGGCTCCCACGATCTCAATTGCAGCAGGCAGCTTGTTGCCTACGCGGCTGCGCTTGCGGGCTGGCGCGCGGCCGGCCTTGCGCGGCGTCCCGAAGGCGGACACGAATTCAGCGAGGTACCTGCCGGTCAGCGAGCCGGTGCTGGCTGACATCAGGCTCCTGGGCGTGCCTTGGGCGACGATCCTGCCCCCCTTTGCGCCCCCCTCCGGGCCCAGATCGATGATCCAGTCAGCAGCGGCCACCAGCCGCAGGTTGTGCTCGACGCATATAATCGAGTGGCCCTGGTCGCGCAGGAAGGCGAGAAGCTCAATCAGCCTCTCCACGTCCCGAACGTGAAGCCCGGTGGTGGGCTCATCAAAGAGAAAGAGGGAGCTGCCGCGAGATCCGCCCTCAACGATGTGCGGCACGAGCTTAAGTCGCTGGGCCTCGCCACCTGAGAGCTCGCTGAGCGGATGGCCGAGAGTGATGTGCCCGAGGCCAAGCTTCTTGAGGACGCCGCACACGGCTGAGATCAGGAGGTCACCCGAAAAAAGCTCCGCACAGGCGTCTGCCGTCATTGAAAGGAGTTCGTGCACGTTCCTGCCTTTAAGCCGAACCTCGAGCACAGGCCGCTGAAAGCGCATGCCGAGGCACGCCTCACACTCAACAAATACGTCGCTCAGAAACTGCATGTCCTCACGGATAAAGCCGGCCCCTTCGCAAGCTGCGCACCGCCCCGCGTTGACGTTGAACGAGAATGAGGAGCGGGACAGCCCGCGTGCCTTCGCCTCGTCGGTGGCCGCGAGGAGGTCCCGAACCCGGTCCCATACCTTGGTGTACGTCGCGATGTTTGCCCTGGGGGTCTTTGAGAGGGGAGACTGGTCAACGAGGAGCACGTTGCTGACGTGCTCAAATCCGCTCACCTGGGCATCGACTGATGCCTCTCCAGGGACAACGCCCCTGTGCAGCGCCCACGAGGCCTCAATAACCTCGGTCAGCAGGGAGCTCTTGCCGCTCCCTGATACCCCCGTCAGGCACACAAAGGAGCGGAGAGGAATATCAACGTTGATCGACTGCAGGTTGCGGTTGCGGGCGTTTCGGACGGCAAGCACGCGCGTGAAGTCAGGCGCGCCATCAGCTGCGGTGAAGGGCTTCATGGACAGGCCATGCCACCCGTCACGAGGCCCACAGTAGGTGACATCACCGCCATGCTCCCCCGCCTCTGGGCCAAGCTCAAGGATAGAGTCCGCAGCATCAAGGCAGTCAGGATCGTGCTCAACAACGGCGAGGGAGTTTCCGCGGGAGGTGAGGTCCTTGAGAGCCTTCACGAGCGCCTCTGTGTCCCGCGCATGAAGCCCGACAGAAGGCTCATCGAGAACGAAATGGGCTGAAATGAGGTTGCTCCCCAGGGCTGACACCAGGTTGACTCGCTGGGTCTCGCCGCCAGAAAGGGTGCGTGACTGGCGATCGAGCGTGAGGTAGGGGAGCCCGAGCGTGACGAGGTACTGCAGGCGCCCGATGATCCCCTTGAAGACATCGGCAAGCTCACGGGGAAGTCGCCTCGATGATGCTAGAGACCGCTCAAGCCCAGAAAACCACGACAGGAGATCCTCCAGCGGCAGGCTGGAGAGCTGGGCGATGTTGAGGCCCTGCACCGTGTAGGCGAGGGCATCTGCCTTGAGCCGTGCTCCTCCACAGGCTGGGCAGTCCAGCTGTCCTCGATAGCGGGCGAGAAAAACCCGCACGTGCATCTTGTACTTCTTGCGCTCCAGCCACCGAAACCAGTGATTCACGCCGACAAAGGCGCGTGACTTGTGGTTAAAAATGGCATCCCGCTGCCCTTGATCGAGCGATGACCACGGCTGGCTTGTTGGGATGCCTTGAGCCTTGCAGAACTTGAGCAGCTCCCGGTGCTCCCACGAAGCTGCCTTGCCGCGCCAGCAGTCGACGGCGTGCTGCTCTATCGTCTTGCTGTGGTCAGGGACGCAGCGGTTGGGATCGACAACGAGGATCTTTCCAAAGCCGTTGCACTCCGGACAGGCGCCGATAGGGTGGTTGAACGAGAAGAGCGCGGGCCGAGCGCGCTCGACGGTGACTTCCCCGTCCCCGCAGTGGTAGCTCGACCTAAAGACATGCTCTTCGTGCCCCGCGTGCACCTCAACTGGGCCGTGGTGAACAGATATGCGGGCGAGCGGCTGGCAGCGCTTTTCGCGAAGTTCAATAACGCGCACGCAGCCCCCGCCGAGGGCGAAGCACTGGTCGAGCGAGTCCTGGACCTGCTTGCGCGAGAAGCCCTGCTGCCGGCAGCGATCTATGGCGACCGTGACCTCCTTGGTCTTCTTTGGCAGGGGGGTATCGTCAAAAGACTCAAGCGAGGCCGTCTTGGCGCTGAAGTACCTCGAGTAGCCGAGGATCTGCAGCCTCTCGATTACATCAGGAGAGCTCTTCGTTGTAATGCCGAGCACAAAGGTTGCGTCTGGCTTGGCCGCAACCCAGCCCTCAATGAGCGCGGCAAGCGAGCGAGGGTCCCACCGCGACAGCTCTTGGCCGCAGGTGCGGCAGACCGGAACAGCAACGTTGCTCCACACGATCTTGAGCAGGTCGTTGATGTCGGTCATCGAGCCAACGGTCGAACGCGAATTCACGACCCGAGTGCGCTGCTGTATGGCTATGGCTGGACGAACGTTCTCGATGACGTCGGCACGCGGCCGCTTCACCTTGTCGAAGAACTGGCGCGTGTATGGGGAGAAGGTTTCGATGTAGCGCCGCTGGCCCTCGGCGTAGATAGTGTCAAACGCCAGGGAAGACTTGCCGGAGCCTGAAAGCCCCGTGATGGCGACGAAGGTGTCGTGCGGCAGCTCCAGGGTGAGGCCCTTTAAGTTGTTCTCGCGGGCGTTTGTGATTGAGAGGGAGTTGCGCTTGGACATCGCCTGCCAGTGTACCAAGGGCGGCGGCAAATTTGTAGCGATACCGCGCCGATACTTGTTGCCACTTTGGCCGGCGCTTGAGGCCCGCAGCCCCCTGGTAGGATATAGAGAGCAAGCGGCGCC
>JAFMJG010000178.1 GCA_017853605.1 bacterium
GCAGATCCGCCAGCAGATTGACCTCTCAACCTCCGACTATGATCGCGAGAAGCTCCAAGAGCGCCTCGCCAAGCTCGTCGGCGGAGTTGCAGTCATCCATGTTGGGGCTGCCACTGAGGTGGAGATGAAGGAGAAGAAGGCCCGCGTAGAGGATGCCCTCCACGCGACCCGCGCTGCCGTAGAGGAAGGAATCGTTCCTGGCGGCGGAGTGGCCCTCATCCGCACCATCGAGAAGCTCGACGCCCTCAAGCTTGAGGACGAGGAGCAGGCGTTCGGCATCAAGATCGTCCGCCAGGCTCTCGAGGCCCCTCTCCGCACCATCGCGACCAACGCGGGTGCTGAGGCGGCGGTCGTCATCGAGAAGGTCCGCAGCAACAAGGGTAACTTCGGTTACAACGCTGCCACGGACACCTACGAGGACATGGTTAAGGCCGGCATCATCGACCCGACGAAGGTAGTGCGCACTGCCCTGCAGAATGCGGCGTCCGTAGCCGGCCTGATGCTCACCACCGAGGCCCTCATCGCTGACAAGCCGAAGGAGGAGTCAGCTGCTCCTGCCGGCATGGGCGGCATGGGCGGAATGGGCGGAATGGGCGGAATGATGTAATTCCCCTGGTTGACAGTGCCCGCCAGAGCGCAAGCAAAGGCGGGCACTGGCCAGCCAAGCCAAAGAAAAAGCCCCGCACAACCGTGCGGGGCTTTTTTTTTTGCCACGCTCAAACTTCGCAAGGAGCGCCCGTTAGCTTAGCGTGCCGAGCGCAGGAACTCCTCGATTGCCCCGTACGCGAGCCCAAGATCATCGTTGGAGGCGCAGTACGGCGGCATCACGTACAGGACGTCTCCGAGGGGGCGCAACAGCACCCCCCGCTCCAGGAAGAATCTCTGCGCTCCCCGTGTCGAGGTGCTGCTGTAGCCGGTGCCGCCGCTCCCCGCCACATTAAGGGCGAGGATCGTTCCGCACACCCGGACTTCGCGAGCGTTAGGGAAGCCTCGCAGCCTCTCCGAGAACTGCTGATGGCTCCGGAATATGCGCTCCCGATCTCGCGAGCACTCAGCGGATGCCGTCAGCTCAAGCGCCCTGCGGGCAACTGCGCAGGCAACCGGATGTCCCGTAAAGGTGTGTCCGTGAAAGAAGGTTCTAGAATGGTCGTTGGAAACGAACTCCTCAAAGAGCGCATCGCGGACCACCGTGAGCGCCAACGGCATAGTTCCCCCGGTAAGCCCCTTTGAGAGGCAAAGCACATCCGGCGCCACTCGCAGCCGGCTCGATGCAAAGAGGGGTCCCGTCCGGCCGAAGCCTGTCATGACCTCGTCAGCTATCGTCACAACCCCGTGGCGCCGACAGGTCTCGAGATAGCCATCCAGCACTTCGGGAGAGTACATCCTCATGCCGCCCGCGCCCTGCACGAGGGGCTCAAAGATAAATGCCGCGACATCCCCCTGGGCACAGAGCTCGGCTAGCCGCTTGCGATCCTGCTCAGAGCCCTCTGTCGAGAGCCTGTCAACGTGAAAGAGCAGCCCCTCAAACGGCGCGGAGAACAGCCCCCGTGCCCCTGCCGACATCGCCCCGAAGGTGTCTCCGTGGTAGGCGCCCTCCAGCGCAACGATCCGGCTGCGGCCCCGCTCCCCCCGGTTGGCGAAGAGCTGGACAGCGAGCTTGATAGCCACCTCGCAAGCTGTTGAGCCGTTGTCAGAAAAGAACACCTTGCCGTACCCATTGGGCGCGTCACGGATAATGGCCTCCGCCAGGGATACCGCCGGCTCGTGAGTGCACGAGGCAAAGATGACGTGGTCGAGGCGCCTCAGCTGCTCCTCAGCTGCCTGCACGAGCTCCGGATGGGAGTGGCCCAGGGTGTTGCACCACCACGAGGAGATGGCGTCGAGGATCTTCCTGCCCCCTTCAAGCCCAAGCCACGCTCCCTTGGCAGACACGACCGGGAGGGGATCTCCCGCCATGCCGCGCTGCGTGAAGGGGTGCCAAACTACCGAGTGGTCTCGAGAAATAAGGCTCATGAATGATTGCCTCCAACAATCTTCTACGATGGCCAGGACCATACTAAGGCGTTGTCGCGACACCACGGTAGTGGATACCTCGCGCCAGTCGGGCACCAGACAACGATCTTAGTCCACGGCGACGGGCGAAGAGTCTAGGTGTTGAACACCTCATATCGTGCACATGGAGTCTTCGATACAGACGTCCTCAGGATCGGCTTATGGACAACGTGTAACCCGGTTCGGCAGGGCGTTGATGGCCTTTAGCAGGTCGGCGTAGTAGTCCTCGCTCCGCTTGCGGCTGTCCCTCTTGCCATCCTCTGGAGTAGGAACCTTGCACGCAACCGCCGAGACCGTCTTAGCGCCTTTCGCAGCCCGGAACAGCTTGTTTGCCAAGGCCCGCAGCAGCCGCTTGCTCGAAGCGGTGCTAGAGTTTGTGCAGACGTTTGTCCGGCAGGAGTAGAGCTGCCCGCCTGCCGTAGAGGCGAGGAGGTCTGAAAGCTGCTTGGCGGCGTTATTCGCGCTTGCGACTGCTCCGGCCAGGTTGGTGCCATTACACTGCTTGGCCCGAGCCGCAAATGAAGACGCGCGTGCCTTCAGGGTCTGGTTCGCTGCCTTCACCGCGTTGAGCTTCCTGGTTATGACGACCCGGTCACATGCCGCATCAACATCAACCACCCTAAACAGCCCGCTTAGGCGAGCAATGCTGTCGTAGTCCTCAAACGCGTCATCGAGACCATCGCCGTCGGCATCGACTCCAGATGGAGCCACATCGGGCGCGCCATCGCCATTCAGGTCAAACGCTTCGGTTGCGTCGGGCACCGAGTCGTTGTCGGAGTCTATGTCCTGGAAATCTGGGTTTCCGTCACCGTCGGTGTCCGGAGGAGACACTGGGGTGCCATTAGAGTCAGGATCGAAGGCATCATCGAGTCCATCACCATCGGTATCCCTTCCGCTTGGCTGCCGCGTCGGATCGTCATCCTGGGCCTCAATCGAGTCCCTAATGCCATCATTGTCCGAGTCGTGCTCGCGGAAGTCAGGCTTTCCGTCCCCGTCCGTATCCGGCACGTCATCAGGCGTTCCTCCGTTGTCCGGGTCGAACTGGTCTGTATATCCGTCATTGTCGGTGTCGGTGCTGCTGTCTGAACGCCCATCGCCGTCGGCATCCGTCCCGCCACCCTCGGTGATGTCGGGAATGCCGTCGTTGTCAGAGTCGATGTCACGGTAATCAGGCTTGCCGTCACCATCCGTGTCAGGCACGTCCACCGGATCTCCCCCATTGCTGGGGTCAACCGAGTCCCGCAAGCCGTCACCATCCGTGTCAGTGGTGCCATCGACCTCACCATCCCCGTCGGAGTCCGTGACTCCGCCCTCGATAGTGTCAGGTATGCCGTCGTTGTCAGAATCGCGGTCTAGGAAGTCCGGACGTCCATCTCCATCCGTGTCCGGAGTAGGCTGGGAGGTCCCGCCGGAATCCGAATCATACGGGTCTACGAGCCCGTCGCCGTCAGAGTCAGTCGAGCTGTCGGCTCTGCCGTCACCGTTAGCATCGGTGCCGCCACCCTCTATGATGTCTGGGATACCGTCGTTATCAGAGTCAAGGTCCTGGTAGTTGGGCACTCCATCACCGTCCATGTCTCCGGTGCCCTCGACTGAGTCGGGAATGCCGTCGTCATCATCATCGATGTCGTTGACCGGTGTTGCCGTTGGCGGGGTGGTGTTGGTTGCTAGCGGCGTCGGCGTGCGAGTAGCCGTCGGGGTCGGCGTGTTGGTGGCCGTTGGCGTCGGCGTATTGGTAGCCGTCGGGGTTGCAGTCGGTGTATTGGTGGGCGTAGCTGTCGGCGTCGGGGTATATGTCGGGGTCGGGGTCGGGCCGACACACACCTCAAGCGTGGAAGGGGAGCCGTTCGACGTATCGACTGATGTATCGATCTGTGTCGTGTCGATCAGCCCCGTAGCCGAGAGGGCATAGGAGCCAACTGTGCCCGGCACGCTGACGTTGAACACGAGGTTTCGCGTCGTGTTAGCCGGAACGACAAAGGAGTTATACCAGGTGACGTTGCTTCCCGAGATGCTCGGCTCTCCGATCGCAGCGCCGTTGTAGAGGCTTGAGCTTGCAACGTACGTGAGAGCCGCAGGACTCGAAGCAAGGCTTACAGTGATGCTGTCGAGGGTTACCTCATTCAGGCCGCTATTGATGATTGGCAGCGTGATCGTGCTGGTAACGCCGCTCGGAGCGCACGAGGGGCTGCCCCCCGTGTTGGCAGACATCGAGCCAAGGGTTACGGAGTTTGTGGCTGAAGGAATCGGAGCGAGGGACGCCAGC
>JAFMJG010000179.1 GCA_017853605.1 bacterium
AGTAGTGCGGGGCCTAGAATATGGGTAGCGCCTTACTCACAAGTAGGTGTTCCTTCCGACGACGATCCCGTTCCACGCCTGGATCCTCGCCAACCGCGACTTCCAGGAGCAAGGCATCGACATCGGCTACGTCGAGCGCACGTTTAAGAAAGAGGACGCAGAGCAGGCGCTCGCGCTGCTCGCAAGCGACCCCGCACACAGGGGCGCTGGGGTTACCGAAACCGTCCCCGGGAGCGACGGCTCAGGAGCCGTGCTCCTCACGCACGAGGAGGGAGGGACGTTCCTCGCGCAGCCGCTCACGGAAGACGGCTCGCTCGCCGACAGCTCCACGTGGAGGCGAGCTGCCTCGCGCGCGGCGGTCCTCGGCTAACGGGTGTGCCTTTGAGCGGCCGTGTCTGCGGGTACGGCCCCAAGCCCAGGAGAACCAGCACCCTACGAGGCTTGGGCCGCACGCCAGCAACTCGCTAAACTCCCAAGAGCTTCCTGCCGATAACCAAGACAGGAATCGAAGGAGCGCAGATGGTCTCAGCCAAGACAACTCACACGAAGCAAGAGATGGCGCAGGGCGCACCAAAAGCCCCCGAGGGCAGCCGCCCGTGGGAGGACCGCACCCTCTCCCCCACGGAGCGGTACCAGAGCTACTACGACGTCGCGCGCGGGAAGTGCGAGGCGATCCGCGACGCCGGGAACCGGCCGGGAATTACGGCGGCAGAGCGGTACCAAATTTCCCAAGACCCAGAGGCGAACCACTGGGTGAATGAGTTTCGGCAGCTCAAGGGCGAGAGCGCAGAGCAGTTCTGCCGGCGCATTGACGAGCGCCTTGTGCGAGAGCTCCTCGGGAAGAACTACCTCGGCGCCGAGGCGTGGGCTGCGCAGAGGATAGACGTGGGTGCCGCGCCGCCGTTTCCAGCCAGCATCACAGAGGCGCTCTTAAACTCGGACTGCCCGCTTCACCCCGGAGAGAAGATTAAGGACACGCACCTCTTGGTGCTGATACCGAAGACCGTGAACGGTGAGCCGTACAGTGCGCTGAAGCTCGATGAGCTGTGTGCGACGCGGAAGGGGTCTGGGGATAAGCTGATCTTCGATGGAGCCGCTTGGGCGACCACGTGGAAAGGGCATGATTGGGCGAACCTCCCGCAATCTCAAAGCGAGTGGGTGCTGATTCCGAAGAGCGACCCGGATCCTAAAAAGGTTCCAGAAGGGAAGCATTTTCGAAGTAAGGACATAGCAGCGCAGCAGAAGGTGCATGACGAATATTACAAGGAGTACCGAGAGGTGAAGGCGGTAGAGGTTATGACGGCTGTGGTGCTGTACGACCTCACCCACAAGGAGCGGCTGCTGCCTGATTATCTTCGATGTGAGGAGCCAAATGCTTTTGGCGGCCGCGTCTGCGTTGGCGGCTTTAATGCTAGTGGCTTGTGGGTCCTCGTTGACGACGGCGCCGACGGCCATGGCAACGTTGGCCGTGCTCTTGCCCGGAAGTAAAAATTTGATCGTTGGTACTTGGATTATTGGAGATGGCACATCCCCCTCCGTTAAAACTACGGGGGACAGGTTGGTCCGCGCCGGCAGGCGCGGGGCTGTTCATTGGAAGCCGCAGCGCAGCGGAGGCGTGGCTGTTTGGTTCTTGGGTGCCGCCCCCTTCGACTCGCTCCCTTCGGCTCGCTCAGGGCTTCGCCGGAGCGCCGGCGTTCCAGCCGGCAGTGAAAGGGATCGCTTTTCAACGAGGTCTCTTCAGTCGACGTCAGCGCTTGAGCTGACTATCCGTAAGAAGCTCCGGTAAAACCCGACTCTCCGTAGCGCCGGCTTGGAAGCCGGCGCTACGGGGGGTTCGTGCTTTTTCAGTGACTGCGAGAAGTGGTCAGCACTTGAGCTGACTAGCCTCACGAAGCCGCACTACCAATCCAACCCTTTCACTGCCGGCTTGGAAGCCGGCGCTCCGGAGGATCCGGGCCTCCCTAGGGCAGTTCGTGCTGTTTAGGCCAGCACTTGAGCTGAGTAGACGAAAAAGTGCATTGATTGCGCCTGATTAGGCGCTCCGCGCGCCATGCGGCGTCTTCTATTAAGCGTCCCCTAATTTATGCCGTTTACAATGATGGGAGAGGGAATAATGGCTGACATCTCGTCACATAAAAGCCAGGAGGTGGAGAGGATACTCTCGCGCTACACGCACGACGAGCAGCGCATCATTCTGCACAACCTAGAGACCCTTGCAGCGACCGCGCAGTACATAGGGCAAGACTTTGAGATGAAGGTTCTTCTCAATAAGCCGGGTGCTGGATGGCACTGGAACTTTGAGAAGAACGAGGTTCGAGTTGATCCCGAGACGATGCTTAAGTCTCCGCTAGAGGTTTCAAAAGCGATCTATTGTCATGAGGGGTTCCATCGTCGCATTACGCCGAAAGACGGCGTGCCGGCCGCCGAGAGGAGCGAGCCAGGCCTCCCGTTCCTTGTGAACAGCATCGAAGATCCCCGAATTGAGAACTTTGGAGCAGAGGCATATCCCGCCTACCGCCCTTTGCGCGACGCCTCATACCGTCAACACGCTGCAGAAGCGAGCGAAGAGGCAACGAAAAAACTTGGCAGAGCCCCCCTCCATGTGCAGGCCGGCTTAGAGATCATTCATCAGTGGTTTCGTGAAGCCGAGGGAAAGCGGTTTGAAGTTCCGGACACCCTTGATCCCAGGGTTAGAGCCTTTGTGGAGAAGGCGCTTCCAAACGCGCAGGACGCGTGGTTTCGGCATCCGACCCGCGCTGAGGTGGATTGGGAGCCAGAGAAGATCGCCCTATACTTCGGCGACGCCTACCGAGTTATCCGAGAGAAGATCTGGCCAGAGTTTAAAAAGCTCTACGAGCAGGACCAGCAGGACCAGCTTCTCGATGAGGCGATGCGAGGGCTGCAAGGCGAGGGATCGGGTGCAGGAGCCGGCGGTGGTGAGAGGGCTAAGGAGCAGTCGAATGAGCCGCTCACGGAGCAGGAGGCGCGCGATCTCCTCAAGGCAGCAAAGGAGGGCAGGCTAGAGGTGCCCGAGGGCGATCCGGGAAGCGCGCGCCCCCTTGATCTCTCAAAGCTTCCCCCGGATCTCCAACAAGAAATCTCGGATTTTGTGCGTGGCCTGCCCGAAGAGACGAAAGAGGCGCTGAAAGAGCGTGCCGATGCGCGACTCAAGGAGGCCTCGGAAGCTGCATCCTCGGCGCTTGAAGGAAAAGCCAATCACGAGAGATCATCAATACATGGAGAATCAAGTCCAAAGGCCGAGCCAGAGAAGGGGCCTGCACACAGCGAGGGGAATCAGGACTTCTCGGGAATAGACCTAGGCGAACTCCGTCGCCATGTAACTATTCCGCCGGAGGAGACAGACAAGATTCGCGATGAGTTTCAACACCTCCTCAACCAAGACCTTGGGCTCTATCACAATACCGTTCGCGAGATAGCTCCGACCATCAATCAACTCGAAAACGACCTGAGAGCGATCTTTCACAAGCGGCGCCAGAGCCATAAGGAGAGCGGCCGGAGGTCAGGCCCGAGCCTCAACGTCAACCGGTTCATCCGAGAGCGAGCTGCAGGAAAGGCCGCCGTGGAGACCAGGGCATTTGAGGCAAAAACGAGACCCCTTGAGAAAGACTACGCTGTTCTCATCCTGGTTGATGTCTCTGGCTCGATGCAAGACAAGATACACCACGCCTTCGCTGCCACCGTCGCCTGCACCGAGGCATTTAGTCCGCTAAAGATACCTCACGCCATTCTGGGGTTTAACGACCTGCTCCACAAGTACAAGGGCTTTGACGAAGAACCTGTTCCGGCAGCAATAGAAAAGATTGAAGGAGACGTAAGCACCCCTGCTGCTCGTTGGAACAACGATGGTTGGGCACTCAAGGAGGCAGTAGCGACGCTTCGAAAGAGACCAGAGAGAGAGAAGATCCTCATAGTTCTCTCTGATGGAGAGCCGATTCCGTCAGAGAGATATGCTGGGCCTGAGTTTGACCTAAAGGCTATCGCAAAAGGAATTGAGGAAGAGGGAAGGGTTCGCCTGATAGGGCTTGGGATGGGTCACGGAACAGATCATGTGACATCCTTCTACAGGAACGCCCGCGCAAATATCCCGATAGAGGACCTTCCTCCGGAACTTTCGGACGTTATAAGGGAAGCGATTGCAGGATGATTGACGAAAGCAAAAGGAGCACACTATGAGCATCAAACGGGTAGAGGAGTTTCTTGGGTATGTTGATGGCACCACCGAGCCAGCAGCGCTGATCGCCAAAGGGCCCATGTA
>JAFMJG010000058.1 GCA_017853605.1 bacterium
GTAGGAGCGGTTGCCCCGTGATAGAACCCCAGGATCTTCAAGCTTAGCTCAGGGATCGGCAGGTATGGGCTTAGGCCCTCCACCAGGGCTCGCCCCATGACGTAGTCCTGCGCAAGGTCGCTCGAGAAAATCCTTTTCAGAGACCTCGCCTTGACCAAGAGGACAATGACCTGCGCGAAGGCTGTTAGCACCACGATAGAGATCAGGCTACGCCGAGCGGCCCGATATCTGGGCATGTCACTCGACAGAAGCTGTTTGACGAAGGGGACGAGCGAGAACTTAATCGTTCCGGCGGGAGGGGGGATCTCAGGGGGGGGCAAGGGGCTCTTCACGGCTTACGGCTAGAGGGTCCTGATAGTTATTGCGGGTAGTTCGGGAATTAGGATATCCCGGCACCCGGTAGTGGAGGCAAGAGAAAAGGGTGGTAGAGGACCGAAGCTAAAAAACGGCGGCTTTCGGAAGGGAGCAGGCTACAGGTGAAAAAAAACCCCAGCCGGGGTAGAGACTAGGCACAATCCTTTAGTCCTTGGGGGGCCGGGTGGAGAACGTAGCAAAAGTTTCAGGGAGGGAGACGTGGAGTGACGTGCTGTCTGGCGAACGAGAGCAGCCTTACTTTAAGGAGCTTCTTGAGTTTGTCGAGGGGGAGCGTCGCAGCGGCAAGACGATCTATCCCAAGAATTCGGAGGTATTTAACGCGCTTCACTGCACCCCTTTTGAGTCGGTACAGGCAGTAATTCTCGGCCAGGATCCCTACCACGGGCCGAATCAGGCCCACGGGCTCTGCTTCTCTGTTCGTGCTCCAACCCCACCTCCCCCCAGCCTCGTGAACATCTTCACCGAACTGGAGAGTGATGTCGGCGTGCCTAAGCCAAGCCACGGTGATCTTGAGAGCTGGGCTCGTCAGGGGGTGCTTCTGCTCAATGCGGTGCTCACCGTGGAGGAGGGCAAGCCGGGGTCCCACGCGTTGCGCGGGTGGGAGCGCTTCACCGACCGGGTGGTGCGAGAGATCAACGACCGGCGGGAGCACGTGGTCTTTATGTTGTGGGGCGCCTATGCGCAGAAGAAGGGAGCCTTTGTAGACCGCGCGAAGCACCTCGTGCTTGAGGCTCCGCACCCCTCGCCACTTTCGGCGCACCGCGGCTTTCTCGGCTGCAGGCACTTCTCGCAAGCAAACAGCTACCTGGCAAAGCACGGAGGGCTGCCGATAGATTGGCGCCTGCCAGAGAACCCACACCCCTAGGAGCAGCCAAGTGGCTGTTTTCGTTTCATCTTAATTGGCACAGCTGGTGCAACCACAAATATGGGCCACAAGGGAGGCCCCTACTGATGCGCATCGATTTCGCTGCCTCATATCGAGATGTTTCACGCCTGCTTAAGGCCTCTTCTCAGCCAGCCTCACCACAGGCGCAGGGCGCAACGTTTGAGCAGAACCTTCAGGGCGAGTTGGTCAACCCCGGCAAAACCCTGGGAGATCTGCCTGAACCGAAGGGGCCTGCCGCGCTCGTCTCCCAGCCCGCTGCCCTGCCAGACGGCATTAAGGCCATGCTGAAGCTGGAGGGTTTCGAGCCTGAGCCATCCTTGATGACTCCGCATACGCCAGCTGAGGTCGGGCCGGTGCAGGAACCTGAGCTCTCCGAGAGCGTCAAAACTCCGACACTCGTAGATGTGAAGAGAGTAACGATCGAGAGGGAAGTGCCGGATGGCGCCAAGCTTAGCCAGCTCGGGGCAGGAGAGATTCGGGCGCGCCTGCGGACCGTGAGCGAGAAGATAGGGGTGGATCCAAGCCTTGCGATGGCAGTGGTAAAAGCCGAGTCAAGCTTCAATTCCAAGGCAATAAGCAACGATGGGCACTCTTCGAAGGGGCTGTTCCAGCTGCTCGACACCACTGGAAAGTTCCTCCTGAGCAAGGAGGGCACGACAGAAAAGAAGTACGATCCCTTCGACCCCGATCTCAACATGCAGCTCGGCACCTCGTACCTTAAGTACCTGCACGAGATCTTTGGCTCCAGCACGGAGCTCCCCAATAAGCTTCGGACGCGCAAGGCGAACGACCCGATCTCTTTAGAGAAGTTCGCGGTGGCCTCGTTTAATGCCGGAGAGGGCAGGGTTGCATCTGCGCAGCACCGAAGCGAGAAAGCCGGCAGAGATCCTGGGCACTACGACCAGGTAGCGCCCTTTCTGCCCCGCTCTACCCGTGAGTACGTGGCGCGGGTGCTTCAGGGCAAGAAGCTCTTCTAGTTTGCCGAGTCGAAGGGGTGGGGGCCAAGCGACGGCCCCAGGGGGAGATCCAGCTCGGGCGGCAATCATTGCTCGTTCGGGATCAACCGTCACCGCTGTGCTTGGCCAAAGAATCGGTTAGTTAGCCCAGGTGGAGGTGCGCTGAGGGCCACGACGGGGTGTGTATCTCCGTGTAGTGCCTCAAGGAAACCCGTGCTGCCGAGCTCTGACCGGCACTTCTTGGCGAAACTCTGGGGGCTTTCTGTGATGCGCGCGAACGCGAGGCACACCGGAATTTCAAAGAAGAGGGGTGCTGACGCACACTTACCGCTGCCATGGAGGCCATGGCTCCCCCTCGCCTTACCGCTTGGCAAGCCTCTTGCTGTTTACCTCCTGTGAGATGTCATGACGGCAACGTTTGCCGCCGGGGCGAAGGGATGCTGCCCCGTTTAGGAGGTGAAAGCGCCAGCAGCGCTGCACGCTGCTTGCAAGCCAGGGAGAATAGGAAATGGCTATTAATATTAGAACAAACCTTCCGTCACTTGTAGCGCAGAGGAACGTCGACCTTTCGAGCGAGCGGCTCAAGTCCTCGTACGCGCGCTTGGCAAGCGGCCTTCGCATCAACAGGGCAAGTGATGATGCTGCCGGCCTCTCTATTGCAGAGAGCCTGAAAGCCGAGTCGGCCATCGCAACCGTTGCAATTCGCAACGCTAACGACGGCATCTCAGTCGTCGCCATCGCCGACCAGGCGATTGGGCAGATAGGAAGCATCCTGAACCGGCTCTCTGAGCTCGCGCAGCAGAGCGCCAACGGAGTGTTCGACAACGTCCAACGGTCAGCTCTCCAGAATGAGTTCTCTGCGCTCACGAGTGAAATTGAGCGCATCGCGACCACGACAAAGTTTAACGGGCTTGGGCTCCTAAGCGGACAGGGTGCGCTGGTGTTCCAGATCGGCTTTGACGGCAGCTCGCTCTCGCGCCTTAGCTACGACAACGTCGACACAACGCTTCAGGCGATCGGCTTGGCTGCCGCCGGAAGCTCGGAGTCTACGTACTCAATTTCCGGGAACTCAACGCATGAGGCGCAGTCAGCTTCTCGGCTTGCGCTCGACGCAATTCAGACAGCTATCCAGTCGATTAGCGCAAACCGGGGCCGCCTCGGAGCGCTCGAGAGCCGGCTACAGACCACCATTCGCAACCTGCAAGTTGCGAGAGAGAACTTTACGGCAGCTGAGAGCCAGATCCGGGACGTTGACGTGGCCACCGAAGCTGCGGAGCTCACGCGGCTGAGCATCCTGCAGCAAGCAGGTGCGGCGATCTTGGCCCAGGCTAACCAGCAGCCAACGCTGGCCCTTCAGCTCCTGCGGTAGTAGTGCGGCAGCAGTAGCGCATCCGGGTGGGCGTCTAGGTTAGGGGTCGGGCATGGGGATAGGAATTAAGCGCAACATCGCCTCCATTCAGACTCAGCGGCAGATTAGCCTGACTACTGAGCGCCTGAACCAGTCCTTTCAGCGGCTATCGAGTGGGCAGCGCATCAACCGCTCAACGGATGATGCAGCGGGCCTAGCGATAGCGGAGAGCCTGCGGGGTGACACCCGCGTTGCCGCAGTTTCGATGCGCAACGCGACCGATGGCATGTCAATTATTGCGATAACCGATGGCGCGGTCGGGCAAATAACGAACATCTTGACGCGCCTCATTGAGCTTAGTGAGCAGGCCGCTAACGGGACGTACGACAACGTGCAGCGCTCGGCGCTGCAAAACGAGTTCTCGGCCCTGATGAGCGAGATAGAGCGCGTGGCCCACACAACGACGTTCAACGGGCAGCAGCTGCTGAGCGGCGGGGGCGAGATAGCCTTTCAGGTGGGCTTTGACGGCACCTCCCTCTCGCAGATTACCTATTCTGGAATCCAGGCCACTCTCGCGTCACTTGGGCTGGCCGATTCCGGGTCCTCTATTCCCAGGTACTCGCTCATCGCTGCCACAACCCAGGACGCACAAGCTGCGGCACAGCTCGCGATAGAGGCGCTGCGTGCTGCCGTGACCTCCGTGACACGGAACCGAGGAACGCTCGGTGCCGCCGAGAGCAGGCTTCAGACCACGGTGCGTGACCTGGCGGTGGCCAGGGAAAACTTCCAGGGCGCTGAGAGCGCCATCAGGGACATCGACGTTGCAGCAGAGAGCGCTGAGCTTGCCAGGGCGCAGGTGCTTCAGCAGGCGGGCGCGGCAGTTCTTGCGCAGGCGAACCTCCAGCCCAGGCTCGTTCTTGATCTGCTTCGTGACTAGTTGCCGGGGGAGTGCCGCTGGGAGTCTCGCCGCGGCACCTTTTTAAGGGTGGCTCTTGATTGAAGGATGCCCTAACTCCTATAGTTACGGGGTCTTTACGGAGCCATTCAGATGAACATCAGCAAGATTGAAGAGGTCCTCGGTTCAGAGGCAAAGTCTCTCCTGGAGCACACCTGCAAGGGGATCCCAGCGTCACAGATAGCCCACCCTGGGCCCGATTTTGTCGAGCGAGTCTGGGCCTCGTCCGATCGCTCCATACAGGTGCTGAGATCTATCCAGTCGCTCTATGACCACGGGCGCCTCAAGGGTACTGGATACCTCTCAATCCTTCCGGTCGATCAGGGAATTGAGCACTCGGCAGGAGCATCGTTTGCAAAAAACCCGATCTACTTCGATCCAGAGAATATCGTGCGCCTTGCGATTGAGGGTGGGTGCAACGCGGTTGCCACTACCTTTGGGGGGCTTGGCATTATTGCCCGCAAGCATGCGCACCGAATTCCGCTTATCGTCAAGATTAACCACAACGAGCTGCTCTCGTACCCGAACCGATCCGACCAGGTCATGTTTGCGCAGGTCAGGGACGCATGGAACCAGGGGTGTGTGGCGATCGGCGCAACGATCTACTTCGGCTCCGCAGAGTCGACGCGGCAAATCGTGGAGGTTTCTAGGGCCTTCTCGGAGGCCCACTCGCTCGGCATGGCCACGATCCTTTGGTGCTACCTGCGCAATTCTGCCTTCAAGGTAAGTGGCGTCAATCACGAGACGGCGGCGGACCTGACGGGACAGGGGAATCACCTGGGTGTCACCATCGAGGCTGACATCGTCAAGCAAAAGCTTCCCGAGAACAATGGCGGCTTCAAGGCGCTCAACACCGGAGCGTCTTCGTACGGAAAGCTCGATGACCGAATGTACACTGAGCTGTGCAGCGACCACGTCATCGACATGACCCGCTACCAAGTTGCTAACTGCTATATGGGCCGGGTAGGCCTGATCAACTCAGGCGGCGGTTCGGGCAAGGACGACCTCCGCGAAGCGGTAAAGACGGCCGTTGTGAACAAGCGCGCTGGCGGCATGGGCCTTATCTCGGGACGCAAGGCATTCCAGAAGCCAATGAATGAGGGGGTCCAGATCCTGAACGCAATTCAGGACGTCTACCTCGCAAAAGAGGTTACTATCGCCTAAGGGGCGCCTTTGTGCGCCAAGCGTCTAGCGAGCAGGCTCCATGCAAGACCGCCACGTCGTAGTCCTTTCTGGAGCCGGCATCAGCGCAGAGAGCGGCTTGGCAACGTTTCGTGGCGCAGGGGGGCTCTGGGAGGGAGTTCCTGTTGCGCAGGTGGCGACCCCCGAAGGGTGGCGCAACGACGTCGGGCGGGTGCTCCGGTTCTATAACGAGCGGCGCCGTGCGGTGCGGGCTGCCCAGCCGAACGCCGCGCACTTCGCGCTGAAGGAGCTAGAGTCAATTTTTAAGGTTACCATCATCACCCAGAACATCGACGATCTTCATGAGCGGGCTGGAAGCTCGCGCGTGCTGCACCTGCATGGGGAGATCCTCAAGTCTCGGAGCAGCAGGGATGATCGAATGATCACAGAGTGTGCCGGTGACATTAGCCCTGGGGACCGAGCAGAGGACGGCTCGCAGCTTCGGCCGCACGTCGTGTGGTTTGGGGAGGCGGTCCCGATGATGAATGAGGCGATTACAGTCGCCAAAGCAGCAGATTTCTTTCTCGTTGTCGGCACGTCGCTTGAGGTCTACCCAGCAGCGAGCCTGCTCGACTACGTTCCGCAGGATGCTCCCAAGTTTCTCGTCGATCCCATGCCGGTTGACCTCTCTGATGAGAGGGTGCATGTCGTCCAGGCGACCGCCAGTGAGGGCGTGCCACGGGTAGTGGCGCATCTCCGCTCAATGATGGCCTGAGCTGCGACGAGGCTACTCTTCGAGGACAATTGCGCCCGATCCGAGGAGCTCCGAGAGCAGCTTTTGCACCTTGCGGTCCCCGAGCAAGGCAGCGATCTCGGCAACGGGCGTGACAACGTGATCAGCCAAAAGGGCAGCGCAGGCTGCCGCCTTGCCAGACAGCTCCTGGCGGACGCCATTCACGAAGAAGGAAACCGAAGACCTGCCGGTGCGAATGTAGGCGAGCCGGGATCCCTCAGCACGAACCACGAAGGATGCGGTCTTCACCTCGCGCGATACCTTCGCGGGGGCGATGGCGTTCGCGGTCTCCTCCAGATTGACGTCACCGTATGGCTCGGTCGTGAAGCGCCCTAGCCAGTCAGCGATAATGTCCTCCGAGGCGGCAGCGCTCCTCACAATATCGGCCATCTTGTGAATAGCGGCAGGAGGAATCTCGCCTGGCGCACAGGGCTGCAGGTCGGGGTCGGTGTAACGATGGCCCTCCGCTGTGCGCGCAAGGGCCGCGCTGACGACGCTGTTTAGGATCTCCTCCGTTGTAGGGGCCCTAAATCCTACCGAGATCGTCATGCACCCCTTGCCACGAGCCACGCCGTGATGAGGAAAGCGGGGCGGGAGGTAGAGGATGTCGCCCGGCTCAAGAACCCACCTGTGGGTTGGCTTGAACTTCTTCAGCAGGCGAACGGGAAGGTCTGGGACGAAGTCGTCGCGCAGCACTGGGCGATCCTCGATCATCCACTCCCGCTTGCCAGCAGCTTGCACGAGGAACACGTCGAAGTTGTCCACGTGGGCTCCGACGTTGCCCCTGTCGTCGGCATAGCTGACCATTATGTCGTCCATGCGCCAGAAGGGCACAAATGAGAAGTGATCGAGAAAGGCGTTCATCCTCGGAATAAAGCGATCGACCCCGTTCACGAGCACGGTCCAGTGGGTCTTTGGGAGCTTCTTAAACATCGCCGGCTTAAATGGCCCGCGGCGCAGCTCCCACGGCCGCCGCCCGCCCTTCTCGATTATGAGGCGCGATTCCACCCTCTCGTCGCAGCTCAGGCCCCCGACCTCTTCTGGAGTTATGACATCCGGGAATGGCACTAACGCCTGCTTCATGAGCAGAGGGCGCTTCTGCCAGTACTTCCTGAGGAACTCCTCCTGGGAGATCTTGCCCAGCACGGGCCAACGGAGGCTTGTTTTTTTCTTTTTCATAGCGCAGTCCACGAAACGGTCGAGGTAGAGTGCCCCTTGTATCACGTTCACGCCCCTTTACACAGGGTGAGGGTATTAGGTACGAAGCGAGTGCGCGCCGATCGGGGGGCGTGCGTCGGCTCTCGGCCGACGTTGTGACTGAGCGTTGGGCAGGTGAGCCATGGGGCGTTCTCATGACACAGCGTATGGAGACTTTATTGAGGAGGCCGGGGGCAACCGTCTCCTCGTTGTGCTCGTCGAGCCGAAGGACGCGCGAAACATCGGTGCTGTAGCCCGGGCGATGAGCAACCTAAACGTGTCCGAGCTCCGGCTGGTCACTCCGGGCAGCTTTGACCTCGGGATGGCGCGCAGCGTTTCGTGTTGGGGTGGGGGCGTGATTGACTCCGTCAGCCGCTTTGAGTCCCTTCGGGAAGCGGTTGCTGATGCCCACGAAGTTGTTGGATTCGCGTCGGACAGCGGCAGGCACCGAACCCCTCAGCGGGTGCTTGAGGAGTGGGTGGAGTCTTTGGCGGACGGGGCGAGCAGGACTATCGCCCTCGTCTTTGGCTCCGAGGAGGATGGGCTAAAGCGGGAGCACTTCCCGCTCTGCCAGTGTCTCGTCCGCATCCCCTCCTCGGGAGAAAACCGGTCGTACAACCTTGCGCAGTCGGTGCTGCTTGCCCTCTACGCAATTCGCCGAAGGGGGGGAGCTTTCATCGGCGCAGTGCAGCCGGAATGGCCCACAAGCACCCAGCTTGAGGGGCTCAGCGAAATGGTGCTGCGCGCGGCGGAGCGCTCGGGGTTTCTCAATGAGCACTCCCCTGAGCACATACGGGACCTGCTGGTGAACGTGACCCGAAGGGGCCGCTTGACGGCACGGGAGCTAAAGATCCTAACGGGGCTTTTTGGGCGCATCAACAGGGGGCTGGGAAGCGAGTAGCCTTATGGAGAGGATTCCGCTTCCAGTGCACACGATTGGGCTGTGGGCTAGGGCGGCGGGCTCCTGTCGCCAGCACAGCAGAGGCCGAGCAGCTCGTACACCGAGAGGAGGCGGTCCCGAATCGGCGTGCTGAGCTCAGAGAGCCGGCGCTGCTCCTGCACGTATTCTTGCCGCCCAGCCGCAGTTTCAATGCAGATCGGCGCCAGCCCCATCGCAGAGAGGTCATACGGGCTGGCCCGCATGTCGATTGTTCGCGCGTCAGCGGCGAGGAGAAATGCCTCTGCAACGATGTCACTTGGGCACCACGGCGCTATCTTGTAGGCGAACTTGTAGAGATCCATCGTGACGTGAATGCAAGCCCGCTGGTCGCTCTCGGTGGTGGACTCCCGCGAGAGCCGCTGCTTGTTGAGCGGTGCTGCCTCGGATGTGAAGAACCTGAAGGCATCAAAGTGGGAGCAGCGAAGCCCGAGCTCCTCAACCGCCGACGATATCTGGTGCTTGCTGACCCTCAGTGGAGTTTGCGAATGCCGGATGTCATCGGTGCGGTACAGCATCGCCCACTCGTGCAGCCCAAAGCAGGAAAAGCTGGGCGCCCGTTCGCGAACGGCTGAAAGGTAGCGGATTGCCCACTCGAGGTATCGAAGTCGATGGGGCGGAAAGTTGCGGCCTGGCAGCACCGCGCCCTCGCGGCACCCGACGAAATCCTGGGGCCAGTCGCAGGCTTCAGGCGCGCCCCCCTCGAGCACGACATCGAAGCCTGGACTCCACCGGCCGAGGTGAGAGGGGCGAAGCGAGTAGTAGGTGAAGAGAAAATCGAAGACAGCGTTGGGAGCCTTGCGGGACGCGCGGCTCTGGCGGTCTGCTATCCATCCGTCAACTCTGGCGTGGTGGGCCTTTCTGGCCTCATGCCAGGCGTCGTAGGGCATCGTTTGCCGAGGGACAAAGCCGCTTATGCGCGACCCTGCTCGCGCGCCCTCTCCGACCCTGGGGGCAGAGTATGGCTCCTCGCTGGGCGTCATGCCAGCCTCACGCAGCCGCGTCAGCCGCAGCTTGGGCGGCCGGATGATTGAGCAGCACAAACGCGCTGTCGCGGCGGCGCGGCTCGAAGCCCGCTTGCCGGATGTGCCGCTCAAGCTCCTCTGGGCTCATGCTCCACTTCGTTGCCGTGGTGGCGCCGGCCCGGGACACGACGTTCTCCTCCATCATCGTGCTGCCGATGTCATCACACCCCGCGTGGAGCCCGAGCTCAGCGATCTCTGCGCCACAGGTTGGCCAGCTCGACTGGTGGTGGCGGATGTTGTCCAGGACAATCCTGCTCCACGCTACGTTCTTGAGATACTCGACAGCGCCGGCTCCATAGCGTGCCGCATGGCGGCTCCGGCCCAGGGAGGTGCGCTCATTAAACTGGTGAGTCCACGAGATGAAGAGGTTAAAGCCTTCGAGCCCCCCTTTTATGGAGCGGTCCTGAAGATCGCGAAGACGCTCAAGGTGGCGGATACGGTGCTCTAGCTCCTCGCCGAAGCCGATCACCATCGTTGCGGTTGTGACGAGCCCCAACGATTGAACCTCCTCCATAATTCCGAGCCAACGTTCGGCAGGGATCTTCTTTGGGCTGATGCGCTTGCGGACCTCATTGTCGAGAATTTCAGCACCCCCGCCTGGAAGGCCGAAAAGGCCCGCAGCCTTCAGGTCCTGGAGCACCTCAAGAGATCTTTTTCCCGACACCACGGTCATCTGGTGCACCTCAGAGGGCGAAAAGGCATTGAGCTGAAGCGGGTAGTTCGATGACAGCCACTCGATGAGATCCAGGTAAAAGGAGTAGGGGAGCTCATCGTTGTGGCCCCCCTGAAGCAGGATGCGGCTCGCTCCAAGCTCTATCGCCTCGCGCACCTTCGCTGCGATCACCTCCCTTGAGAGCACGTAGGCCTCTGGATCACTCGGGCTGTGGCGGTAGAAGGCGCAGAATGAGCAGTCGGAGTTACAGACGTTTGTGTAGTTGATGTTGCGGTCTACCAGGTACGTCACAACCGGCGCAGGGTTGTGGCGGAGGCGCACCAGCTGCGCGAGAGCGGCGAGCTCCATGCAGCCGAACAGCTGCCACAGCTGGAGCGCCTCCGCGCCAGTGACCCGCTCGCCAGCAGTCACTTTGTCAGAAAGGTACTGTTTTGCCTTCACGCCCTTCATTGTGAGCCATCCAGCGTAATTGTAAAGCCGGCCCTGTTTCGGAAGCCGCCTCTGCATGACTCAAGAAGGCGTGTCCATTCAGGCAATTAGCGTTTGGCGCGTCACGCTGCGCGCTCGCCTGCGGGGCGCTCCAGAGAGAATTGCACGTGCCGCATGGCGAGCATATCTGGGATACTGAGGAGGTTGTTTGCAACCAGGGTGACTATGCCGGCGCCGCAGCTTTTTTTGGGAATCGATCAGGGCTCAAGCGCAACCAAGGGCGCCGTGGTCGATAGCGCCGGAACTATCCTCCACGAGCTTCATGAGCCGGTTCCTGAGCGAAAGGAGGCAGGCGAGAGGGTAGAGCAGGATCCGAACGGCATCCTTGAGTCCGTCGTGCGGGTGATTGATCGCTCTCGGCGCTGGGCACAAGGGCAGGGGCTTCAGGTCTCGGCAGCTGGCCTGGCGGTGCAGCGCTCTGGGGTGCTCGCGTGGAACGGGACGGACGGGCGAGTTCGTCACCCGATGCTCACGTGGGCGGACACCCGCACATCGCCGATCATCAAGGACTTCGGCCGCGGGGTGGAGCGCATCTCTGCCAAGACGGGGCTCCCCACCATACCGCACTTCGCGGCCGGCAAGATTCACCTATTGCAGAGGCAGTTCCTTGAGCCCTCGGTGCTCGTCGCGACACTCGACTCCTTCCTCATTCACCGCCTGGGCGGGAAAAAAAGCTTCATTACAGAAGACACCATGGCTGCCCGGACGATGCTCTACGCCCTGAGTGAGCGGGGATGGAGTGCGGACCTGTGCAGGGAGTTCGCCGTTGACGCGTCGAGGCTGCCAGAGATCAGGGCCTCGATCGCCGACCACGGGTCGTATGACTCTCTCCCTATCCTGGCCCTACTCGGGGACCAGCAGGCGGCTCTCATTGGGCGGCTAGGGCCGCAGGGGCGGGCGCTGCTCAACATCGGCACGATCGCATCCCTCACCAAGGACACCGGCGCGTCGCCGGTGCAGAAGACGGGCCTCATGACGAGCGTGCTGCTCTCGCGTGTCTCGCCCGATGGCTCTAGCCGAGATCTCAGGTTTTTGGTCGAGGCAACATCTCCGGTCACCGGAGCGGCCCTCCTGGAGCCGCTTCGGCGGGGCTGGTGCGCAAGCTCTGAGGAGCTCAATGCCCTCTGCGAATCCTCGCTGGCTGAATGCCCAGAGGGCCGGGCGATCGGCTACTTCGTTGGGCACCGGGCGGCGTCGCCTTCATCAGATGCCAAGCTGCCTAACGTGATGGCATGCAAGTCCGGCGCATCAGTGGCCGATCGGGCGCGGGCAGTCGTTGAGAACGTCGGGAACATCATCGTCCGCATGATTGAGGAGTTTTCCGACAAGGGACTTCTCGGGAGATCGGTCCCAGCGGAGATCGATGTGGCGGGAGGGGGCTCAGAGACGCCCTTCCTGCTTCAGTACGTGGCAGACGTGTCAGGACATGCCCTGTGCCGGCTCCCGTCGCGGGAGGCGGGAACGAGGGGGGCGGCGCTGTGCGCGATGATGCACGGGCAGCAGGGCCTTGAGGCCGCCGGGCTAAATTCCGAAGGGGCAGAACATGTGTACCGGTGTGAGCGCCCTGAGCGGCGAAGGCGGCACATGATGTGGCTCCGGCTTGAGCAGGACGTTATGCGCGGCACGCTGCCCCCTCACGCAGAGGTCGAGCCGTGAGCGGCGGACAGGGCTAGATTCCGGCTAGCGAGCCGCATGAGGCGCGAATATCAGACCCACCGGAGTACCGGCGGGCAACGGGCTGCCTTAGGTGGCGTGAGAGCGCGTCACGAAAAGCCTTGAGCTCCCCTGCGGCCGGAGGAAGATAACGGCCTGAGAGGTCGGTGACGTCTATGAGGTCGAGGCGGACCGGAGTGTCCCCAACAAGAGCCGCGAGGGCCAGCGCATCCTCCTCGGCCACGTTCTCGCCGCTAATGCAGACGTAGGACAGGTTTACCCGATCTCCGCGGGCCAGTGCGTGCCGCCTCGCGGCAGCCATCACTCGGCTCACCGGCGTTCTCGCTGCAACGGGCACAAGCCGGGCCCGCTTCTCGTCGGTCGCGGCTCCTAGGCTAATTGAGAGCCGGAAGGGGAGCGCCATGTCGGTGAAGCGCTCAATCTCGTCAACGAGCCCCACTGTGCTGATTGTAATGGCCTTCCCGGAGATCGCATGCTCCAGGGGAAAGTGAAGCCACTGCGCAGCCGTCATGACGCTAGAGAAGTTGAGGAACGGCTCCCCCATTCCCATGAAGACGGCGCCCGTGACCCGCCTTCCTTGCGCGAGGACGATCCCTCTGGCCTGGATGAACTGGTCCAGGATCTCCCACGCTGCCAGGTTGCGCCTCGTGGGCATTCTCGCTGTCGCGCAGAAAGCGCACCCCATCACGCAGCCAACCTGGGAGGAGAGGCAGATCGAGACTGCGCCCCTCCGCAGCAGCGGAATTATCACGGTCTCGACCCTCAAGCCGTCTTGGGCCTCAAAGAGAAGCTTCTCAAAACCGTCACTCTCTGAGCGGATGTGTGAGCAGAGGCGCAGGGCAGGAAGGTCAGGCAACAAGCTGCGAAAGCGCTTGCCGATCTGGCTTGTGGCGAGCACCGCCGCCGCACTGCATTCGCCGCGGCCGATAACGGCTCCAGCCCATCTGCGCGCAGCGCCAGCGCTGACGCCGGCATCCTGTGCGGCCTGCAGAAACGCTTCGGGCGGGAGCGACCTGGGATCGAGCTGGGCGGCTGGGCACAAGGCGGGTTGAGCAACGGAGGAATTCATGGTCAAACGAGAGCTGCACCATAGCACGCGAGCGCAAAAGATTGCAGCTACGGGCAAACGCAGGCTAAGGGACCTACATGACAAGTGAAGTTCAAGACCACGCTATCGTTGCGCGCTGCGGAGGGGAGTCAGCCAAGGGCTCTCTGCGGGTGATCCGTTTTGGCGAGGAGGCGAGGCTTAAGCGCGCACTAAAAGCCGCTGGCGCCTGCCTGCTCATCGGGTGTGTATGCCTGTGCATACCCGGAGCGCACTTCGTGCTCGTGCCACTCACAATCCTGCTCGCGCCGATAGTCGTCTACAGGGTTCATGCCCAGCGAACCAAGATCCTCAGGGCTGAGGTTGCTTGCCCCAAGTGCCACAATCCTGTTGCAGTCTTGTCATCCCAAGAGCTCTATCCCCTCTTTGAGAACTGTGGTTCCTGCCATCGAGAGGTAAAGATCGAGCCGGGCTAGCCGCTGCGCCCGCATCCCCGTAGCAGCATGTCAGCCGTCATAAGCCCCTGGCGGCATCTCTCTCTAGCCTACCCCCCACATGTTTTGCGGGACGTGCTCCCGCATCCCTTTAGGAGAAAGCCTATGTTACGAAGCGAGTACTCACTACAACCACGGCCCCGGCTCTTCAGCGAAGATCTGCTGCCCTTTCCCCGCCTCTTCCAGAGCGCGATCGACCGGATGGTTGAGGATTTCTGGGAGCGGCCGGTTCCGTCTGCCATAAGCCGCCAGGCTTTTTCCCCGAGGGTAGACGTTCTCGAGGACGAAAAGCATATTCGTGTTGTTGCGGAGCTGCCTGGAATGAAGGAGAGCGACGTGGAGATTATGTACGAGCCCGGCTGGCTGACCCTGAGAGGCGAAAAGAAGGAGGAGGAGCGCCGCGAGCTCGCGCGAGGCCGCGGCAGGGTTGAGGAGTGCCGCTATGGCGCCTTTGAGCGCAGCATCTCGCTGCCCTCGGAGGTCGAAGAGAGCCAGATCCAGGCGAGCTACGATCGCGGGCTTCTGACGGTGACCCTGCCCAAGAGTGCCGAGGTACGGTCGCAAGCTCGCCGCATCCCGGTGAAGCTCGGGGCAGCACCCCAGCTTGAGCAGTCAGCGGGACGCACCCGCAGCGAAGCCGCCGCACACTAGAGCGGTGAAGTGCCGAGGGGCTGCCGGGGAGAGCCGGCAGCCCCGTTTGTGCCGCGTGCGCGTGCCACCCGCAGCAGGCCGTCGCACCCTGCGAGAGTCATCGGCCCCACGACCACCCCGCAGGCGCCGAACAGGAAAACCCCGCCCAGCAAAAAAAAGAAGACGACAATCGTGTGGTAGTGCAGCCGCTTTCCGACCAATATCGGGTAGAGCAGGTTGTCTGACAGGCCGATCACGATTGAGCCCCAGATCACGAGGGCAACGGCTGTTTGCCACTCCCCCTTTACCGAAAAAAACAGCGCTACGGGGATCCACACGACGAAGGTGCCTAAGTACGGCACGATGGCGAGCAGCGCCATGACGGCTCCCCAGATCGTTGGGCCCGGCAGCCCTAGCCACCAAAATAGGAACCCGCCCAGAATACCTTGCCACACCCCCACTGCGACGATGCCGAAGAGTGTTGCGTGAATCGTGTCGCCTAGGCGGCGAACGAGCTGGGCAGCCTCGCGGCGAGTGAGAGGCAGCAGCCTCTCGCCTAGGCGCAACAGGATGGGCCCATCACGAAGGAGAAAGAACGAGGTGAAGAAGACCAGCATCCATTCTAGGCAGGCCCGCAAGGATATCGTGATGAGCGACGGGATACGGTCACGAATGCGCGCTGCCAGCTCTCCGGCGACGCTCTGAATCCGCAGGTTGCGCTCAAGCCAGGCAATCCCTTGGGCGAGCGCTGGATGGCCGGAGAGGTGCGGCTCCCATGCCCGCCCCTCGATCATCGGAAGAGCCTGGTGCAGCCCCCCAATCCCAGCCTCGATGAGGCGCTCAAGCACCCATGCGGAGGGCACAAGAAGCGCGGCGGCGAGCGCTGCGACGACTATCCCAGCTGCTGCGCCCCGATGGCGAAGTCTCCGGTTAAGGCGAATGAAGAGGGGATACGAGATTACCGAGAGGGCGAGCGCCCAGGCGAGGGAGCTCAGGAATGGGAAGAGAATGAGCGCCGAGAGGCCCACCGAGAGCGTGGTGAGGGCGAAGATCGCCGCCTGCTGATGAGTGGCGCGCTGCGGCGCAGGGGCTGCGATGGGCATCGATGGGTGTCCCATCAGGGCCTCTGCCGTAAGGGGGAGCCTCGGCCCGCCGTGATTGCCCAAAGGACGAGGATTAAAAAAGCCCGGACACCATTCGGTATCCGGGCGGTGGGCCGCCGAGCCGAGCAGAGAGAGGGAGTCCTCCACTTGCGGGGAGGATTGAGTCCTTTGTGGGCTTCTTCACGAGAGGATATTTCGCCTTCCGTTAGGGCCTGCGGATACGCTTAGGTATCTCGCTCTCTACTCATCGCCATCGCGGGATTACCGCAGAGGCGTTGCTCTCGGCAACTCATTGGGGGGAGCGTAGCAGCGGGCGTCCAGGCCCAGAATGAGGCGCGTCACTCCCAAAGGGAGCTCAAGCGCACAGTAGCGCCGTGATTGCGCCGGGCGGTTACGAGAGCTTTCCAGCTGCCTCATACACCCGCGCAGGCGGAACCCGGAGGTCCCACACCAGGCCCATCCACGAGAGCACCGTGAGGATGTAGTGAGAGATATCGATCTCCCACCAGTAGAAGCCTTGCCGCTCAGAGCCCGGATAGTAGTGGTGATTATTGTGCCACCCTTCGCCAAGGGTGATGAGGGCAAGAACGAGGTTGTTTCTGCTGTGGTCTGTCGAAGGAAATCGGCGCTTGCCGATCAGGTGAGTGAAAGAGTTGATGCAGAAGGTGCCGTGGTACAGCAGGACGGTGCTGACGAAGAAGCCCCACACGAGCATCTGCGGCCCGGTAGTGCCGAGCTGCGGATACGCGGCCTGAAGCCATACGCCGAGGAAGTACGTTGCAACGGCCAAGAGCACCGGTGGCAGGAGGTTATACTTCTCTAGCAGCCGCAGCTCCGGAAACTTCGTGAGATCCCTGACAAGGTCAAGGCGAGGCTCAAGGAATTGGGAGCTCAGAACCCAGCCGACGTGGGCGAACCAGATGCCGTGAATGATCGGCGAGTGGATATCCTCTTCGGTGTCTGAGTGGCGGTGATGGTGGCGGTGGTGCGACGCCCACCAAATCGGGCCCTTCTGCGCCGCAGTGGTGCCGAGCAGGGCAAGGAGGAACTGGAACGGGCGGCTGGTCTGGTATGAGCGGTGGGAGAAGTAGCGGTGGTACACGCCAGTGATGGCGAACATGCGGATAAAGTAGAGGGCAAAACAGACAATCGCAGCCACCCAGCTGACACCGACCCACAACGCCGAAAAGCAGGCGAGGTGAACAGCCCAGAACACCCCCTGCTTCAAAATGTTAACAAACTCGAACTTTTCTCCAGGAGCTGCGTCGCCGTGGTACATCCTTGAAAATCCTCGTTTTACGTGCCTTTGGGATCGTCGCACGAAGCCCATTCTTGAACAAGCTCGGCAGGCCAAATCTTTTGTCTGAATCGAGCGATCGTGTTTTATACGTCGCGAAATTATTGGGTTTTTGTCGATCCCGCGCAGCGCTGCCACGACCCTAACCTAGCCGCCACATGGCCCCTAGCGATCTTCGCAAAAACCCCGTGGGCGGGATGCGGGTGATACTTCAGCGCACTCCGCTTCTGTCGTGTCCCCGGCTGCACGCTGCGTATCGTAGCATCGCTGGGATGCCGAACCATTATGAACCAAGACAGCCCTCCGTTCGCTGGCGCTGGAGGCGGCTCGGCGTATCTGCGCGCTGCGCATGCTCACGATTCCCCCCAAAGGATGAGCTGGCGGCATGAGCGCTTTTGCGTCTGTTTAGGCGCTGTTGGGCACCTGCTGTCTCGGCGATCTTTAGCGTCTGGCATCGCAGAGGCGATTCAAGAAGCGCCTTTCGGACAGCAAGAGCGGCGGGAAAAAAGCGGGCCGTCCTCGGTTGCTGTGGCTTTCGGAAGGAAGTGACAGCCCAGGGGCATTCCCAAGGGACTGCTCCAGGGCGCGCTGCGGGATATGGAACAGCCGCCATGGCAATTTTAAAACGCTATTCTCTGCCGGTGCCCAGCCCTGATCGCCGAAAACAGCTTGCAGCCGTGTGTTATTACTTGAGAGAGGGTTCCCGCCAAGGATAGCGCGCATCTAAAGCATTGGAACGTCGTTCACCCCTGGACAGTTTTGTGTCTGGGGTAGTTCTCTCTAGGTGCTCTCTCTCTTTCTATGGACCTCTCGCTCGTCATACCGATCTACAAGGGCTCGGCCTACGCCAAGCAGAGCGCCGAGCTGGTGCATTCGTATCTCAGCGCGCTGTCGGGGATCTCATTTGAAATACTCTTTGTGGATGACGGCAGCCCGGATGACACAAGCGCGGTACTGCGAGACCTCAACCTCCAAAATCTGCGAGTTATCACGCTTCCGGAGAATCGCGGCAAGTTTGGCGCAATCAAGGCCGGGATGGCTGAGGCGAAGGGAGATGTTCGCATCTTTACGGATGGCGACATTCCCTACGAGCTAGAGGCCATCCCGTACGTGTTCGACATCATCCACAGGCGGCGGGTGCACGTTGTCGTCGGCGACCGCTCCCTGCCGGGGTCGGAGTACGCTGAGAAGCTCGGCACCATCCGCAAGTTCGTGACCAGGGTGTT
>JAFMJG010000180.1 GCA_017853605.1 bacterium
TGCGCCGGGTGTTCCTCAACCTCTTCAGCAACTCGATCAAGTACGGCGATCGGGAGTGGGTGATACTCTCTGTGGCTTCCCCGGAGGTCGTGAAGCGGGGCGAGGCCCCGATGCTTCAGGTGCTGGTTCGGGACAATGGCCCTGGCATACCGGATCTCGACTCGGCTGCGCTCTTCTCAATGTTCTCTCGTGGAGAGCGCGCCGGCCGTGAGACAGAGGGGGCGGGGATCGGGCTGGCTGTCGTCAAGCGCATCCTTGAGCTGCACGGCGGCGCTATCGAGCTGGTCAGGGATGGCATCCCTGGCTGCGGCTTCCGGCTCCTCCTTCCGCTCGCATAGGGCACCCGTCAATGACTCCTGCTACGGGGCTGGGCACGTTGATGGCGGGCATTGGGGCACCGGCTGCTCGCGCGGATCTGGGCGTTCCCCGGGCCGGACCGGATCCCTGGTGGGGGTCGCCGGTGAGGGCTTGGTTGGAGGCGGCGCTGTCTTTGGCTCTTTCACGGGGGCCTCAGGAGCCATCTTCGGCAGCTGCAGCGAGCCCCACGGCGAGTTTTCAGTCAGCATCTGGGCGGTCTTGCTCATGGTATCCTCCTTCGCCTAAGCGATTCCCTTGATATCCTTGGTGCCGATGATAGCGAGCTCGTAGTCCCCCTCGCGCTCGAACCCGTCCGGCGCTGTTTTGGTGAGAATCGGCCTGACCATCTCCCTCCAGACATTGAGCTCCCTATTCTCGGTCCCGTCGCTCCAGGTCGGCAGCTGAACCGGCTCTCCGTGACGCAGGAGCTGCATCGTGCTGCAGTCGATGAGCGGGGTGGGGAGAGTGCCAGGCGAATTGCGGTTGTAGAGGCCGATGTATACCTTCTCGTCCTTCGGGATTGAGGGGTGTTCGGCCTTCGTCGCGCGATAGATCTCGTAGGCCTTGCGCAGCATAATAGGCGCAGCCCTCGCCCCTGGCGTTAGGTCGCCTTTCCACGCCGCATAGCGGTCGAAGAAGAGGCCGAGGATCTGCTGTCCGGCGATAGCGAACTTGCGGATCTCACGGTCCGCCTCTGCCATCGGTGCGGCCTTCTCGGTGACAGACTCCGTGCTCCGTTCTCCCCACACCATCCACGACCAGTGCACGTGGTTGTAGACGTCCTTCCACGCTCCTCCCTGCCGGGAGAGCTCCCATGTCAGGGTCGGCGAATGGCCAACCGGCAGGGCATTCGACATGCCGCCAAAGAGCTGTGACATCGTGCCCAGGACGAGAGGCGGCAGCCCAGCTTCTATAGTCGCGTCGATCAGGCCAGAGACCGAAGCTTCTTTAGCAGAGAGGTCCGCTGTGCGCTTGCCGGGCTTGCGGTCTGGGCTGTGGAGCGTGCTTGCGACCTTCTGCGTGATGACCGACTCAGGTATGCCGTAGGCGCAGCCGTAGAGGTCGGTGAAGTGGTTGTTGTCGATGACGAGGGCGTAGCGCGTGTTGAACAGCTTGAACTCAGGCGCGGGGTTGAGCACGGCAATCCATCCCCTAAGAAAGATAGCGCTCGTGTTCTCGTAGGAAGCCATGGCGGGGCCCCACCAGGCACCGCTCGTGTCCCGGTAGCGCGCATCTCCCTCTGCGCCGCGCTCCCATCCGTAGCCGTGAAAGAGCTTGTTGAGCAGCGGTCCCGCCATAAAGATGCCGCGGCCAGGCGGGAGATCGATGTCGGAGCCGTGTGCCAGCTTCACCTGCTCATGCGTCTCCTTTACGAAGGTGTGGAAGAGGGGCTCAGCACCGGCGAGGTGCCGGTTCTCAAGCCGAAGCTTGCTGAACGCGGCGTACGAAAGCTGGCGTGCGCCGACAACGATCTTTTGGGATGCTGCCCGGCACTCCTCAAGCAGATCTCCCTGCCAGCTTGGGTACGGCGGGGGGCAGTAGTTTCCCCCCCTCGAGGAATTGAGCCACGCGAGCGCGCTCTTGCCGGCACGAGACCGGTGGTCCTGCAGGTAGTCATCGGTCAGGACCTCCGCCTTAATGCGGGCAAAGCGCTGCTCAAGGCTGTCCCCCTGCAGGTCTATCGTTTGCTGCAGTATGCCGATGTTGAACTTGCGCAGGTGCAGATCCGGATTCGGCAGCCTCGCGAGCTTCACGGCATGCTCCAGGATGCGTCGCCGCTGGATCTTGGCCGAGGGAGATATCTCCTCTGGGCGGAGGACAACCTTGACGACAAACTCCCGGATCTCTTGCGGCATCCTCGCCGTCTGGTCGCGCAGGGAGCGGGCGAAGGGCATGAGGCGCACGAATGCGTCGCCGGCAGAGGCGTTCCAGTTGTAGTGCCGCTTGTGGAGCTGCCCGTGGATGCCGTCGATCTTTTCTTGAAGCTCGGCGAACAGGTCAAGCGACTTCTCCTGGTCTGGGCTCAGCTTGGTGCGCCCGCGCCCGCGCCGCAGTGTTCGCGTCTCCTGCCTGGCGCCAGCCTTGGCGAGCTCGGCCACCCGCTCATAGAGATTGCCGAGCTGCTCGTGGAAGCGCACATCGCTCACGAAGAAAGGGACCTGGCGCGGCTCAACCCCATCAGGATACGGGCCGCTCCATTCGACGAGATCAAGCTGCTGCATGAGCTCCCTGCACCGCGCCGGCATGATCAGGGGCTTATTGGTGTTGATGTGATCAAGGATGCTGAGAATTGAGGAGTAGTAGTGGGCCGATCCGGGGCGGTGCGCGAGGGGATCATACGCTGGCCCGAGGGGCTGCTGGGGCGGCGACAGCTCGTTGCTGTCGGGCTGCTGGCTGGCGTCGCGGCGCCGTGAGGGGTCGGGGTTTTGGCTGGCTGACGGCATTTAAACTTCGAACGGTAAGGCAAAGGGCTTAACTGTTCACACCCCACGTTCCGAAGCGCATGGCAAAATATGTCTCGGGCTCCCCCGACCGCCGAGCGGCACGGACAGAAAGTCACGCGAGGGATCGCGGTGCAAACACCTTTCGGTAACATCCAGAGGGTGAGGTGTCAAATGATTATGCTTCGCCCCTCCGGAGCCGCAAAATGTGGGGGCGTTGGCGCACGCGGGCAGGTGATCGGATGAGTCGGTTTTAGAAACGGTAGCGGAGGCGGCCTGTTCAGTGGGCGAGACGCGCTTGCAGGTAGGCATAGAAGAGCGAGAGCGCAAAGCCGACCGTTACCACGATAAAGAGCGCTCCGTTGATGAATGGGAGAGACTGGGCAACGACGGCCTTGAGGGTCACCGCGAAGTCGAGCACGTTGCCCGCGACGAGGATCAGGATCACGCTGCGGTGCTCCCTTGGGTTGAGCGCAGCAAGGGTCGCGGCGAAAGCCATCGTGAGGAGGTATACCCCAGCGACACCGAAGGCGAGCCCGAGCTCGTTGCTCACGGTGGTTGGGAGCCCCGAGAGGAAGAGCCAAGAGACCGGGTAGAAGATCGCGGACAAACCGCAGGCAAGGTAGTAGAAAGCGGTTATCCAGAGAACCGTCGTTGTAAAGTGGCTGCGCTGCTCCATGACGCGGATTTCCTCCCTGGGGAACCTTCCCCAGGGGTACTGTACGGGGTAAGCTGCGCTGCGGCAAAGACTTATTTACGGCGGGGGGTTCTCATGCCTGGATTGGCGCTCAAGGGGCGGTGTGTTTGGCTGACAGGGGCCAGCAGCGGCATAGGGGAGGCGCTCGCCTATGAGCTCGCTCGGCGGGGCGCCAAGGTCGCAATGACCGCGCGGCGTGGCGAGGTCCTTGAGCAGATAGCCGAGCGCATCCGTGAGCAGGGGGGAGAGGCGTGGAGCTTCCCCGGCAACGTCACGGATGTGGCTGAAATGAAGCGCGTTGTGGAGTCGATAGAGAGCGCCGTGGCGCCGATCGATCTCGCCATACCGAACGCCGGCACGCACATCTTCACGGTGCCAGAGAATTTTAACAGCGCTGAATACCTCTCAATCATGCAGCTCAACTTCGGCGGGATACTTTTCTGCATCGAGGCGGTGCTGCCCCGCATGCTGGAGAGGGGCAGGGGCTACCTCGCTCCGGTTGCGAGCCTGGCGGGTTACCGCGGCCTGCCGCGTGCTGCGGCGTACGGGGCGAGCAAGGCCGCCGCGATCCACTTTCTGGAGAGCATCCGGTTTCACCTCAAGCTGAAGGAAATCACGGTCTCAATCGTCAATCCGGGCTTCGTGAAGACGCCGCTCACGGACAAGAATGACTTCAAGATGCCATTTCTCGTTGATGCGGAGAGGGCGGCGCGGATCATCTGCCGGGGGATCGAGCGCGGCAAGCGGGAGA
>JAFMJG010000181.1 GCA_017853605.1 bacterium
ACCGCGATCCCCATGCCATGCGCGGCATCAACGAGCTCCTTGAGGTCCTCTGGGGCGCCAAACCGCGATGACGGAGCAAAAAAATTAGACACCTGGTAACCAAAGGACCCGTAGTAAGGGTGCTCCTGCACCGCCATAAGCTGGATGGTGTTGTACCCGCCGTCCCTGATCCGGGGGAGGACGTTGCGCGTGAACTCGGCATAGGAGCCTACCTTCCCCTCCTCCTGGGCCATTCCTACGTGCGCCTCGTAGATGAGGGGCGCGCGTGGAGGCACCGAAAATTCGGGGTTCCGCCAACGGTACGGCTGGGGAGGATCCCACACCTGCGCGCTGAAGAGCTTGGTGGCGTCATCCTGCACCACGCGGGTGCAGAACGAGGGCAGGCGCTCCCCACAGGCTTCCCCTCCGTTCTCATGCCAGTAGATCTTGAGCTTGTAGTGGTCTCCGTGCGCTAGCGCTGAGAGGGGCAAGGAGATGTCCCAGTTGCCATCGGCGCGCCGCACGAGATCGAACGAGCGGTCCTCACGCCAGCCGGTGAAGTCACCCACGATAGTAATCCGGCTAGCGCTTGGCGCCCTTTCGCGGAGCACCCAAGAGGACGACAGCTTGTGCAGGCCATAGAAGCGATGTCCCTGGGCGAACTGCGCCAGCGTCTTGTGTCCGCCTAGGATCCGGCTGCGAAACTCTTCCGCGTGGCGCGAGCGGTGCCTGATAGCACCCGCGTACGGCGCCAGCCAGCCGTCCATCTTAACAAGGTTGGGGATCTCATCCGTCGCGTTCACGCCGGGATAGTACCTGAAGAGCGCCAGATTGAGGAGTGCCGGGATGTCATGCTGCACAAAAGGTGCTACCCTTCTCTCTCATGGAAACATGCGGCCCACACGAAGCCATCTGCCGGGTTCTCGTTATCCTCGACGGGGAGAGCGAGGACGTGCTCGACGTGATTTCCCTTGTGGAATTCAGCCTGGCTGAGTTTCAGGAGCAGTTTGACGTGCCGGTCGGGACTGACCCCGAGATGCTAGATCGGTATGCCGTGGGTCCGTCCGACGAGGATTTTGTAAACGACCACCTGGACTCGCGAATAGCGTTTGATTTCTCGCGAAACGCCTACTTCATAGAGGCAGTCCGGGACGCCTAATCGGTGCTGGTGTTTTCCGTTAGCTGCGCTGGCGTTGAGGTGTCGGCGGGAACTCCAAGGGCTGCGAAGAGCCCCTGCGAGATGAGGGCGCGTGCCTCTGCCGACAGTGTAAAGTGAGCTTCTTGTCCGGCCGGCTGAAGGCGAACCGCTATGTTGCCAACACTGAGCCAGCTTAGCTTGCGCTCGGCCTCCCGCACGCGCTCTGCCGGGGTTTCGGCGTCGCTTAGGTTTAGCCGCTCTGCCAGCTCAGAGATCGCGACAGGCTCCTCCGGGCCCTTAGTGCGCAGAAACCCAACGATGCTCGCAAAACGCTCACGGCGCGCCTCGGGCTGGGCATACCAGCTCACAATCCGCTGATGACCGGCGGCGTGCTCCTCGTCGAGGACGCTCTTTGCCCTGTCATAGAGCGCCCGAGCGCCCTGCAGGTCACACTGTAGTTCCTGCGCTCCCGCCAACAGCGCCTCAATCCTCGCGGCCGCTCGGGGAAGTGCCTCGGCTCCATCCGCGAGGGCTGCTTGGAGGTGCGCAGCCACCCGCGCGAGGGCAGCGTCCACTGCATCGAAGTGCGTCAGGGCGCGGCTAATCTGCGCTGGGCGTATCCCCTGTTTTGGGTTTTGCTTCATAGGGCTTGTGCCCTAGAGTATTGCGGGGCCTGGGCATTGGTAAAGCGTAGCCCGACGATCGCCACGCATAGCCGCAGGTGCGAACTGATCCGAACACCCTTAGGGGGCTAATGGCTTCGGAGCCTATCATCGATGCGAAACGTCACCCGGCAGCGGACCCGGTAGGACACGATCGCGGCCTCTCGCACCGAGGCAGACACCCGATCGACCTGAATTCCGGTAATGTTCTGGAGGGTGCGCGACGCCTCCACCACGCAGTAGCGCACGGCGTCCTCCCATCCCCGAGCGGACTCAGCCTCTAGTTCGATGCTCTTGCTGACGAAGGGAGCTGCAGCGGTGCCTAGCTCCCCCTCCCTGTAGCCTGTTGCTTGTGTCATTTGCCCCCCTGCCCTCGGTGGGGCGAATCGTGCTCGAGTTGCACCCTCAGGCGCCATGACCGCCATTACTGCGGCGAGCATCATACGCAGCATGGGCAGCCGGGCTATCTTGCCACCGACGCACTAAAGCTTTGGAGGCATATGGGTGAAGGGAGTTCACGGTACGCAGTTGGGCAGCAGGCTTTCGCGCGCATAGCGCCGGGGCGGGCCAGCAATCTCGCGATGCTCGCACTTGGCGCAGCGCTAGGGGCGGGCGTCGCCTACCTAGTTGACCCATACCAGGGGGCCCGGCGGCGTGCAGAGCTGCTTGACAGGAGCAGCAGCTTTGCGCGCGCGGCGGCTCATCGTGGTGGGAGGCTGGCACGGCACTCCCGTAATCGGCTCGAGGGGGTGCTCGCCTCGCTCGCCGAGCCGCTTAGGCCGTACGGGGCGGCGTCCGACCGAAAGCTCGCGGCGAGGATCCGCTCCCGCCTTGGCCACCAGGTCAAGCACTTGGAGCGGCTCGAGCTGGAGGTTAGGAACGGAGATGTCACAGTTCGGGGCAAGGCGGACGAGAGCGAGATTGCGCCGCTTCTTAGGGCGATCGCCGAGGTGCGAGGGGTGCGGAGCGTGACAGACAGCTTCGAGCGCGCCGCGCCCGATGCGCCGGTTCAGTGACGGTCCCCGCTCTTAACGCCGAGTGGAGAGCCAGCTGCGGGTGGAGTCGAGAACTGGGCCAAAGAGCCCTAGCTGGGCGTCAACAGCGCCCCTGCCGGTCCCTCCCCTGCTGGTGCGCCGGTTGACCACCGCCTCGAGCGATATCGCTTCACGGATGTCTTCGCCGAAAAGCGGCGAGAACGAGCGGAACTCCTCGGGCGAGAGGGAAAGCAGGTCCCGGCCCTGCTCAACGCACCTCCGAACCATCCGCCCGACAACTTCGTGAGCTTCACGGAATGGCAGCCCCTTCTTTGCGAGGTAATCGGCGGCATCGGTTGCGTTAACGAAACCGAGGCCCGCGGCAGTGCGCATGCGCTCGGGGCGAACCGAGCAGGTGCGGATCATCTCCGCGGCAACCCTGAGGCACCCAAGGAGGGTGTCTACCGAGTCGAACAGGCCCTCCTTGTCCTCCTGCATGTCCTTGTTGTACGCCAAGGGAAGCCCCTTCATTACTGTGAGGATGCCGACGAGGGCACCGTACACCCTTCCAGACTTGCCCCGGATCAGCTCCGCAAAGTCAGCGTTCTTCTTTTGGGGCATCATGCTGCTGCCGGTCGTGAGGGAGTCGCTCAGCTCCACAAAGCCGAACTCACCAGTCGTCCAGAGCACAAGCTCCTCGCCGAGGCGAGAGAGGTGCATCAGGCAGGTGGCAGCATTCGAGACGAACTCGACGATGAAATCGCGATCACTTACGGCATCGAGGCTGTTCTCGTAGACCCCGTCGAAGCCCAGGAGCGCCGCCACCCGCTCGCGGTCGATTGGGAAGGTCGTGCCCGCTAACGCGCCGGCGCCGAGCGGCAGGACGTTTGCGCGCCTGTAGAGGTCCATCATGCGCGCCACGTCCCGCTGAAACATTTGGGCATAGGCCAGCAGGTGGTGCGAGAACAGGACGGGCTGGGCCCTCTGAAGGTGGGTATAGCCGGGCATAATTGCGTCGGGGTGCTCTTGCGCCTTCCCAATAAGAGCCTCTTGCAGCACCAAGAGCGCGCCAACCGAATCAACCACAGCTGCCCTGACGAAGAGGTGGCAGTCGGTTGCCACCTGGTCATTCCGGCTCCTGGCAGTATGGAGCTTCCCGGCAACGGGCCCGATCTCCTCGGTCAGGTAGCGCTCGATATTCATGTGGATATCCTCGTCCGACACCCTGAACTCAAGTTCCCCGCGCTCTAGGCGCGCACGCACCTGTGAGAGGCCCTGCACAATCTGCTGTGCCTCAGCCTTCGGGATGATGCCAGCCTCGCCGAGCATGGTTGCGTGAGCAACGCTTCCCTCGATATCGAATGCCGCCAAGCGCTGGTCGAACCCGATTGAGGCGCCGAAGGCCTCAGCGAATGCGTTCATCGACTC
>JAFMJG010000059.1 GCA_017853605.1 bacterium
GACCCTACGGGGTCCCTTTTTCGTCTACTTTGTCCAGGAACGTATGTCGCCAACTACCGCCTCGTACCAGGCCCGCAGCAAGAAACTGATCGATGTTGACCCCGAGGTTTTTGGGCTCATCCAGCGCGAGACCGAGCGGCAAGAGTACGGGCTGGAGATGATCCCGAGCGAGAACTTCGTCAGTGAGGCGGTTCTTGAGGCGATGGGCTCGGTGCTGACGAACAAGTACGCTGAGGGGCAGCCGGGCAAGCGCTACTACGGCGGATGCCATGTGGTGGATGAGGTGGAGAACCTCGCGGGGGCGCGGTGTTGCGAGCTCTTCGGCGCAGAGTTCGCCAATATGCAGCCGCACTCGGGCGTGCAGGCAAACCAGGCCGTGTTCGAGGCGTTTCTCAAGCCGGGAGACACCTTCATGGGGCTGCGGCTCGACCAGGGGGGGCACCTCTCTCACGGCAGCCCGGTAAACTTCTCGGGGATTCACTACAAGGTTGTGGGCTATGGGGTCAGGGAGTCTGACTGCCTGATTGATCCGGACGAGGTCCGCACGCTCGCCCGCCAGCACAAGCCGAAGATGATTATCGCGGGCGCGTCGGCGTACTCGCGCCACTTCGACTGGAAGGTCTTTCGGGAGGCAGCAGACGAGGTCGGCGCCATCTTCCTGGCGGACATCGCGCACTACGCAGGTCTCGTTGCCGGCGGCGCGTACCCTTCGCCGGTTCCCTACGCAGACCTCGTCACTACCACCACCCACAAGACGCTCCGCGGCCCCCGCTCGGGCATGGTGATGGGGCGTGCAGCCCACCAGAAGGCTATCAACAAGGCGATCTTCCCAGGGCTGCAGGGCGGGCCGCACATGCACACCATCGCCGCCAAGGCGGTGATGTTCAAGGAGGCGCTCGCCCCCGACTTCAAGCGCTATGCAGCGCAGGTCGTTGAGAACGCGCGCGCCCTGGCGGCTGCCCTCATAAAGGGCGGCCTCAAGATCGTGTCGGGCGGCACCGACAGCCACCTGATGCTCGTTGACCTTCGCCCGATCGGGGTCACCGGCAAGGTGGGCGAGGAGACGCTCGACAGGGTGGGGATCACGGCCAACAAGAACAGCATTCCGTTTGACCCGCAGCCGTTTACCATCTGCAGCGGTGTTCGCCTCGGAACCCCTGCGCTCACGACTCGTGGCATGGGCGCAAAGGAGATGGAGCAGGTGGCGGCATTCATTGTTGAGGCCCTGCAAAACCACACGAATGAAAGCAAGCTTACGTCAGTGCAGGACGGTGTCCAGGAGCTGAGCAAAAAGTTTCCGCTCTACAGGCATCGCCTCGTTTCCTAGAGAGAAGAAGCAGTATGTTGTGCCCGAAGTGCGCATCAGAGAAGTCGTCAGTCACCGATTCGCGTGGTGATGGCGGGGCGATACGCCGCCGCCGTGAGTGCCAGGATTGCGGGTTTCGCTTCACCACGTACGAGCGGGTGGAGCTTGTGCTTCCCGGCGTCATCAAGAAGGACGGGCGCCGCGAGGCGTTTGACCGAGACAAGCTTCGGCGCGGGTTTCGCCGGGCCTGCGAGAAGCGCCCAGTGAGCGCCGAGGCGATAGACTCGGCGGTGGAGACGGTCGAGAAGCGCATGGCGGAGCTGTGCGTCAAGGAGATCGACAGCCGGGTCCTGGGCGAGGCCGTTATGGACGAGCTGCGCAGGCTGGACAAGATCGCGTACGTGCGCTTCGCGTCCGTGTACAGGGAGTTTTCGGACGTCAGCCAGTTTGTGGATGCGCTCCAGAGCCTCGGCTCGCCGACAAACGATCCCGACACCGGCGACAAGGTCGGCAACGCGTAAGGGCCAAGCCCGAGGACGTATGGGAACTTTTTGCGGATCCGAGGAGCTCCCGCTCTCTTCATTTGGCGATGCCCTCGAGGACTTCCGCCGCGGCAAGCCGGTGCTTGTGCTCGATGACGCGGGGCGCGAGAACGAGGGCGACATCTTCCTGGCGGCTGAGTCAGCGACTCCAGAGCAGGTGGCATTCCTGATGCGGGAGGCTCGGGGGCTCATCTGCGTGAGCATCTCGCCCGATGCGGCAGCGAGGCTCAACTTGCCCCTGCAGGTGACCACAAACAACTCGCGCCACCAGACCCCCTTTGCGATTAGCGTCGATCACCGCGAGGTTGCTGGACAGGGAGTTACCGCAGCGGCGCGCGCACACACCATGAGGAAGATTGCGGACCCAGCAAGCGTGGCGTCAGACTTTGTGGTGCCCGGCCACGTGTTTCCCCTCATCGCAAACGAGCTGGGCGTGCTTGGCCGCCAGGGCCATACCGAGGGGGTGTTCGACATGGCGCGCCTGGCGGGGCTGCAGCCCGCGGGCGTCCTGTGCGAGGTGCTTAACCCTGATGGAACGATGGCTCGCGGCGGCCAGATCGTGGAGTTTTCGCGGCGCCATGGGATCAAGATCACCACTATCGCCGCTATCCGGCACTACCGCTCGCTCAATGAGATAGCGGTGCGCCAGATCAGCACGAGCGATGTCCAAACCGATTTTGGGCCCTTCCGGGCGACGGTGTACGCTGACGACGTGGGCGGGCGGGAGCACATTGCGATGGTGCGCGGCGACCTCTCGGCCATGCCGGCCTCGTATGCGCCGCTCGTGCGGCTCCACTCGGAGTGCCTGACCGGCGACGTGTTTGGCAGCCGGCGGTGTGACTGTGGGGCGCAGCTCGCGAGCGCCATGGAGCTCATCGCGGCTGAGGGCGCGGGCATTGTGCTTTACCTTCGCCAGGAGGGGCGCGGCATCGGGCTTGAGAACAAGCTGCGAGCCTACGAGCTGCAGGACCTCGGGTTCGACACGGTAGAGGCGAACGTCAAGCTGGGCTTCAGGCCAGACGAGAGGGACTTCGCCGTTGGGGCGCACATGCTCCTCGCGCTTGGCATTCGCCATATCCGCCTCATGACGAACAATCCAGAGAAGGGCGAAACCCTCGAGCGATACGGCATAACGCTCGTTGAGCGGATCCCGATGCTGGTTGAGGATGACCCGTGCAGCGCGGGCTACCTGCGCACCAAGCGCGAGAAGATGGGGCACCTCCTGTAGGGTCGGGCAGGGGCGCCGCTCGCTAGGCCAGCGGCGGGTGGCCATCATCTATCCAGCGCATGAATGCCGAGCGATAGTCGGGCGAGGGGCGGGCGCCGGCAGGGGCAGGCTCGCCGATTGAACGGTAGAAGCCCTCCCGTGAGGCGCGAAAGAAGAGCGTTGGCTTGCCAGAAAATGCGCGCCGGATCCCCGCCTCACCGATGTGGTACAGCAGGATGCGGTCCCCTATCACGTGCCCGTAGTCCGGCATCCGCACCCAGTGTGAGAGGATGGGAAATGCTGAGGGGGTAAACATCATGCAGCTGGTGTCAATGAACCGCCGAATGTCAGTCTTGGTGCATGGGCCAACAACGGAGCCATCCAGCCGGCACAGCTGTCGTGATGACGCCAGGAATCCTGCTCCAGTCGCCCGGTAGAGCTCGGCAAGGGTCGAGATGTGGGCGGGATCGTACCAGTTGTCGGCATCAAGAAAGGCGAGCGCGTTGCAGCCAGCGCCGATGGCGTGCAGACAGCCGATGAGGCGCGCTGCGGAGCCGAAGTCATTGTGAGGACGCGGCAGGATGATGTGGTCGGCGCTCCAGCTACGCACCTCGTTGCGAGGATTCCCGTCCGCAACCATTACATGGAGACAGGGGTGCGACTGGGCCCGCACGCTCTCGTGGCACTGGCTGAGCACATCGAGGGGCTCGTCGCAGTAGGGTGTGACGACGGCAACACGCAACGGCCCGGGCCCGACGCGTGGGGGGCCGGCCAGCCATCTTTTTGCGGTGTTGAGCGGGCGCCACATGAGCGGTATACAGATGGGAGACACCTGATAGTATCTTTTGACGCTCCCGTGCGTCTCAAGATAGCACCACTTGGGGATATCGGCAGCCACCGTAATGCGCGATGGCCTCGCTGCCCGCACCCCTCTGGCGATGCTGTTGTTTGGCCCTTCTTCCTGCGATGAACGATTCAGCTGCCGCTGCAAAACTGGTTGCATCCCTCCAGGCCCGCGTTGAGGAGACCCTCGACCGTTGCATCCCTCGGGATGTGCCCCTGGCGCTCGTCAACTTTCCCAACCATGGAAATGTGGGGGACTCGGCGATCTGGCTCGGCACGAAGGCCGCGCTGCGGCGGCTCGGCAGGGGCACCGTGTACGAGACCGGCGCTGCCAGCTACGACCAGCGGGCGTTGGCTGCCAGGGTTAGGGACGGCGTGATCCTGTTTCATGGTGGAGGGAACCTTGGGGATCTCTGGCCGCGGGAGCAGCTCTTTCGCGAGAGGATCCTTCAGGACTTTCCTAACAACCGGATACTGCAGCTGCCGCAGACGATCACATTTAGGGAGGAGGGAGCAGCTGCGCGATTCAGGGAGCTCTGCCGTCGCCACGGCGGATTCTCGCTCCTCGTTCGGGACCTCCCGAGCGGCAGGGCTGCGGCGGAGCTTCTCGGTCTTGAGGGCGTTCCCTGTCCGGACCTCGCCTTTGCGCTGGGCCCGCTCGGGCCCCGTTCCGCCCCGTCCATCGATATACTCTGGCAAAATCGCAGCGACGCAGTGGAGCGGATGCACCATACGGCCATCGGGGATCCCGGAGTGGCTTTAGCAGACTGGCACGATGCAGAGCCGAAGCGAGAGGTGGTGGCAGGGCGGAGGCGCCTCGCCATCATGCTGGCGCTGCGGCGCAGCGCCAGCTGGCTGCCGTGGCCAGATGTGTGCTCTCGTGTTGCGGACTCCTACGAGCGGCTGGCTCAGGTGCGCCTGAACGGGGGACTCGCGCTGCTCTCCCGCGGCAGGGTGGTGATAACCGACCGGCTGCACGGGCATATCTTATGCCTCCTGCTTGGGATCCCTCACGTGGTTCTCGACACGAGGTATGGAAAGAATAGTGCGGCGCTAGAGGCTTGGACGGGCCAGAGCGGCATTGCGCACCTCTGTGCGCAGCCGGCGGAGGCGTTAGCTTGTGCCCAAAGGATGCTCAAGGGGCTAAAAAGCTAGCCAAGAGGAGCGCCTAAGTAGCTGTATATGCGTGCTTTTCGCGTTGCTGATTCGTTTTCCGTATCGATCCCTCGCCATTCTTTCATATCCTGTAAGTCTGTTAGCTGCTCTTTGGCACCCGTGCGTGAAGATGTTCCGGTAGGAGGGTTCGTGAAATCCAGGCGATTATGTCGTGAAGCCGCGCTGCAGGCCCTCTACCAGTTCGACACGTTGGGCGAGTACTCTCCTGACAGCCTCGCGTTCTTTATTGGCCACTTTCAGGCGCAGCTCGACCTCGATGACTCAGATCCGGATAGCCGCTTCGTGGCAGGGGACTTCTGTCGCGAGCTGGTGCAGGGCGTGGCGGACAACCTAGACTCTATCGACGAGCAGATCACGCGGGCCTCAGAGCACTGGAGCCTGCCGAGGATGGCGCGCATTGACCGCAACATCTTGAGGATCGCTGCCTATGAGATGGCGTTCCGTGCCGATATTCCGCGCAAGGCCAGCATAAACGAGGCGATTGAGATCGCGCGGCGCTTTTCGGCGCCTGATGCGACGATGTTCATCAACGGGGTGCTCGACAAGATAGCGGCGCAGCTCCCGCCGCGCGAGCAATCCTAGGCGCGGGGCTGCGCTTAACGGGCGCGCTCCGTTCCATACGGGTCCGCAGCGCACCCTTCGGCTCGCAGAAGCCGGTGAAACGCCAGTGCTTGAGTGTGCCCATGTTTGTCTTGGGGCGCCTGAACCCCGCCGCCCGCCAGAACGGTATCGCCTTCGGATATCCCATCCCGAAGCTCCCGAGCCGCATGCGGCTCGTCCCGCTGTTCCAGACGAGCAAGATTTTGTTGTGCAGGAATCGGCGCCCAAGGCCCTGATGGAGCGCATCAGGGATGAATTCTACATGAACGGGCTCAATGTCTTTCGGGCGCGCGGCTTCGTGCTCCGCCGTCGCTACGGCGTGCCCTTGAGAACTTTGACGCGCTCAACCGACCAGTCGTAGGCGGTAGTGCCGGTCTGCCGCACAAAGATACACTGCGCCTGCTCGGGAGCTGGAAAGAGGATCCGGACGTCCTCAAACTCGCTCCAGTACGGGAGCCCTTTCTGCGTAAAGAGCAGGGCTCCCTGCCACTGGGGGATCGAGACCACCGGATGGCGGGCGCCATCGCCGCAGGCTCCGGCCGACACCTCAAGCCCGCGCGGAAAGTCGCCAACAAAGGGGCCGGGAGAGATCTCGATGCCGCTGACGGCCATCTCTGACGGGAGGCTCACGGTCAGCAGCTCGCCACCGCGCTGCCCGCCCTCGTATGTGCGCAGCCTGCCCCGAGATGACTGCGGGCTGGGAGGCTCGTGGGTGGAGGGCTCAAGGGTGAAGCTTCCATTTAATCGGGCAACATCGTGCATGCGGTGCTTCGACAGGGCGCGGTAGGTGCCGATGCGCGAGAGAAAGAGGGGATCGATCGAGAGCATGCGCTTCGCCACAGCAGCGGATGGCGAGAGGAGCACGTGGCGGAGCTCCGGCGCGGCGTCGCGCAGGATCTCGCCCAGCTCGGGATTTCGGAGGGCAGGCGAGCCGAGAACGAACGCCGCAAGGGGCGCGGCGGCCAGCGGGAGCAGTCGCCAACTGCTGCACGCCGCAACTGTCGTGAGCCACGCAACGGCGCCTACGGCGAGCGAGGTGAATGAAACGCTGCCTCCCCAAGGCAAGATGCGTGACAGCGAGGCGATAGGCGCCTGGAGCGCCCAGTCCCGCGGCAGGAAGCTATCCAGCGAGATAAGCACGGCCCCGACAGTAGCCGCCGTGATGAGCGGCTTCTCATGGGATCTCCCTGCCCGGCGGACGGTAAGCGCAAGGAGCCCGGCACAAGCCAGCAGCACGAGGCATGAGGGCCCATACGCCGCTGAGGCGCTGCCGCGGTCTATTGTGAGAAGCCTGTAGTGCGGGCCGGTGATCGAGAGGATCGGGAGGCTCTCGCCGGTGTCTGGCACAACGTGCGCTAGCGGCGGGTAGTCGGGAAGCGGGGCGAGAGGCGTTGCCGCCGTGGCCCACACCGCAGGAAGGAGGGGTATGGCCGCCACGAGGAGCGCCTGCCATGCCGAGAGCGGGCGGAGCCCCGCCCGCTTCTCAAGCGCCAGGCGCGCGAAGATGATCGCGCCGACAGCTACCGGGAGGCTAGCTTGCGCGGCGCTCGTGGCGCACTGCACGGAGACGAAGAGCGCCACAATCCAGAGCGGCAGCACCCGAGCTGCCTGCCCATCGCGAGTGGCGTTGAGGAGGGCAAAGATCATCATCGAGAGGAGCGGCGCCCAGGCGAGCGCCCCAACCACAAAGCGGTCGCTCCCCACTGCGGCAAAAATTGAGAGGAGCGAGGCCGCACTTGCGGGCCAAAGGAGCGCCGGCAGGCGCCCGAGCGCGGCCGACGTCTGGCGCAGCACGAGGAGGGTGCCGATCATCCCGATGACGCACTGCAGCAGGAGCACGGGGGGCGCAGCGAGCGTGGCGAGAGCCCTGCCTGCAAGCCTTGCGATGTTGTCCTCGCGCCATGCGTGGTAGGCGTTATGGTTGAGGTTGAGCAGCGCCTGCCAGCGGGAATCGGGGAGTGGAGTGAGGCCGTCAACAGGCTCCAGCGCCGGCAGGATTAGCCACAGCAGCCCCACTGAGAGCGCGAACGAGAGGAGCGGAACGAGGCGCGGGCGCATCATCGCGAGCCTCCTCTCGGCGACAGGAGGCGCTCTAGGGGCGAGACGCTGGTAATCGTGACTGGCTCGCCCACGCTGCAGCCAGAGAGCTCGATTAGGGCAACCTCCGGGGCCACCTGAATCGGCCGCAGAGCGCACTGTGAGCTGGCCAGGAAGGGAAAGTGCCTAAACTTGAGCACTACGCGCTCGCTCTCTGGTGTAAAAGTGACGGAATTTGTGGCCATCGAGAGCCCTGACAGCGATCCCTCGAGCGCAAAGTTGGGCTTAAACCTGGGGCGGCTGTAGACGGCAAACGTCTCGTCGCGATGGATCATCTCGAAGTCATCCTTGAGCGAGTTGCAGAACGAGATCCACGTAGGCTCGTGCGCCAGCACCACCGAGGCATTCATGAGGTCGAGGTACTCAAGCACGCCGGCGTTTCCGCGGTCGAGAAAGCTCTTCGGCACCGGCTGCTGGTACTGCCAGATGTTGTGCGCGTAGCTGCTCGCCACGAGGGGAGCGTTCGCCCACAGCGCCATCGGCGCCAGGTGTCCCCCGCTCATCTCGTGCAAAACGCAGCCGGTGAAAAAGCCTCGCCCAGCGCCGGTGCGCTCGGCGAGGATGCGGGTGACGGTGCGCATCTCCTCGTTCTGAAAGCGGTACCGCTCGCTCGACTGGTTCGCCACAACGCTGGAGGCTGCCAGCGGCGAGGCGAGCAGGAAGGCGCCAGAAACAATGGCCGCACCGCGCAGCCACCGCGATGCGCCAGCCGCAGAGAAGAGCCCTGCCAGAAAGAGCGCCACTGGCGTGGCGAGCGCTGTTCCCGCCATGAGCCCCATGCGGTCGAGCTCAAGCTGTGGCTTGATGGAGACCCCGAGCGTTCCGAGCGCCACGAGCCACCCCACGAGGAGCCCGTACACAGCGCGGCGCCTCGGCGAGAGCATGAGGAGGGCAGGGATGCCGAACACGAGCAGGAGTGGATTCATGGCCGAGGCTTGCGTGTGGAGCTCGCGCATGGCGCGCCGGATGTTAAGCGACCCGGTTTTGTGGCGGAAGTCCTGCGTCCAGCCGCGCGCAGCGTCGGCGAGCGGCTCTGGACGCTGAGACGCCTCGGGCGCGCCCCCGGCCTGCTGCGCGGAGGGGGCCCCAGACCCTTCGGCGTTCAGGAAGCTGCCGACGTTTGAGACCTTCCACATGATCGCCACCCACGGCAGGTTGAGCGCCACTATAAGGGCCAAGGTGATGATGTGGCGGGGGGATCGGATAATTCGGGGCAGACAGAGCACCCCAAAGAGCCCCATCGGAGCGAGGGCCAGCGTGGAGGGCGACCAGAGGAACATCAGGGTCGAGACGATTGCGGTGAAGATGCAGTCACGCCAGCGCGGAGAGGCGCTCTCAAGGAAGCGGTTCCAGAGCGCAACCGCAAGGGGGAAGAGCCCGGCGCTGGTAATGAAGCCGATGGTGCCGTACTTGAGCGCCCAACGGTACCAGATCAAGCTTACGCTGATCGAGAGGGCGCCAGCGGCGGCCGAGGCGGCGCGCGAGCCGCCGCTCATGCGGCACGCGAGGTAGGAGGCTCCTGGCACGACTCCCCAGAGCAGGAGCGAGACGATTGCGTTGTAGGACCGCTCGATCTCGAAGAGGTACACGATCGGGGATGCAATCAGGAAGGCGTTGAGCGCCCCGGTCGCGAAGAAGTCGCGCGCGTCGAATCCGGCGTTCCACAAGGGTGACCAGAATGGGATGAGGGGGAAGTTCTCCTTGAGGAGCTTGAGCCTAAAGAGGAACATGGCGTGGTCATCCGAGACGAGCAGCTCCCCGCCGGAAGCGGCAAAAAAAGTCCAGATGAGGGCACAGAGGGAAACAACAAGCCATGCTGGCAGGATGAAATGCCACCGCGTGGAGAGCATCCACGCGAAGATAGCCGCCGCCACCACGAGCTGGCCGCGAATGAAGGGATCGGGGAAGAAGCCCCACGGACGGAGAAGCCAGTCTGAGAGGAAGAGAGCCACCAGGCCCGAGCTCCACACCACAGGGTGAGAGAGCTCAGCCGCAGTGGGCATCCTGCCGTGGCGCACGAGCGACCAGGCAGCCGAGATGGTAAGCATCGCCAGCCCCACCGCGATCGGGAAGCGGCCAGCGGGGATGATGGCGGGAATGTGGGGCGCCCATGGGTGCCACGAGCCTCCGGTGAGGCCGAGCACCAGGATCAGGAGGGCTGCGGAGGCTGCTACAGGCATCGATGTGGCCGGTGACCGAACTGCGGGGCGGTCGTCCCTAAAAACGCACTTGGCTGCGATATGCTGCGCCCTGGCGCATCCGTAACGGCAGCGGGGGGAGTCTATACCGGTGTGGCGGAACGGTCAAAACAGCAGCGTTTACTGCAGGCTAGCGGGGTAGCGGCGGCGCACAGGCAGGGGGGCGTGGGCTGCTTACGAGCCCTTGCTGGAGAGCCCGACGCCGTGCTGGGCGTAGAAGGGGTCGAAGCTGAACACCGCCTCAGAAAAGTGCTCGATAGCGCGCGAGTTGTCCTTCTCGTTTAGGGCGTTGAGGCCCTGAGCGAGGCGCACCTGCACCGTGTTTAGGTCAGTCGGAGTGAAAGTGACGTAGTGCGTGCTGCTGCTTGCCTTGCGCTCTTCATACATCTGGAGGCTCGACACGAGGTTCGCCACAGCGCCGAGCACCTCGCCGTTTGCGCTCTGCAGGATCCCCTTCAGGGCAAAGTAGCGCGGGCTGTCCTCAAGGCGCTGGCTGCACTCCAGGCACTGCGTGGCGGAGTTCTGGTCGCCAAAGCGGATGAAGAGGGCAGCAAGCGAATGGTAGGCTGCGGCCGCGCTCTCTTTGCTGAACGAAGCCCAATTGTGCTGCGGAAAGAGCTCTTCGATATTGAGCGAGTCCACAGCTGCGAGCAGGCACCTGCCGAGCTGTGAATTGGCCAGCTGCGCGAGCCGGGCGGCATCTGCGGGCGCGACCGCCGGGGTTGCCGTAGCTGACACGCGAATCGTGTCCCCGTCTGACAGCGAGCGGATCAGGGTTTGTGCGAGGTACTCAGCCACTGAGGTGCACGAGGCCGGGCTGGTTGCGCTGAGCGCATACCGGGTTGTTGCAACGCAGAGCAGGGGCCACACTGAATTGAGCTTGAGGGACTCTATGATCGAGTCAGCGGCCATCTCCGGAAGCTCCACGAGCGAGGAGCCAGCCACCGGCTCATACACGGTGTGCTCGAGCACCGAGCGGGTTTCGAGCTCAGCTGCAATGCGGGAGATGTCGCCGGTGCCGAACGAAAGAGTTGAGCTCACGATGAGCACCCGCTTAGCTGACGCGGCGTTGATGCCCTGGGCGAGCGCATCAACCAGGTTGTCGGCGGTAAACCAGCGCGCATCGGCAGGCCCGCTCTCGATCTGCTCGCGCGTGCTGACGACGGCGATGTCGGCGAAGGCGCGCACGTCGCTTAGGAGCTGGAGGAGTGACTGCGTGGGGGATTGGCTGAGCGAATCATCGATGAGTAGCGCGCTTAACATAACGACCTCGACAAACCTTCAAAGAGTCCCCAAATAACCCTGTCCAAACGCACCCGGCAGTGGCGGAATTGCCCCGTAAGGTACGATCGATTCGATGCGAGGGTTCGCAGGAGGGTTGCAGAAAGTTTGTTTGGCCGGGCAAAACACCGAGGGCTTTGAGAAAAGCCCTTTAGTGACAGGCTGTTGCAGAACCGCTTCGGACTAGGAAACCTCCACCTGGGACCCCTCTAGCTTGAGGTAGTTGAGCACCACGGGGGCCAAAATCATGCCGGGGATGCCGGCCAGCCGCTCCCCGACCAGGAGCGCCAGCAGGGTGAGCCACATCGGGTTTTTGATCCGGCCGCCGATGATCTTGCTGTTGAGGAAGTACTCAAACTTGTGGAGCACGATAAGGTAGATGAGCGCCGCCACCGCGAGCTCAGGGGACTTCGTCAGGCCGATGGAGAAGATGACAGTATTGCTCATAAGGTTCCCCACGATCGGCAGGAGGCCGCAGAGGAAGGTTATGACGACCACCACGAACGAGTACGGCAGGGGGGAGCCGAAGAGCCAGAGGCACCCCAAGAAGGCTCCGGTAAAAAAGGTGTTCACTGCCGAAATTATCACCTGAGCTCCCATAACGGTGTGGAAGCTCTGAAAGAAGTTCCTGAAGCGCAGGGCCAGCTCAGCGGTAAAGGCAGAGTAGAGGTTGTTCTTGATCGGGTAGGTGCCGCGGCCCAGGTCGATGGTTCCGTTTGAGAAGATCGCGCAGGTAGCCACCACGCCGATGATGATGTAGACGAACTCTTTGGTAAAGATGCTCGCCACCTTGAGCGCGGGGAGCACCTCGGTACGCGTCTTGTTGATCAGGAACCCCTTGAGTGTCTCGGCGTCGGTGAAGGGCGGGGTGATGCCGTACTTGTTCGCGTACCGCACCATGATCGGGATAGAGGTGTCTGTGATGTCGGGGAGGGCGTTCACCGCCTCAGACACGAAGAGCCCAAAGAGGTACACCAGCACCAGGAAGAGGAGCGAAAACAGGACAATCGCCGGGGCCTTGGGGAGCGCCTTGCCGAGGTAGAGCAGGGTGAGGTAGCCGAACAGGATGGTGATAAAGGGGGTGCCAAGGTGGAAGTAGAAGATCCCCAGCAGGACGGCGAGGGTCAGGACAAAAGACGCCCTGCGGATTCCGGTAGTGCTTGTGAAGGTGGACATGTGCATTTCGTAAGACGAGCCTCGGAGGATACTACGCTGGGGCGGCTGGGCAAGAGAGCGACTCCGCATAGGTAAGATGACCGGTATCCGCTGGGGTTTCACCCAAGCGCTGAATGCAGGTTAGGCAGCGAGGGCTTCTCTGGCAAACGAGGTTTGTGCCAGCGGCGCCCCCCGCTTAGAACATGCTGCCTACCGAGAAGGTCACCAGGACGTTCGGGTCTCCGTCCATCGGCTGGAGGCCGTGACCGATATCGAGCCCGATCGGCCCGATCGGCGAGAGGTACTGAAAGCCCCCTCCCACGCCCTCGTTGGTGTCGCCGAGGTTAAAGCTCTCGTGCCGCAGCCACACGTTGCCCGCGTCCAAAAAGAGGTGGGTGCTGAGGGAGTCGAGCAGCCGGTACTGGAACTGCCCCTTGGCGAGCAGCAGGGTGTCGCCTCCGATAACCGCGCCATCGGAGCCCTCGGGGCCGAGGGAGTTTTCCTGGTAGCCGCGCACCGTTGTTCGGCCTCCGAGGTAGAAGCGCTGGGTGATCGGGATGACCGTCGTGTCGCCCCACGGCTGCGAGAAGCCTGCCGAGGCTCCAAGCCCGAGCGAGAAACGGGGGCCAAGGGGCTTCAGCGGCACGACGCCAGTGGCCTTGGCGAGGATCGAGGCGAAGTTCGCCTCGGATCCCAGGGCATTGAGGGAGAGCTTCGGCTCAAGCGTCAGGGTGTAGCCGGAGTGAGGCAGCAGGGGATCGTCGCGCCTGTCGATCTTGATGACGCTCGAGAGGAAGCTGAGCCGCACGAAGCCGTTGTCGAGGGGGCCGATGATAGCGCCAGGGTTGACGTTGAAGAGCTCATCGAGGGCGAGGGAGTGGCCGGCTGAGAGGCTGACGCCGTGCTTAAACTGCCTGAACACGTAAGATGCCACGAGGAAGCGGTCATCGTCGTACTCCTGTGTCGAGAGGGTTTGGCGCTGGTAGCGGGCCTCTTCAGTGAGCGAGTAATCGGAGCCCAGCCAGGTTGGATCGAGGTAGCGCAGGCTTGCGAACCCTTGGCTCAGGTTATCGGCGTTCGTTGGCGAGAACTGAAGCTGGTCGAGGTACGTGTCGAGGCGGAAGGCGAGCGAGCGCCCGTCGGCGAAGAAGGACTTGTCGACCGCTTCGCCGAAGAGGTGCATTCCGAACTCAGAGTTGGCGCCGGCCCCGACCTCGAGGGTCTCAAGAGGTCGCTCCACGACGCGAATGATAATTGACTCGTTCGGCGAGTCAATCGAGCCGTCGGCGGCGACGATCTCAACCCGCGAGAAGAGCCCTGAGCGCAGCAGCGCCTGCTTGGTCGCGTTTGCGGCCTCCATGCGGAAGGGCTCCCCGAGCTTCATCTTGGTGAAGCCCTGCGCGGTGGCGAGGGGCAGGCGCGAGAGCCCCTCGTAGCTTATTGAGCCGATCGTGGCTCGCGGGCCGGGATCGACAGTGATGTGCAGCGAAGAGTCGTCGCTGCTGGCCTCTGCAGAGACGGAGGGAAACATGAACCCTTCGTCCTTGAGCGTCGAGACGATCTGCTCGATGTACTGGTTCACTCGCGGGTATGAGGCCGGCAGGGCCGGGGGCATTGGCGCCTTTTCGAGTGCCGGGAAGCCCGAGGACGTCAGCTGGGCAACGAGGTGCGGCTCGCCCTCCTTGATGGTGTAGACGATGTCGAGGAGGTCCCCGTCGCGGATCGGCTCGATTCGGTATGACACCGCCGAATCGGTGTAGCCCTCCTGTTGCAGGAGCACAGAGAGGATGTCACGCAGAGCGTCGAGCTGGTCGGGGACGGCGTAGTCAGGCGAGAGGAGATCCTTCTGCTCGGAGTACCCAAGCTCGTCCATGAGCGCGAGGATGCGCTTCTTGGTGAAGTTCGGCGGACCGGAGATCACCACCTCGTGCACCTTGGTGGGGGCTTCCTCGTTGATGTTGATAGAGTACACGAGACGGTCCGGGTTCGAGCGGTCTTCCTTGTACGACACCTGCACAAAGAGGTAGCCCTTCTGTTGGTACATCTGCTCGATATTCTGCACGAGGAGGTTAATCGTGTTGTTTCCGAAGGGGCGCTTGCGGGTGAAGAGGTCTATTGAGTCGAGGAAGTCAGCGGCAGAGAAAACCGTATTGCCCGAAAAAATGAAGGAGATCGGCTCGCGGATATCGCTCGTCACCACAAGCCGGGCGGTTGAGGTGCCGGGTATCGCCTGGTAGTGGGGCGAGATGCGGGCCGCGATGTAGCCGTCATTTCGAAGGGCGATAACGACTGCGCGCTCAACCGCGTTGGCCGTGCTGAGGGTTGCGGCATCGCCTGGCTCAACTGTCGAGCGCAGCACCTTGCTGAACTTCTCGGGCAGGCCGTCGCCGTCCTCCACGATATCAGCGATAGTGTAGGCTGGGCCCTCGTTGACCGTGAAGAGCAGCCGCTTGCAGTAGCCCTCGCCCTCGAGGCACTCAAGGGACACTGCGGCATCGAGGTACCCCTGGTCGTTCATGTAGCGCTGCGCATCTCGCCGGACAGAGGCGATCGCCTCTGGGCTGTTCTTGACGCGCGAGCCGGGCCCAAGGTGCGACGCAGAGAGGATGTCAGCCTCATCGAAGTCGTTGAGGCCGACGAACTCGAACTGGATGAAGGTCGGCTGCTCCGCCAAGATGGTGTACGTCAGGTCGGAGCTCACAATGTTGTTCTTCTGGTTGCTGATGCTCTGGATGAGGCCGTTGATGCTGAGCGATGGGCTAATGTTGTAGACAACCCCGGCGCGGGAGCTCTGGACTGTGCCGAGCAAGCTCTCGCCGACGAGGTCCATGCGCGAGGAGAGGTTCTTCTTGGCAACCACCGAGGGCTCGATCGACCCTGTCCACGGGTTGTACGCAGGCTCGAACGAGAGCACGTCGATCTTCGAGAGGTTGTTGATGAAGGCGCCGATGCTCCCGAACGAGGATTTTGAGAAGAAGAAGCGGTCGTCATCCCGGAGCTGCCCGCCGAAGCGGTTTGCGAGCGTGCGCCCCATAAGCGAGCGGCTCGACGTGAGGAGCACGAGGAGCTCCTCCTGCGAAACCGCCCGGTCTGACGAGAGCGAGATGCGGGGGGACGTGAGGGGGCCGTTGGCCTCAAGAATCACGAGGATGTTGTCGCCGTTTGGGGTGCGCACCGATCCCTCGGCAGCGACCGAGAGGCTTGGAGTCAGGTTGCCGGGCTTGAAGGAGATGCTTCCTGAGGTGATATCGAACCGGTTGCCCTTGAGGCCTACCCAGCCGCTCAAGATCTGCATCTCGCCGTCGAGTGCCGGGTCAGAAATAGAGCGCGAGGCCAAGAGGTCGACGTTCATCTCGGCGCTGAAGAACGGCGTGATGGCGTACACGTTTCGCGCCGCGTGGATCCGGACGTCGAGGTCGAGATCGACCGGCTTGGACTGCGTCTGGCGCCTGATGCGGCTCGGCAGGAAGTAGCCTGAGATAGCGTTGACTAGTATGCGGTTAAGGTTGAAGTCCTTCTGGATCTCAGCGAAGTCGATCGAGAGATCTCCGCTCAAGGTCTGGCGCTTGTCCTTTCCGAGCCCCAGGACGAAGTCCCCGCTGACCGTTATTGAGGAGTCAGGAATGGGCTCAATCGTGACCTGCTCCAGCCGCGCCGTCAGGGCGGAGCTCTCGATGTGGCCTGGCACGACGCGCCCGCTCATCTCAACCGTCCCAGAGTTGACCGAGCCGCTGAGCTTCTCAAATGATATCCCCTTGCCGTCGAGCTTAAAGCTGCCTGCCAGCTTGTGTGCCTCGATGTCGGGCTCGTGAATCCCGAACTCCCCGTCGCTTAGGGCCGCAGTGCCGCTAAAAGAGGGGTCAGAGAGGGGGCCCTTGAGGTGCACCGTGCTCGTGAGGAGCCCGCGCAGGTTGTCGAGCGCCGGCAGGAGGGGGAGCAGCGAGCTCAAGAAGAGGTCGCCGCTGACCGAGAGGTCAAAGCCCTTGGCGATTCCGACCGAGCCGTTCAGGCTGAGCGCCGACTGGTCTCCCGAAAGGGTAACGTTCGACAGGACCACTGAGCCATTAACGATGGGGAGCACTGCGCTGCGCGGCAGCGAGAGGATGTACGGGGCGCAGCCCACCTCGACATTTGCCGCCTCAATGGCGCCGGAGCCCCCGAGCGGCGCCGCAAGGGGGAAGGAGTAGTTGAGGGTTGCATTGACTGAGCCGCAGTCGCCCCCCTCTACCATCGTTGAAAGGGGCACGCCGGGCAGCGAGAGCGACAGTTTGCCGCCGCCCTGTCCCACAAGGTCAACCCGCAGGTCGGCTGAGCCCTTGTACGAAGAGGCAGGGAGCGAGACGGAGAGCACGCCATCCTTGAGCACCGTCTTGCCCCGCAACGCCATGCCGTTGGGGGTGGCGGGGAAGGACACCTCGGTCTCGCCCTCAAGGCGGAGCTTCTGCAGGTCAACAGGGCCCTTGAGCGAGAACTCCCCAGTGACGGCGATCGGTCCCGGCGCACCGCCTTGGGCAGGGCTGCCCGAGAGGTAGCGGAAGCGCTCGAGAGCGAGATCTCCCCGGGTAAGGATCGGCTCGGCGCCCTTGGTGTCGATCGTCCCGCGCCAGGCCAGCTTGCCCTGCTCGGGATCGGATGAGTCGGCCGAGACCTCAATCTCCCCATCCCTCAGGGTGATCGAGAGGGTTGCGGGCCCGAGGGAGGTGCCTTGCATGATGAGGTCGCGCGTCTTGGCGCTTATCTTGGTCACCGTGTCATCGCCGCTCGGCGAGATCTCCACCTTGGCAGTGGCCGCGGCTAAGACGAAGGGCCCGAAGGAAAAAGAGGGCACCTCCACCGAGAAGCCCGCCTTGAGCCCCTCATCCGAGAACTCAAGGGGCATGGTGCTAGCGAGCCGCGAGCCCGGAGCCTCGCCTAGGATGTCGGTGAGGCGCACGACGGGATCGCCGTGGTTGATGTCGATCGACATCTGCGCGGCGAACGAGTCGAGCGTGATGGGCTCAGCGTGCGGCAGGGCGAGGGCAAGGGGGGAGGAGGGGGAGCCTGACAGCGAACCCGAAAAGACCGGGCTGCCCAGCGTGCCGCTCACCGATGCGGTGCCCTCAATCGCCCCCACGAGCCAGGATGGAAGGCCGATGTAGTCGGGCGACATCCCAAAGTCTGCCTTGCCGGAGCACTGGTCCCCATGGTCCGTGTCGACGGCCATCTCCAGCGAGGCCCCGGATGTGCCCCTGCCGACACGCAGGAAGTTAAAGAGCGCCCGCGTGTCCTCGATCACTACCTCTGCCGAAACATCGCCGAGGAGGAGCTCTGACACGGCAGAGGGATCATCGCGCTCGAAGGATCTGTAGCGCAGGTCCCCGATGT
>JAFMJG010000182.1 GCA_017853605.1 bacterium
GAGCCAGACTCCGTCAGGCAGAAAGCGGCGAGAAGCTCCCCGCTCGCCAGCCGCGGAAGGTACCTTTCTTTCTGTTCGGGGGTGCCAAAGAGCAGCAGGGCTTTCATGCCAATTGAGCTATGGGCGCCGATAGTCAGCGAGGTTGAAGCGTCGTAGCGGCTCGTTTGCTGCAGCACGCGAGAGTATGCGGAATTCGAGAGCCCGAGGCCTCCATGCTCGGCAGGGATTATAAGCGAGAAGAGCCCGAGCGCCTTGAGCTCCTCCACGTACTCTGCGGTCTGTTCCCCCGTCTCATCGAATTCGCGAAACAGGGGCTCCTTTCCCCCCATGAAGCGGTCGACCGACTCAAGCACGAGCCCCAGGGTGTCACGCTCCTCGGCCCTGATAGTCGGAAACGGAAAGAGCCGCTCATCGCGGAATTCGCCCATGAAGAGCCCCTTTGCAGGGCTGCCGCTTGCGCGTCCTGAGCTAGCCTGTGCCATCGTCCCCTATGCCCCCTTGCCGAGAAGAAATTCAGTCATCCTTGAAAAGGTCTCGCCCCTCTTCATGCCGGCGCCGTGCCCACCGTCTGACCAGAGATACTTAGCACGCGGCCACTCCCTCCGCAGGAGCGCAATTTGCCCCCTCGACACGAGCTGGTCCCCCTTGCCGCGAATCACCATTACCTGCTCCTGTGGGGTGCATGGCTGGCCCTTGAGCGGATAGTGGTCAGCGAAGAGGCCGCGAAGGAACTCCCCCGAGAGGTCTTCGGACTCCTTGCTGCCCTCCCCAAAGCGCCGCCTGACGAGCTCGGCTGCCATGTCTCCCATCGAGACCAGGGGCACGAGCAGAACGCAACGGTGCAGGGTGTCGAGCGAGCCCCAGAGGGCTCCGATGTATGCCCCGAGGCTCATGCCAACACACGACACACGCCTGTGCCCCCGCTCCTCCAGGAAGAGCCGCAGCACACGCAGGTCGAAGAGCGCGTGTCCCATCGCTATCGCGGTGCGCACGGGGTCTACATCTGGAAAGAGCGGGTGATGCTCCGGGATAGAGGGTGGCCTCCTCCTGCCGTGGAAGGGAAGCTCAACGAGGGCCACATTGCAACCGAGTGAGTAGAATAGCCCAGGCATGAACGCCAGCGAATTGACCCGCTGGTCGCCCATTGTCCATCCGTGAATCGCCACGATCGTCGGGCGCTCCCCTTTGTCGTCGTTGTGCTCCCAGAGCCTCACGTACGAGGTAGCGTTTTCTGTCGCCTCCAGGTACGAGGGCTCGTGACACCAGCTACTCGGCGGAAATTGGGAGGGAAAGGCGAGGTCCACGACACTTCCAAAAGGGAAGCCGTGCACCGGAACGATCGAGGGCGCCTGATGGCGCTCCGGCTTTCTGAAGAGTTGCGCTACCGCTCCACTAGCGCGCAGCGCCTCGAGCCTCGCGGCGTGATCTCGAACGACCGAGGGCTCCAAGGAGGAGGAAAAAACCTCGAGGCTCACCGAGTCGAGAGCCTTTGCCATCCTCTCGAGCACCCGGTCGAGACCACCTCCGCCCAAGAGGGTTAGGCGCTCAACGTCGCTGAGCCGGGCATCGTCACGGCCGTTAAGGAAGCAGAAGTCCGAGCCACCCCTTGCCGAGGGCTTCCTCTCTTTTGTTTTGCTCACGGTTGCAGCACCCCTCCAGGCCGAACTTGACCCTGGAGAGTATGATGACAATCCAGCCCCCTACGTTGTTGTTCAGAGGTCAAAAAGGCTGCTTTTGTCCCCCATTCGGACGCCCGAGTTGCAAAATTAAAACAACGGCTTGCGGCTCGCTCTAAGGAGCGGGCCGAAGAGAGACCGTAAGTGAGCCATCCTTAAGCTCCAGGGCGGAGATCCGCGCTATAAGGGGCTTCTCGTCGGGCTTTGCTTCATCAGTCCCGGACAGGAGCCCGGTCAGGGCTTGCGAGAACCAGCTTGAGGCCTGGATTAGCGCCTGGTCCTCGACCGCCCTACCGTTGAGCTCGAGCCTTGTGAGGGTCACCAACAGCCCTGAGTCATCCTGGACAGCACCGTTTGAGGGCTTAAACAGAAAGCTGCCACGAGCTTCACCCGATGCAAACCTGTCCAGGCGGCTCCCGAGCAAGAGCTGAACCCCGGAGTTAGTGCTGCCAAAGAGGCTTCTCAACTGAAAAGAGAACTTTGCGTCCAGCTCGTTTCCAAGGATGGTAACAGCCGCCAGGTCGCCGAGGACGCTGGCCACCGCGCCCGAGAGCTCCTCCCCAGAGAAAGTAACGGTGCCAGAGGAAGTTGGATTCCGTAAAAGCTCTGCTAGCTCGCTGTACCTCGCCCGGCCGGCCATTACCCAGTCCCCTGAGGGCCCTGCCACCGTGAATGCTGGCCGATCAACCGTCGTGTAGCTGTCAACAGCGTTGCGGATTGAGCTCACGAGGAAGAAGCCGACCGCTCCGATGACAACGAAAAAAATCACCACACAGGTCAGGCAACCTATCCCGAGGCACCCAAGCCCCCCCTTTTTCTTCTGCTGTTCAGGAACGGTGGTAAGCATGGATCCCCTTATTGAAGGCCGAGGGCCGCGTTGTTGACATCCAAGCTGAAGGCGCAGCTCCGTATCTTATTGAGGTCATCTCCCCCGAGCTGATCGTAACAAACGCGACAGTTTTCTAGTGGGGAAGGCATCAGCCCATTGACCTTCCACGACTCGCACATCTGGGCGGCCGTAGGGGCGCAGGCAGAAATGCCAGAGGCGGCGACGAAGAGCGCTAGGGCCTTTAGTATATTCATAAACCCCCGTAGACGAGTTGCGGAGGGTTTGTATCACACCTCAAACGGTTCCCGGAAGGACCCCATTTACGGCTCCAAGGCCCTGAGGAGCTCCTCGCGGGTAATCCCCGCGCTGGCGCTCGCGGGTTCCTCGGGCGTGACCCTGAAGTCCCCCAGCACCTCCGCCTGCGTGCGCTCCTTTCGCCTGAGGTTCCAATGGACGATCTCGTCAACCTTTGAGCCGAGCAGCGAGATGACGTTCACCGTGCCCCGTTGCCCGATGCGGTGAATGCGGTCGACGGACTGCATCCAGTGCTCAGCATTCCAGGTTTTGTCCAAATACACTGCAGTCTGTGCAGCGGTTAGGGTAATGCCAACACCCCCTGCGGCTGGCACGGCGATGAGGACGCGGGGCTCGGGCCCCTCCTGGAAAGCGCGCACGGTCGCCTCGCGGTCCGGGGCGGCGACCTCCCCCGAAAAGGGCGCGGCGCCGAGCTCGCGGTACCGCTCGCAGAGCTCACGCACGTTCCCGAGGTAGTTTGTCCAAACTACCACTTTCTGGCCCTGCTGCCTCACGAGCTCCTCGATGATCTCGTCGAGCTCCAGGAATTTTGCGGGCTCGCCCCTCCATTCGGGGTCTACGAGGCGCGGATTCGAGGAGATCTGCACGGCTCGCAGGTACTCCTCCAGGATGTTGGTTATCTCCCTCACGAACTGCTCCCCTGAAAGGGACCTCATGCGCAGGGTAAGGGCCTCGCGAACCTCGTCGTATCGCTCCTTCTGGCTGCCCGTGAGCGCCACCTCGCGCAACGAAAAGATCTTGGGCGGCAGGTCCACGACCCGCTCCTTGCGGCGACGCAGCATGATCTCCTGCGAGCGCAGGATCGCCTCAGAGACCTCCCCGTCATGCCAACGCTTCACCGCAAAGTCGCTAAACTCCGTGCCGAGCTCGGCCACCCTGCCAAGCCATCGATAGAAGCTCCTGCCGAACCGCTCGCCATCGTCGAGGATCTGGACCTGCGCCCAGAGGTCGCTGACGTCCTTCGGCGTAGGGGTGCCGCTAAGAAGGACCCGCCTTGAACAGGCCGGCGATATGTCCCGAATCGCCTTAAACGTCTTCGCAGCGTGGTTTTTTACCCGTTGTGACTCATCGAGCGCGAGCAGTGTGCGCCTCTCAGAGGCGAGGCGCCGGAGCTCCGGCGTGACGTACGGAAGCCGAACGGCCTCGTAGTTCACCACCACGACGTCGTGTTGGGCAGCGCTGGAGTTGAGGAGCCGAAGCGTCCACGCCTTCGCTCCCTTGTCCCCAGAGAGCGCGGCGGGCTTGAGGTGCGGGTACCACATGGAGGCCTCGCGGAGCCAGTT
>JAFMJG010000060.1 GCA_017853605.1 bacterium
CTCCCTGTGCGCGCGAGGCGTCATGGATGCTGCTGACCGCACAGCCTCTGCATACTGGCGCGGCGACCAGTAGGGCTGCAGAAACGACGGGATGCGGCTTACCGCGCGCCTCGCTGACACCTCCGCGGCATCGATGCCGACAGGTGGGGCTGAGCGGCGCAGCTGGTCGGTGAGGACCATGTGCCCCGCGCGCTCACTTCCGAACAGCTGAGGAACGACAAAATGAATTGATACCCCCTGCTCTGCCAGCGCCCACGTGAGCCCCTCACAGGCGGTCCCGAGCCCTCCAGCGATGTGGGGCGGGTACTCCCAGCCGAGCATAAGGATCTTCATGGCAAGAACTAAGGCCTCAAGATGAAAAGCAGGCCTCGGAGTATAAGGGGGGCAGTACGCGAAGTCCATGCGAGGCGCCCGCGTTTGCCGACACCTCTTCGGTTGGGCAGCTCGGGTGTGGGGAACACGGCCTTGGAACCTCGAGCTGAGGAGCAAAAACAGGCCCTTTTGGCGGCGCATGCCGGGAGCCTGGAGCGGAAATCACCGCAACAAAACGGTGTCTTATCTGGCGGCTCGCCTGCTGCGGCCCCCAATTCTTGTGGCTCCCGAGAGCCTCGGCGCCCGCCCCTCGAAAAGCTTTCCCGGCGGATCTATGGATCGCCAGTTCAACCACCAAATCCTGGCTGCCCGCCCCACGATTGATTGAAGAATGCTGGGCGTTTGCACCACCGTGGGCCGGCTCTAGCGCGCCGTGCGGCCAGCCTTCCCAGGTGCAGGCGGCGAGAAACCCTCGCCAGTCGGCGCTGCCGATGTTGGAGAACTTCATTTTGAGTGGTATAGCCCAACGGTCGTGTAGCACACCGGGGAGACATTCTCATGATTATAGCTGGTGACATCGGGGGAACCAAAGCTCGCATAGGCCTCTTCGAGAGGAGGTCAGGCAAGGCAGAGCTGCTCATCTCGGAGCAGTACGTGAGCAGGGACTACTCGTCGCTTGAGGCTATCCTGAAGGAGTTTCTCGAGAAGCACCAATCTGCGGTCACATCGCGCCTCGAGGCCGCCTGTTTCGGGCTGCCGGGACCAGTGGTCAACGGCCGCATCAAGGTCACGAACCTTCCCTGGGAAGTTGTGCAGTCAGATGTTGGCTCTACGCTCCGCGTCCACAAGATAAAGCTCGTGAATGACCTGGTCGGAACTGCGGCGGCGATCCCGGCTTTTGGGCCAGAGAGCGTGCTGCGCGTATACGAGGGGCGCGGGCTTGTTGATCGCGGAGGCTCGTGCGTTGTGGTGGCGCCGGGGACTGGCCTCGGGCATTCCCTCATTCACCGTGAGGCCGGGTGGAGCGTGCTGCTCGCCTCCGAGGGCGGCCATGCCAACTTCGCCCCGACAAACGAGGATGAGATCGACCTGCTTCGGTACCTCCAAGGCCGCTTTTCGCACGTCAGCGTTGAGTCGCTGCTGTGCGGGCCCGGCATCGCGAACATCTACTCGTTCCTGCGCGACACAGGGCGCGGCGAAGAGCCTGCTGAGCTGAAGGGCCAGGAGGCAACTGGCGCGATCACTGCGGCGATAACAGAGCTCGCCCTGGGCGGGAAGTCGGACATCTGCGTAAGGACGCTGCGCATGTTCTGCGCGATGCTTGGCGCTCACTGCAGCAACATCGTCCTGACGTACCTCGCCACTGGCGGAGTGTACCTCGGCGGCGGCATCCCCCCGAAGATCGCTGACTTCCTCACCAAAGGTTCGTTCATCGAGGGCTACCTCAAGAAGGGCAAGCAGAGGGAGCGCGTTGAGGCCACCCCTGTTTTCATCATCAAGGATGACCATGCGGCGCTGTTTGGGGCGGCTGCGATAGCCTCAACGCTGTAACGCCTCCCGCTCCGCTTAACAGGGTGCAATCGGCCTGGCCTACGGCCGGCCCTCCCTGCGGCGCTTCTGGGCCCGCAGGTTAAGCAGCTCAACGAAGAGCGAGAACGCCATCGCGAAGTAAATGTAGCCCTTCTCCACGTGGTGGTCGAACCCGTCTATCACAAGGACAAACCCGATCATCAGCAGGAACGCCAGCGCGAGCATCTTTACCGTGGGCCTCTCCTCAATAAAGTTCACAATCGCCCCAGAGAAGATCAGCATGACGATGACCGCCAGGACGATGGCAGCTGCCATGACTGGGAGGTTGTTGGTCATGCCTACTGCGGTGATGACTGAGTCGAGAGAGAAGATGATGTCTATGAGGACAATCTGGACCACGATGCCCCACAGGGTCGGCGTACGCGAGGGATCCTTGATGTGCAGCTCGGCTTCATCTCCTGTGGTTTTCTCGTGGATCTCCTTCGTTGCCTTGTAGATCAGGAACATCCCGCCAAGAATGAGGATAATGTCCCTGCCGCTGAAATCGTTGTCGCCCACGGAGAACACCGTTGATGTCAGCGAGGCCAGGAACGAGAGCGTAAGGAGGAGGAGGAGCCTCGTTACAACCGCGACCGCGAGCCCAAGCAGCCTGGCAGTTCGACGCTGGGCGGCAGGAAGCCTGCCTGCAACTATCGCGATGAAAACGATGTTGTCGATGCCCAGCACCACCTCAAGGGAGGTGAGGGTGCAGAGCGCAATGATGTTGGAGACGGCAAACAGCTCTTCCATAGCGGCGGATACCGCCGAATAGTTGCACGTTTCAGGGCTCCCTGACAGCCCCAGCTACCGGGACCCGGCTTTTCGCAGCCAGGCACGCGCCTCAACCCGGTGGATTTCGCCTTCACTCTCCTGCTCAACGAACTGCGGAGCGAGGTGCCACAGCCAGCTCTCTCGGGCAAGCTCGCAAAATTGCGGGGGGGCGGAGAGGCAGTTCATTGCCGCGGGGCCGAAGAGCGCCGGCTCCACTCTCCACTCGCTCTCCGAGGAGCGATATCGATAGTACTCGGAGTCAAAGAGCATCACTAGCTGCCCTGCGCCCGACGAAAAGAGGGCCTCCAGGTGAGCCCTCTGGAGCTCCCCCATCGATGCTGCCAAGGCCTCCTCATCGTCCCCCGAAAGGCGCCCCCGGCTGGCCTGCACGAAGTCGCGCCAGTAGAGGGGAATCTGCCCAAGCAAGTTGAGCGACACGATCGAGCAGAACTCGGCTTTGCTCCACGCCGGCCGGACGGCCCGCAGGCCTCGCAGGCACTCAGCAAGATCTCCCCGTCGGCGACTAGCCCGGAGGATCCCCTCCCAACGCTTGAGGCTGCCTGTGATGTCCTCGATGTGGGCAAAAGCCCGCCCGCCAAGCCTCGGCCCGAGCCGCGCCCGCCAATGGGAGAGGCACCCGCTGTCCGCATCGAACAGGTGAACCTCCTGGCTGTGCGCGAGGAGCATCTCGATGTCTACGTCGAGAAGCCTGCCTGCCCCCAGCACGGCCACGCGCCGGCAGGGCCTCAGGCTCGTCCTGATGAACTCCCTCGAGCACCGAAGGTGCGGCTCCCACCACGAGGCACACCGCTGGTGGCGCTGCTCGATGCCAGCGCCCATGACGCGAAATCGCCGATCAATTGACGGCCGAAAGAGGCTGAGCATGGCTCCTAGTCCAAAAGCGGATGTGCTGGCCAGCGCTGCCGCCGCTCCCAACACTCCTCACTCCCTTAGGATTCTAGGCTGTGTCCGGCCGGTGCATTTGAGTAAGCCCCTTCTTTTGGCGTATAACCCCGGTATGTCGTGGGAAAACCAATACATGCAGATGGTCAAGACCAAGCCGGGCTTCATCCTTGCGGAGGAGGATCGAAGCGTTTCGGCTGACTGCCGGGCAGAGCTGCGCTCCCGCCTGTCGATGCATGCCAAGTGCTTCGTGGAGCTCGGCTCCGGGTCGGGGCTGCACCTCCTCAGGCTGGCGGAACAGCACCCTGCCACCCTGTGCGTAGGGCTGGAGATCCGCTTCAAGCGCGCGTTTAAGACCGGCGAGAAAGCCGAGCGGGATGGGCTGGAAAACCTCCTCGTTCTCCGGACTGACGCCCGGCAGATTCCGGACCTTTTCAGTCGCGGTGAAGTGGCGGGGTTTTTCGTCAACTACCCCGATCCGTGGGACAAGCGGCGCTGGAGAAAGAACCGCCTGATGAGCCCTGAGCTCCTTTCGCATATGCGGGAGCTTCTCGCGCCGGGCGGCTTTCTGCGCTTCAAGACCGACCACCAGGAGTACTTTGCCAGCACTGAGCAGCTCCTCGTGGCTGGTGGCTGGCGGGTGTGCAAGCGCACCACGGACCTCCTCTCAAGCGAATTTGTTGAGAGCAACATCCCCACTGAATTCGAGGGCCTCTTTAGGTCTCAGGGTAAGCCCCTCTGCATGCTTGAGGCACACAGCGCCACAGCCTAGCGGGATAATCCTGCAACGGCCTGTCTCTATTGGTCTTTTCGGGCTTTTTCTTGCCCGTCACTCCGAACAGATCGGAGCCGCGCTCGCATCTTAACTCGGGGGCTCCGCCAGCTGGCCACAAGGCCAGCCAGGCTGCTGGATGCCCGCCGCGGGGAGCGTGCCATGATCAAGCTCGAAAATGTGACCAAGCGGTATGGGTCGTTCGTCGCAGTGGACAACGTCTCGCTGACTATTCCTGCTGGCGGCATCTTCGCCTTCCTCGGAGTTAATGGGGCGGGCAAGACGACCACAATACGGATGATGACCGGCATACTTCAGCCATCGAGCGGCTCCATCTCCGTCGGCGGCTTTGATCTCAGCGAGGCCCCGCTTGAGGCGAAGTCGATCATCGGCTACGTGCCGGATCGGCCCAATCTCTATCCGAAGCTTACTGGCCGCGAGTTCCTCTACTTTGTGTGCGACCTGCACCGCATGAACCACAGGCATGCCGAACGCCGCATCGATGAGGTCCTTGAGGAGTACTCGCTGGAGCGCTGGCAGGATGAGCTGATTGAGAGCTACTCGCATGGGATGAAGCAGCGGCTCGCCACATGCGCGGCCCTTGTGCATGACCCGCGGGTCCTGATCGTTGATGAGCCGATGGTCGGCCTCGATCCACACGGGGCCAAGCACCTCAAGGAGTCGCTCAAGGCCTACGCCCAATCCGGGCTCACCGTTTTTCTCTCGACGCACTCGCTCAACGTCGCTGAAGAGCTGGCAGATCACCTTGCAATCATTAACCGTGGCTCGATCCTGGCCGTTGGAACACTTGAGGATATTCGCAACCTCACAGGGCGCCAGGACGAGGACCTGGAGCACATGTTCCTTGAGCTGACTGCTGGCAGCCAGGAGCACTAAGGCTAGCTGAACGGGAGGAAACGCCATGAGACTCATCCCCCTCCTCATGCGCCCCACAATTCTTGGGGCCAAGAACCGGATCTGCTCCGGTGGCTGCCGCTCCCTCAAGGAGGCAACCGGGGCACTGGTGTCGATCGGGATGATCTCAGCGATGTACCTCACGACACGGGCAGCCCTCAACGGGAGCGCCGATCTTATCCATTCCGGGGCTCTTAACCCCTTCGCGCCCCTGAGCCTCCTGCTCACAAGCCTCTTTTGCATGGTCAGCCTCTCCTCGGCCGTTGCCGCGATCGGCTCCCTCTTTCTCTCGAGGGACCTTGACCTGCTCCTCTCCTCGCCCCTATCGCTTGGCAGGTTCCTCTTTGGGCGGTGCTGCGACGTTGCGCTCTCCACCAGCTGGATGGTGTGCGTGTTTGGCCTCCCGTCGCTTGTGGCATTCGGCCAGTTTTTCGGCTGCGGCGTGTCCTTCTTTCTGGCGGCACCCGTCCTGTGCCTTGTGTGCATCCTGGTCGCCGTAATGCTGGGGGTTTTTGGGGCCCTGGTGTTCGGGACGCTCGTGCCGCCCCAGCGCGGCCGGGGTGTGCTGCTGGCGCTCTTCATGCTCTCGCTCCTTTTCTTCTTCGTGTCCCTGAACTCTCCCGCAGTGTCACACCGGCTTCTTACGACTTCGTTCTCGGCAAATGCAGCGCTCCTCGACTCAGCCTCGCAGCTCTGGTCACCTGGCTTCTTCTGGGCATCCGCCATCCTTGACCTCCGTGAGGGCAAGTTCGCGCACGCCGGGGCAATACTCGCTGCCTCGTGTGCGCTCGTTGCGGCGCTTTGGGTTGCGGCCCGCTCGCTGGCGAGCCGCTTTTACGCTTCAGCCTATGCACGGCTTCGCAATGAGGGCGAGTCGCTGAAGCTCAACAGCAGGGGGAGCCAGGCGGTGTCACGGCGAGTCTTCGGATGGATCCGCGCCGATCGCCGCGCGCTCGTGACGAAGGAGTACAAGGTCTTTGCGCGAGACCTGACCCACACTATCCAGCTCAGCATGCTGCTCGCAGTGTGCTTCATCTACCTGTATAATTTTCGCGCCCTTGAGGCGCCGGCGACCGCTGCAGAGGACGTCCAAACGATGTGGCACCTCCTGCTGCTTATCGTCAACGTGGCGCTAAGCTTCCTGGTTATCGTGTGCATCTGCTCCCGATTCGTCTTCCCGTCGATCTCTCTTGAGGGCACCTCATTTTGGATACTGCAGAGCGCTCCTGTGTCGATGCGAAACGTGCTGCGCGCAAAAGTGCTCAGCTGGTTTCTTCCGATGAGCATCATCGCCGCGGTCATCTTCATGTCAGGCGCGATGGCGATCGGTGCTGATGAGCTGCTGGTGCTCGCTTCCTGCGCCTGCGGGGTAATCCTCGCCTACGGCCTCGTCGGGCTCGGCGTGGGCCTTGGCGCCCTGTTCGCCCACTTTGAGTGGGAGTACTCAAGCCAGGTAACAACCAATGTGGGCAGCTTCCTGTACATGGCCCTCAGCCTCCTGTTTTTGGCGGTGAACCTCGTCCCAATCATACTAATGTTCGGCGCCTACTCACTCGTGCCAGGCTTGATTCCGCACGAGTCATCGCCGCTCATTATCCTCGGCAGCGGGCTGCTGCTGCTCGCCGCCGTAAACTACTCCTGCGTGGCTGCCTCCCTCTCGGTAGGCTCGCGCTCCCTCAAGGCTCGCTAGGGGCGCGAGCAGCCGCAACTCTCCTCGCTCACCTGCGATTATAGGGCTTAGGCCTTGCCACACAGGGGAGGTATGAAGACACCGCAGCACCCGCATGGCCCCGCGCCGGCCGGCATTCCCGGGCCGCTCCACGACGCAGGGACCCCGCTCACGATCAGGGCGTCCCTTGGCCCCCCGAGCGATCTCCGCGGGCCAGCAGCAGCCGAGGCGCTGGCGCTCCTTCGGCAGGCACGGCGCCTCGCAAAAGCGCGCACCCTGCGAAGCAGGCAGCGCGCCCTTCGCTTCGCCCGCTACTCCCGGTCCCGAGGTTTTCAACAGGGGCACGAAGCCGGGCTTCGCGAGGCTGAAAGAAGCTTTGCGATTCTCGCGAGGGAGGTGCGGGCGCACTACGGGGAGATCCTTGAAGCCACCCGGCAGGACGCATTCGAGCTCGCCAGCTTGGCTTGCCGAGAGCTGGTCGGGGCCGCGCTGGACAACGCGCCAGAGGCGATCCTCCCGCTCTTTAACGAGGCGCTCACCATCATGAAGGCATCCCGCAAGCTGTCAGTGCGCTACCATCAACGATACCAGCACATCGCAAGCAGGCTCGCCTCAAGCACGGCTCACGAGATCGTGCTGACCGAGGCTTCCGAGCCTGGAGCGCCGGATTTTGTGATAGGCGGGGAGCATGGAGAGGTTGAGTTCTGCTGGCGCCGAGCCGTCGAGAGGCACCTGGAGGCTCGCCTGCGGAATGGCTAGCGAGCGCTCCCTTCAGTGCCCCACGGCATCGCCCCGCTCCAGCCTTATCGAGGGCACGGCAGCAGCACACCTTGCCGTATCAGGCCGCATCGTGTCGGTTCAGGGACCCGCAATCGTCTGTACCCTGCCACAAGCTGCGGTGGGGGACCTGTGCTGGGTGCAGGATCGGCGCTCACGCCGCATCGAGGGGCAGGTCATCTCGTTTCGCGACAACCTCTTCACCCTGGCGCTCTTTCGTGAGGCAGAGGGCCTGCTGCCTGGCGCCCGAGTTTGGGCGGCGGGCAGCGCCCTCTCTGTGCCTGTTGGCCGGGGGCTGCTGGGCCGCGTCATCGATCCGCTCGGCAACCCGCTCGACGAGCCGCGTGGGACGGCCCCCCTGCAGGGACGCCGTGCACTGCATGCCCCCCCGCCCCCAGCGGTTTCAAGGCCCCTCATATCAGCAGCGCTGCAGACCGGGATCCGTGCGATCGACGGGTTCTGCACCATCGGCTACGGCCAGCGGATCGCAATATGCGCGCCCGCTGGGGCCGGAAAGTCCACCCTGCTGGGGATGATTGCAAGCCATGCTGACGTGGACGTCACGGTGGTGGCGCTCGTGGGGGAGCGCGGGCGCGAGGTGCGCGAATGCATCTCCGACACGCTCGGCAAACAGGGGCTGGCCCGCAGCGTCCTGGTGGTCGCAACGAGCGATGACTCCTCGCTTCTGCGCCAGGCCGCCCCCTTCGCGGCCACCGCGATCGCCGAGCACTTCCGGGACCAGGGAATGCGGGTGCTCCTCATCGTTGACTCGCTGACGCGCATGGCGCGAGCCGTGCGGGAGACGAGCCTTGCTGCCGGAGAGCTCCCTGTGCGCCAAGGGTACACGAACGCAGTCTACACGCAGCTTCCGAAGCTCGTTGAGCGCGCTGGCTGCTCTCGTCAGGGCTCTATCACCGCCATCTACACCGTCCTGACCAGCGAGGAGGGCGACCTCGATCCCCTGGCCGACGAGATTAAGAGCCTGCTTGACGGGCATATCGTGCTGCGGCACGAAATCGCTGCCCTGGGAGTGTTGCCGGCGATCGATGTGACCCGCAGCGTCTCTCGTCTCTTCAATCGCCTCGTGCCGCGCGAACAGGCTGATGCCGCCCGGACGCTATCCCGGCTCTGCCACCGGCTGCTGCACGAGCGGCAGGTCGCCATGATTGGCGGGGCTCCCGATGAGGAGCTTGCGCTCGTGCTCAGGCACCAGAAGCTCCTTCTCGGCTGCATGGCCCAAGGGCGACAGGACACGTGCTCGCGCGAGGAGACCTGGAATGGGATGCGCGAGGCTCTGGCGACGCTGCAAGCGCCTGCACGGCGAGAGTGAGTGGGGAGAGGCAGAGCAGTGTCTGTCTCTCAAAGGAAAACCGTTCGCCGAGCCCTAGTGGGCTGCGGTTTCTGTTTCCGGCGCAGAGGCATATGAAGGCCCTGCGGGAACGATCTGCAAAATGTCGCCTGTCAGGCAGTCCCTCGAGACTTCAACGAGAAGACGGTGCCCTGGCTGGACACGCTCGGAAGCCTCGAAGTGGATCACCATCTTCGGGTACTCTGCAGTGACAACCGAGTTCCTGTAGCACTGCTCAGTCTCCTCGGCGAAAGCCGCAGAGATGTGAGAGCCGAACGGCGAGAGCCACACCGAGAAACGGTGCGTCAAGCTCGGCGATGCGAGATTGTCACACACGTACACAGACTCAATTGCCCTGTGCGCTGTGCGCATCCGCATCTGCCGCCAGCGATGGCCAGCGGATATGACAAGCCATACGAACCCGGCTCCTGCCGCCACAGCGATGCACGTTACGGCAACGGCAGCGCCGACAAGAGCTTGACTCAAGGCATCCATGATACAACTCCTAAAAAAACCTCTGGATGAGAAACAGGCACGCCCTGCCTCGCACGAGGGCGCCACAGCGCCCTTCAGCCAGGCCCGGATTCGCCCCACAGGATGAAGGCGCCGCGCTCACTCGTACGGGGCCCAGCGAGCTCGCCGCCTGGCGCCCCGCTCCCCCATCTACCCGATGCATCGATTTGGGAATCCTACCCGCATGGGGGGCTTATGCAAGGGAGACACGCCCCTCTTGTGCTTGATTTTTCTGCGGTCGTTGGCGCCCAAAGGCCCCTTAGGGAGCGCCCTCAGCGCGCGCACCGACAAAAAGCTACCGGATCAGGGAGATCGTGCCCTTAATTATCTCGCTTGCTGCCGAGAGCACCTGCGAGTTCGCCTGGTAGCCCCGCTGGTAGACGATCATGTCCACGAACTGGTCGGCGATATCAACGTTTGAGCTCTCAAGCGCGCCGCCCTGCAGCGCGCCGAATCCCCCGCGGCCGGCGATGCCCACGACGACTTGGCCGGCATCCGGCGTTGACTCGAAGAGCGAGCTGCCTACCCTCTGAAGCCCGTCGACGTTCTGCATGACCGCCACGCCGATCGTCCCGACCTGCGCCCTGCGCCCGCTGTCGAGGACGGCGAAGATGCCGCCGTTCTGGTCAACTTCGTAGCCCGCGATCTCGCCCGGACCCTGCCCGTCCTGCGAGGCATTGGTGATTCGTGAGCCGCCGGCGAACTGCGTAAACGACTTCAGGTCAATCGTCAGGTTGCTCTGGGCCGCGCCATTTGCCCAGGTGGCCGTGCCCTGGATGACCGACGTGGCGGCGTTCGCCGGATCGATCTGGCCATTCTGGTTGAACTGCAGGTTTGTCTGGCCGATGAGCACAGGCACCCCGTCTCCGGCGCCGGTGTCGGCGCCGTTTAGGTAGGCCTGCACCGTCCAGTTGTTGGGAGAGTTCTTGAAGAAGCACAGGTTCATGTCATGCCTCTCGCCGAGCGAGTCGTATATCGACTGGCTGGCGACGAACGAGGCTGCATTGTTGATGTCATTGAAGGTGGATCCTGCCGGCGGAACGGCCGTCACGAGCAGTCCGGCATCGATGTTGCCAAAGGGCTCAACGATTGTGGTGGCCACTGCGTCGGTGTTCACCTGCAGCATATTGATCGGCACGAGCGTCTCTGTGTCAGCCCCCTGGTAGCCAAGGATCGGCTGGCCCGCTGATGAGGTAAGCAAGCCTTCGCTGCTCACCTGGAAATTTCCGGCACGGGTGTAGAGGGGGGTTGCCGGGGCGCCCACCATAAAGAACCCGTTGCCGGCGAGGGCGACGTCGAGCCCGCGGCCTGTGAAGTCGATCGCCCCACCTTCGAAGTTAAGGCGGGCGCGTCCTAGGTACACGCCGTCTCCCGCTCCGGTTACGACCTCGGAGTTCCTGCCGCCGGCAACTTCGCCGAGGATATCCACGAACTCAGCCCGCCCGCGCTTAAATGCGGGCGTGCTGGCGTTCGCTATGTTGTCGCCAACCAGCGAAATAGCCTGCCCGTGGGCAGTAAGACCCTCTCGGCTGGTGTTCAGTGCTGATTCGATTCTCATGTGAGCTAGCTCTCTGGAAGGATCCTTGCGTAGGGCAATCCTTGCCCACGCCACGGACCTCTACAGGGGGTATGCAATCCAGCTGCCACCCCTCCCCGCGCTTGCCATCAGCCACTTAGCAGCCCACCCCCGGACGGAATTCCCCTAGCTGGGGAATTCACTGCCGCAAAGATGCCTTGTTCCGCGGCCAAGCAGCCCCGTATAACCACCCCATGCACGTCCTGCTCACAGGTGCCTCGGGCTTCCTGGGAAGCGCCTTTGTTGGCCTGCTCGGCTGCTTTCCAGAGATAGAGCTCTCCGTACTGCGCTCATCGCACGCCGAGTGCGTTCTGCCCCTCGGTTCCCGCGAGCTTTTTGTCCAGAACCTGGAGGCCGTCTCGGGTATTGAAAAAGTGCTGGGTGCGCGAGTCCCGACCCACATCATCCACTTGGCAGCGCTCTCTTCCCCTGCTGCCTGCGAACAGCAGCCGAAGCTCGCCCACGCGGCAAACGTCGGCTTCACCCGCACCCTCGTTCAGCTCGCCAGCAAACTCGGGTGCCACATCACGGTGGCGTCGACCGATCTCGTTTTTGAGGGCTCACCGGCCAGGGCAGCAGGATTCTCCGAGAGCGACACCCCCTCACCACGCTCCGCCTATAGCCGCTCGAAAGCGGATGCAGAGAGCGCCGCCCTCTTGTACGCGCGCTCCTGTGTTGTTCGCCTCTGCCTCCTGTACGGGCATACCCACTCCAAATCGCGCGGCGCGCTCGGCTGGATTGAGGACAAGCTGCACTCCAAGGAGGAGCTCGTGCTTTTTGAGGACGAGTATCGGACCCCGATTCACGTCGCCGATGCAGCGCACGCCCTCCTGCAGCTCGCTCGTCGGCAGGCGCTCGGCGTGTGGCACTGCGGCGGACCGGAGAGGCTTTCACGGGTGCAGTTCGGCCTCACGGTCGCGGAGGCCCTCGGGTATGATCCCTCAGTGATCCGGCCGGCCCGTCGCGCCGACGTGCCCTCGACTCCCGAGCGTCCCGAGGACGTAAGCTTAAGCTCCGATAAGCTGTGGACCCTTCTCGGCGCCGTCCCCCGCACCCTCCGTACGGCGCTGGTTGAAGAGTAGTGTGCAAAAGCCTGCCAAAAAAAACCTTAAAACGGCCCGAAGGCGCCTAAAAGATACTAATCCGTGCAGATCGCTTCTTAACCCGGCACTATCGCCCCTTTAGGCCCGGCAGCAGCAGGGGATCGGATTCACCTAAACCCCTCTCTTACGGCAAGGGCCCCTGCGCTACAGCACCCGTGTTAAGGCCCGTGTGGTCGCTTTAGTAAGGCCTGGGGAAGTGATAGACTCCTGTCGTCGAAGTGATCGGTGAAGGAGAACCCCATGCGCGCCACCACAATCGCCCTTTTTGTTGCAGCTCTCGTTGCCAGCGCTCCTGCTGCCCAAGCTCAATGCTTCGGCGAAACTGCTGATGCATACGGCTGCGGAGTATCAGCCCCACGGGAGGGCACCCTTCAGAGCTTCGGCCCCTCAAACCAGGTCGTTATCCCGGCTTACAACTACGGGCGGCCGAACCAGTCCGTGTTCGACGGGCTCTTCACCAAGCAGGAGCAGCGCTCGATGCTTCGCCACATAGTTATCTCAAACCTCTCGCGCTCACACATGGCAAACCAGGCTTTCGCCCGGTCCATGAACTACAACGCGCGGGCGCTTAGGCGCCAGGGCAACGCCTCCGTCGGAGTATGGGGCGGCTGGGGAGCGGGCTGGTAGCCCAAGCTAGCGCCCTGACGCGTGGACACGGGTCCACTCCTGAAGGGCATCTCCTAAATCGTCCGGTGTCACAGAGTAATCGCGGCTTCCGCGGGCTGACTCGCGCTTGAACGCATTAAGCCCAGCTTGGTTGCAGATCTCCCGGATATCGGCAGCACACCGCCCCTCTGTGGCGCGCGCTAGCGCCTCTACGTTCACCACTCCCTCGATCGGAAGCCTGCTCAGGTAGAGCTCAAAGAGCTTGTGGCGGGCCTCGGAGTTTGGCAGCGGCACCTCAATGGTCTTGTTGAGCCGTCCGCCCCGCTTTAGCGCTGGGTCAACGAGATCCGCGCGATTTGTGGCGGCGATCACGTATACGCCCTCGCGCTGAATGATGCCGTCAATAAGCTGAAGGAGGTGGTTGAGCAGGTTGTCCGCGTGCTGCGCATTGCCGTCCGCCCGGTTCTTGGCGATCGAGTCAACCTCGTCGATGAAGATGACCGATGGGGCGGCCTGCGCGGCGGCCTTAAAGAGCTTGGTAAGGTTCTTCTCGGACTCCCCGACCCACTTTGAGACGATATCATCCGCCCGCAGCACGAAGAATGCGAGGCCAGCCTCATTGGCGATAACCTTGGCGATCGTTGTCTTGCCCGTTCCTGGCGGCCCGTTAAGCAGGATCCCTTTCGGAACGGTGATGCCGTAGCGCTTGGCCGTTGCCGGGTCCTTGAGAAGCTCCACGACGCCCTGAAGCTCAGCCCGCAGGCCCGCGTCAACCACGATATCGTCCCACGTGAGCTTCTCTATCTCGGCGTTGGCCTGCCGGGGCTTGGAATCCCTTTCAATCTCCTCGGCCTTGTCTTCGTCTACCGCAAACATTTCAAGCGCCGCCTCCACGTCCTTTGACGACACGGTGTGCGTTCGCTGGCGCTCGGGCACGGACTGCTCCCGCTGGTAGGCGATCAGCCCGGCCTGGTTGCAGATCGCCTTAATGTCAGCCCCTGAGTTGCCCTCCGTCACTCGCGCAAGAACGTCCAGGTCGACATCCCCGGAAAGCTTGAGCTTGCGGGAGTACACGCCCAGCAGCTTGCGGCGGGACACAAGATCCGGGAGCGGAATCTCAATGACACGGTTGAGCCTTCCTGCCCGGCGCAGCGCCTCGTCGACCAGATCAGCGCGGTTTGTCGCCGCGATTACGTACACTCCGTCAGCCTTGATGACGCCATCAATGAGCTGCAGAAGGTGGTTGAGGAGGTTGTCGCCCGGTGCCGCGTCGGCTCCCGACCTCTTCTTGCCAAGGGAGTCGATCTCGTCGATGAAGATGACAGCTGGAGCGTTTCGAGTCGCCGCCTCGAAGAGCTTCGTCAGGTTTTTCTCAGAGTCTCCCACCCACTTCGACACGATCTCGTTGGCGCGCAGCACAAAGAAGTTGAGCCCAGCCTGGGTCGCCACGGCTTTTGCAATCGTGGTCTTGCCGGTGCCGGGCGGGCCGTTGAAGAGGATTCCCTTCGGGAGAGCTATTCCGTACTGCTTCGCGTTCTCAGGATTTTTGAGGAGGGAGATCACTGAGAGGAGCTCGTCCTTGGTGCCCTGGGGCACGATGAGGTCCTCCCAGCGAACCTCCTCTACATCCTCATTTCGGGCGCGCGGATCGAAGCCCGTGTCATCTGAAGAGCGGCTCTCCCTCCCTCCAGCCTCGCTTCCCCCGAGATCTCCCGCACCACGGCTGCGCGCCACAGCGAGGAACGCCAGGACGAGGGGCGCTATGTGCAGCAGCGCCCACCTCAGCTGCTCACCGTCTCTTGAAACGGCGGCACCGTAAGAATAGAGAAGCATCAGCGCGCAGGCCGCCCCACACACCGACTGCAGCACGAAATCGAGAAAGCGGATCTTGTCGGCCGAATACCAGAAGTGCGCCCGGTACCCGTAGAAGGAGAACGGCAGCAGAAACGCGAGCAGCATCGTTATCTGCCCTAGCCCGCCCCAGCCAGCTATGGTGTCGTAGAGTGTAACCATCCCCATTTGGTTATCGGACAATCACGGCCCTTGCTCAAGTTATTGATATCCATGCGCATCCGGGTGATGTCTCGGGGCGCAAACAAATCATCGTTCTAATCATGCGCCCGTTGCAGGTTACAGCTCGCCCCCTCACCCCGGATCACCCTACCCGCTGCCAGTTCGCGTGCCACGCTATGCCTATGCAACCGGATACCTTACGCTTTTGCCCCTCTACAACGCCTGCAGGGCGCGCCGGGCCACGATCGAAACAGGCCAGGAGAACCCCAAAGATCGCACGGCTCGCCCGTTTTGCCCCATAACTACCGGGAAGAGCTATGGACAACACGAATCTCTCAAACAAGGGCATAGGCGAGCTGCAGCGGTCGTGTGAGCGCTTTGAGGGCTACAACGACGGCTTCATCCTGCCCGATACCCTGCTCATGCTGCGCATAGACGCGCACCGTCTTGGTGACTGGAGCAAAGTCGGCGATCATTACCCTACCGGGCCTGACATCACCAAGCTCTTTGCCGAAACGGCCCGCAGGCTGATGACCTCCTCGTTCCGTGTAGTTCTGGCCTACGCGCATGGCGACGAGATCTCTCTGCTCTTCGACCCTACCGAAAACATGAACCCCATGCGGCGCAGCAAGCTGCTCTCCTCGGTGGCGTCCGCTGCTGCATCTCACTTCGTAAAGCTCTCTGGCCTGGAGCTCCTCTTTGACGGCCGGCTGGCAGAGCTGCCCAGTGCAGAACGGGTTGTTGAGTACCTCTTCTGGCAGCGGCGTTACTGCTTTCGAAATGCGGCAACGATCGCCTTGCGCCGAGCGCTGCTCGCCTCTGGCATGCCAACGGGCGAGGTCGAGAAGTCTCTTCAGGGAATCACAGAGAAGCGGCGCCTGGAGCTTCTTGAGCAGCATGGCGTGGCGCTCGACGACATTCCGCACGCCACTCGCCGGGGCACCCTCTTTTACTGGGACACACAGGTAAAGGATGGCCGCGAGCACTTCCGAATCGTCACCGACGCGTCGCTCACCGACGACGACGCGCTCTACGTGGAGCGCCTGGGCGCGCTCGTTGCTGCAGCGATTGGCCTCTCTGGGCCAGCAGATCCCATCATCTCCCGGCCCTCGGCAAACGTCGACCAGCAGCCGCTCAGCACAAGCCCAACAGCAGCAGCTGCTCCCCCGTCAGCGCGCGAATACCGCAGCAACAAGAAGACGAACGTCTCAGTTTTCAAGATGTCGAGCGCAGTGGCCAAGCGCTAAGCGGCCGGCTGCCGGGCCCTCATCACGAGGCCAAACGCCATTCCCCGGCGGCGCCTCGAGATGCCCTCAAGCATCTCTAGGCTCGTGACCTGGAGGTCACGAGAAACAAACGCGTGGTCGAGCGTCAGGCGAACAAGCGGGTCGCTCACGTCAAATGTGCGAAAGAGGCCCCTATCAAACATGACTGACCAGAGCCGCACCTGCCGCACGTACATCGACACTAGTGGCGAGAAAGGGGCGGACTGAAAGCTCCCTATGGCGAGCCTAGGCTCCTCTGAGTAGCGCATGAGGGTCGCAATTCGCCTCGACGTGACCTTGTTCCTAAAAAATGCGTCCTGGGATGAGGGGGGAACGAGGCTGAGCGCGCCCAAGAGGATGGGCTCTCCCCCCGGGGCCCGCATCCGCATAGAGAGGGCGGGCAGGCTATCCACCCCCATCTCGTTGCGCGAGGACTCAACCGTCAGCCGTGACAGCACCAGTATTCCGTCCGGCAGCTCCTCGGGCGTGCGCACAACCGAGGAAAAGGGCCCCAGCGCCTCGAGCGCAACGGAGAGCTGCGGCTGCTCTCCGAACAGCACAACCAGGTCTGGCCTCCTGGCAGCCGCCTCCTTTGCAAGCTGTGGCAGCCCATCCGGGGCAAAGTCAGTGTGGGAGAACAGCACTGACAGCGGGCTTCCCTGCGCCTCTCTCTGCTCTCGCGCCTTGGGAAAATAGAGGTATGGCGCGGCAAGCTCGCCAACCCGAAATATCAGGTATCCCTGCACCATCAGGACAAGCGCCATCGGCGCCGAGCACCGGCGGGCTCGAAAGCACCGGCGCACCGACAGAATGGTCCCAAGCACAATTAATGGAATCCAGTAGAGCGAGGCGGAACAGAGCAGATCCTGAAAATAGTGGCGCGGATGGTTGAGGTGGCAGGCCGCGAGAAACGCCGCCGCTGCGCCGTACGCTGCCCATCCTATGCTTGCCAAGTGCGGCACGCGTGCTCCTTCTGTTTGCGGAACGAGATGGAGGGCCCGAATGCCTCGCCTACTCGTTCCAGTTGAGGACGCCCTTCTGCCAAACGTATACGAGGCCAACCACGAGCACCGCCATGAACGAGAACATCGACCACAGGGCAGCCGCGCCCATCTGCTCAAGCACCACCGCCCACGGGTACATGAAGATGACTTCGATGTCGAAAAGGATGAAGAGCATCGCCACGAGGTAGAAGCGCACGCTGAACCGCTGCTCACGAACCGAGCCAACCGGTATGCCGCCGCACTCCCACGGCATCTGCTTCGTCTTCGTCGGGTTTTTGGGGCCCAGGAAGATCGCCAGGAGAACCATGGTTACGAGAAAGCCCCCCGCCGCAAGGCCGAGCAGAAGGATGCCAAGGTAGGGATTAAGTTCGCCCATACGAAGCTTGCAACAAGTAAAAACGCACCCGAGAGGATTCGAACCTCTGACCACCCACTTAGAAGGCGGGTGCTCTATCCA
>JAFMJG010000183.1 GCA_017853605.1 bacterium
CAATCACCCTGAGGATGGAGCTTTTTCCGCTTCCGCTAGGCCCAGACAGGAGCAGTGACTGCTCGCTGAACTGGAACGAGAGGCCCGTCACAAGCGCCTGCTCGCGCCGTGGCGTCCAGATCGTTACCGAGCGAAACTCAAGGTCTGCGCCCGTTGTGACCTTGATGCGCTCCCCAGGCGTAAGGGGCGCGCTCGCCCTGTCGAGCGCCTCCGAGAACGTGCCGAGACGGTTGATCACCGCCGCGAAGATGCTCAGGTTGCCAAAGTGGTTGACGACGATGGAGAGCGCGTTGATCACAAAGCCGAACGCCGCCCCGGCCTGGATTACGGCCCCGAACTCGATCTGCCCGGTGAAGAAGAGGGGCGCGACGAGCACGGTGGGCAAGATAGTGAGGACATAGTTGTAGCCTGTGGTGAAGAACTGGAGGTTTCGGTTCCAGTTGATGACGAGCAGGAGGTTGTTCAGTGCGGCCTTCAGGCGTTGCCTCGTCCTGACAAACTCTCGGGACTCCCTTCCGTAGAAGGCGATGGACTCGGCGCTGTCACGCACGTTGATGAGCTTGTAGCGGTAGTCGGCCTCCTTCTTCAGCTGGGCGAAGTTAAGCCCGATCAGGGGCCGGCCGAGGAAGTAAGTCACAAAGGAGCCAACCAGCGAGTAGCAGGCCGCAGCGACGAACAGGAGCCATGAAATTGACCACAGCACGTACACGTAGAGAAACAGCTGGACTGAAGAGTTGAACAAGATGAGGCAGAAGGTGAGGCTCTGCGTGCAGAATGAGCGCACGTCCTCCTCAATTCGCTGGTCAGGGTTGTCGATGTCGCCCCGGAGGTTGAGGCGATAGTAGGCGCGCTCAGAAAAGTAGCGCGCCAGGATCCTGTGGCTGAGCCAACGCCGCCACAGGAGGCTCAAGCGCTGCTCGGTGTAAGAATAAAAGACGACGATCGGCGTTGCCACCACAAATGCGGCGATGTACTGGGCCAGCTTCCAGTAGAAAAGGTCTGCGTTCCGGGTTTGGAGCGCCGTCATGAAGTCACGGCCGATGTAGCTCATGACCACCCCAACGCCGTTAATGGTGAGCGACAGGCCAAGGATCAGCGCGACGAGGCCGAGCGCCTTCCAGCGGACCTCCGACCGAAAGAAAGGGCTGGCGAGGGAGATGAAGCGGCGGATGACGTTCCGGTCTATGTGCGCCATGGGCGTGCGCCTCCCGAAACAGGCCGCAGGCCGTCATGCCCGCCGGGTGAGCGGCAGGCGAGCAGGGGCGCAATGAGGAAAACCGCCATGAGGTCTTGCATCAGGCTTGAGCGCTCTCTCCACTGACTACCGTCCGCTCGTAATCTGCCCAAGCGGCCGAAAATCCCCTGCCCGCCGCACGCAGCTCAGGAAACGTCCCAACCTCCTCCACTCGGCCGTCGCGGACGTAGATTACCTTGTCAAACAGCGGCACCAGCGCCAGGCGGTGGCAGGCCATGATGACGGTGAGGGATCTGAACTCATGCAGGATGCCGGCAAAGATCTGCTTTTCAGTCAGGGGATCGAGGCTTGAGGTGGGCTCGTCGAGAAGCAGGAGGTCTTTACCCGGCACTCGCAGGATTCCTCGGGCGAGCGCGAGCCTCTGCCGCTCGCCGACGGAGATGTTGAGCCCGGCCTCCTCGAGCGTGCTGTCCCAGCTGTTGGGGAGCTTCTGCAGCAGGTGGCTGATGCGGCAGATCTCCAGGGATTTCTGCAGCTGCTGGATCTCAAACGCCTCGCCAAAGCTCAGGTTGAAGCGCAGGGTCTCGGAAAATATCTCGGGCTCCTGGGGCACGAGCACGCTGGCAGCCGCAAGGTCGTCGAGCGAGAACTCGCGCCCGTCAGGCAGGGCCAGGCGCCCTTCCTGGACCGGCAGCATCCCTGCCATAACTTTGAGCAGCGTAGACTTGCCGCCGCCGCTTGGGCCAACGAGCGCAACTTTCTCGCCGCGGCGCAGCTCAAGCGAGATGCCCTTAAGGTTGAGCGTGTCGCCGCTGTATGAGAACGAAACGTCGCGCAGCATCGCTGACGACCAGTCACGCGGAATGTTCGTGCGGCGCTCCCTTTCGGGCAGCTTGCCTGACTCGCTGATGACCGAGGAGGCGTCGTCATACGCGATAGCCGCCTCGATTATCCCGCCGTAGTAGCCGGTGAATGCGCCGATGGCGGACCATATGCGGTCGAGGTAGTTGAGGAGCACGTACGCCCTGGCGATGTCAAATGCCGCGCCCATCGCCCGCTGGTTGTGCAGATAAATGAGGAGGGAGAGCCCCATGACGAGGCTGTACCCAACGGCGATAGTGCCCCACTTGAGCTCCTGGTACTTCCAGATCTTGCGGCTCAGCCGGAAGCCCTCATCTCGCTGGTCGTGCAGGTAGCTGACTGCGGGCTTCTCAAGGTGCAGGGTTTTGACCGTGATGATGTTAGAGAGGTAGTCAACAGTGGTTCGGTTGAGCCGATCGTTAAAGCGGTTGTTTTTCCGGATGTTCTTCGTGAGGCGGTTGTTGAAGAGGAGCATGAGGGTGATGGTTATGAGCCCCATGCCGATCACCGTCAGCGCGACTTCGAAGTCGAGCACAAAAATGAGCATCGCCACGACGACGAACTTCATCACCCCGTCGATGATCTGCCACGTGTAGTTGGATATGACCGACTCGACAGCGCCGACAGAGCGGTTGAGCCGGCTCTGGTTTTCGCCAGTGTGGTGGTACACGTGCCACTTTAGGGGGAAGCTGATGAGCGCGGTGAACACCTCCTCCAGCTTCCTGAAGCGGCAGGTGTAGGCCGTCAGGCCCTTGAGGTAGCTCGCCGTGTGGTGAGAGAGCGCGTACGCCATCTTGAGGCCGACGAAGATCCCAATCGCTCTGACGGCTGTGGCGAACGCTTCGGGAGAGAAGCCGTCCTTCACAAAGATCTGCAGGATTTCGCCAAGCGCCCAAGGGACAGCGAGGTCGATTCCGTACGCGAGCACAAAGAGAGCGAGAAAAGAAAAAAAACGGAGCCGCTCGCCAGCAGTTGAGTCCCACGTTGCCAGGGCGAGGCGCCTGATAGAGTGCTGTGCGCCGTTTATCGGGGGAGTGATCATACGGGGGCAGTGCCGGCTAGGTGTTGTCTCGGAAAAAGTTCGGGGTTTATAGCAAAACGGCGCTGCGGTGTCTTGCAGCGGCGGGTGCCCTTAACATAACGGCGTTGCTGGAAAAATCTTCGATAGCGCTCACCTCATTTCGATGCAAATTCCGCCGCCGCCGCCGCCCTGAGGACGACCCTGCAGTCAGACAGCGAGACCAACAACACCAGCGCGACCACGAACTCTCTGAGAGTTCGTGGTGGGGGCCGCGGGTACGGTGGGCGATTATCGGCCGAATGTGCAGCGATATTGGGATGTTGGTGATGAGCTCTGGCTACACGCAGCGGACCAAGCAGCGGGCTGGGCAGGTTTCGGAGCAGACTTCTAAGTTTTGACTGGTAGCACTATGTTTTGGCAGGCGGGGGGGGGGTAAGAGAGGAAAGGAGTCGGACCCTATTGTCCAGACTCAAATTGGAGACCGCGAATAGGCGCGTTTACCTTCGGAAGGCCTCAGCGGGCGAAGCCAAAAAGCCACGCCAGGAGGCCCGTAAAAACCACAAGCACGAGCGGCGCAACCAGAGCCCATGTGAGGCCTGGCGAGGAGATAGTCGCACTGCAGCGCGCTCTCCACTGAGAGGCAGCCCACTCATCATCCGCGCGGGAGAGATCAGCCAGCCTGAGTTGGGCCCGCAGCCTAGTGGCGACAGCCATCTCCTGCTGATACTGATCGTTCTCCTCGCCGAGACCCACAACGCCCCACGAAATCCCCTCAAACTGAAGGGCGCAGGGCGTCTGCTGCGAAAGTCGCCGCAAGAGAAAGGGCTCGCCGTGAGGGACGAGTTGCCCATCCCGCCACGATACCCACCGCCCCACTGCAAGGTGGCGCGATGCGCGAACCACCTCGATTGCGGCCACGTTTTCAGGAAGCTCAGCGGCATCTTGCGACAACGCTTCGAGACAAAATTCGCACTCCCAAGAGGGAGGCTTAAGAAAAACCGACTCATCCCGTTCC
>JAFMJG010000184.1 GCA_017853605.1 bacterium
ATGTCCAAGAACTGGAGGGTGCTCCTTTCTCTTCTCGTGGCGGGTGGCCTCGGGCTTATCGGGTATTCTCGGGTCACCGCGACGGCGCTGCAGAAGCGGGCCGATGCGACAAAGATCCTTAGGGAAGTTCAGGACAGCTACGCTGCGCTCGTGGAGAAGAGCGAAGCTCTTCGCGCCCTGCAGGAACAAGAGAAGGCCGCTGGAGATGACCAGGCCCGCGCGGACGCTGCCGCGAAGGCCAAGAAGGAAGCGGAAGAGGTGGCTCGCCTGGAGGCAAAGCTTGGGCTGATGCTGGCGGGGCTCGACTCGCCGCAGCCCTTCAGTGTCCTGGCTGGGCTGTACAGGGGGCTGATTGCGGCTCAGCGCGGGGACTTTGAGGGGACCCGGGCAGCTTTGGTGTCCAACAACTGGGAGCTCGTTTCGACACCGGCATCACCCGAGCGTGCAGTGGCTGAGCTGGCCGCATTGGCCCTGGCGAAAGCACTTGTCGATTCTGAGGCGCAGGTTCAAGAGGCGCGCAGAGTCCTGGTGCAGCTTGCTGAAAGGGGCGAGTTTGTGGGCGCGCGTGCCGTTGATGCCCTCGCCTCGGTGGCGCAGAGCCCTGAGGAGAGGGAGCAAGCCAGGCAGCTCGTGCAGGCCGTGCAGCAGCGGGCGCCAGCACAGGGCAAGCTCCTCACGGCAGCATCTGAGAAGCTTGCCCGGTAGGCGGCTGTCCCGGGGCTGAACGGCAAGTTTTCCTGCAGCCGATCGGGTTCGGTCTGTGCGATAGTGCAGGGGCTATGCCCTGGGCTCTCATACTCTTCCTGACAGCGGTCAATCTTCTTAACTTTTTCGATCGTTACATCGTCCACTCCGTTGAGCCGATGCTTAAGCTTGACTTCGGGCTCACCAACAGCCAGTCCGCTACACTTGGGTCTGCCTTTGTGTTTGGCTACTTTATTTTTTCGCCCATCTTTGGCTACCTGGGGGACCGCAAGGACAGGCGGATCCTCATGGCTCTGGGGCTTCTTGCCTGGAGCCTTTGCACGGCCCTGACGGGATGGAGCTCCAGCTTTCTCGCTTTCGTTGCTGCACGAGCCCTGGTGGGGATCGGAGAAGCCAGCTTCGGGGCCATTGTTCCCGGTTACCTCAAGGGCAGGATTCCGGACACGCTCAAGCTTAATCGGGCCCTGTCGCTCTTCTACGTCGCCATACCGGTGGGATCGGCCCTCGGTTTTATCGCCGGTGGCGAGATCGCTGTGCAGTGGGGGTGGCGGTCGGTATTTCTGATTGCGGCTATCCCGGGCATCCTGCTTTCGCTCGGCTTCTTTGCGGTGGCGCCAGAGCGGCCAGTGGAGCAGCGGCGCGAAAGGGTGGCCAAGGGCTTCCTTGGGGGGCTCGCTGCGATCTTCAGCCGGAGGGACCTCACCCTCGTTATCTGGGGCTACGTGCTCAACACTTTTGCCATGAATGGCATCGCTATGTTCGTGGTTAGGCATGGCACAGGCCTCGGAATGGATGAGAGCACCGCCGCAACCTACTTCGGCTTCATTTTGGCGTTTACCGGGTTTGTGGGGGCGCTAGGAGGGGGGCTGCTCGCGTCATCCTTTGCTGCGCGCCTGACGGACACCGTTCAGGGGCTGCTGATTTTCGTGGCGGCCACCACGTTGGCAGGATCGCCGTTCCTGTGTGCCGCATTCCTCGCAAGCTCGCCGTGGCTCTTCTTTTCGCTCTGTTTCGTGGCACAAATTGCCCTCTTTGCTGGCGTTGCTCCCCTCAATTCCGTGATAGTGGCGAGGGCGCCCCAGGGGATGGAGGCACTGACACAGGGCATCACCATCTTCATGATCCAGCTTTTTGGCAGCGCTATTGGGCCAGTCATTATCGGCGCTGTCGCCGATTGGCTGGAGGCGGGTCCCTGCGCGGGCTCGCCGGCGCAGGCCCTTGCGTTGGGGCTGCAGGTAGCCACTCTCGCCATGGCGCTCTCCGGCGTATTGTGGTGGGTTGCGTCATCTCGTGGTTTGAGGGAAGAAGGCTAGGGTATTGTGCGCCGCTCGCGAAAGGCGCCCCAGAAAAGAGTCGAGGCAATAATGGCCCTACACGCAACCTGCACCAAAGGCGTCATAGTAGCAGTGGCCTGCCTGTTTGTGGCTGCGATGGGTGCGGAAGCGGAACAGCCAAGCCCGCCGCCCGCCGTTGATGAGGCAACTCCGCAGCCACAGGCCCCGGACGACAAGACCATCAAGAAAGCCGTCATGCGGTGCCTCAGCTCTGCGGACGTTACGGCGTCAGGCCGATCCCAAGGGCGATTTAGGGGGCTCGTCGAGGAGGGTGAGGAGCGGTACTGTCTCGAGCAGAAGCAAAAATGCCAGTCGGATCCTGGAGGATTTCCCTGCCGGTCTTTTGTGAAGGACTACGTGCCGTAGCAGGGTAATGGCCCATCGGCATCTCTCCGTGGCGCTTGGGTGCCTGCGGAGGCGAGGCATACGTGCTGCCAACGGAGTTACTTGCACATGGAACCATCGTCATTGCCAAGCCGCGTCCTCATCCGTGAAGTTGGCCCGCGCGAGGGATTTCAGATCCTGCCGAAGGCGTACCCAATCCGGCAGCGGCTAGAGCTGATTAACGCGCTTGTGCGCGCTTCGCTTCGCTCTATTGAAGTTGTGTCCTTTGTGCGGGGCGACAAAGTTCCGCAAATGGCTGACGCAGAGCAGCTGGTGCAGCAGCTGCCCCAGGCAGCGGGACTTGAGTTTACTGGCCTCTATCTTAATGAGAGGGGATTTGAGCGGGGCGAGAAAACCGGAAGGCTGGCCAATGCAGGCTGGCTTTACACGTCACCCAGCGGCACGTTTCTTCGGCACAACAGCAATTCCTCGGTCGACCAAACCGTGGCGGCCGTATCTGGGTGGTCCAAGCTCTTCCGGCAGCATGGGAAGGGCATTCATGGCCTCATGGTCTCGAACTCGTTCGGATGCGCGTTTGAGGGGGCCGTAAGCCCTGCCACAGTCATTAGCCTGATTGAGAGGTTCCTCGCCGCTTGCCAAGCTGCCGGCGAGCGCCTGCACGAGATCTGTCTTGCTGACACGGTTGGCATGGCGAATCCGGAATCGGTGCGCCGGCTCGTTGCTGCCTTGAGGCCGCTCGGCATACCGGTGTCTCTGCATCTTCATGACACCTTTGGGTTGGGTATAGCCAACGTGTATGCAGGGCTCCTCGAGGGGGTGTCCATTTTTGAGGCCTCCATTGGCGGGCTGGGCGGTTGCCCGTTTACGCCAGGTGCTGCGGGCAACGTCGCCACAGAGGATGTTGTGTACCTCTGTCACCAGATTGGAATAGAGACCGGTGTCCAGCTTGACCTTCTGCTTGAGGCGGCTCGCCTGGCGGAATTCATTATTGGCACCCCGCTTCCGGGTCGTGTATACAGGGCCCATTCGGCGCAAAAAAAGGTGTAACTGAACCTAAAACGACTGCGGAGTTCGCTCCAGGTGCTAAAGGCCAAAAGAATGCCCGACAAAACAGGGAACTAGTTGAATTTTTGGCTAGTGGTGGTTAGCTTGGAGGAGTAGGTATGGATAACTTCTTCGTCCCGTACATCGGCAAAAAGCCGGCCTCGGTGTGCATCAAGGGCCACCGCCTTGTGATCCTCTCCCATGAGCGCGACATCCTTGAGGAGGATCTCGACCTGCTCGGCGCGGACTCAGTCAAGAAGGTTAAAGGAGCGCACTCGGAGCAGGATCAAGAGAAGCTCTTCGGGAAGCTTGCGCGCCAAGTCGATGGCGGCGTGGTCATCGCCCCTGAGGGCGTGGGCTTGAGGGATATCATCAAAAACCTGGAGAGCGAGCTGCCTTGGCTGCAATAGGTGCCGTAGCGGCTGTGCGCCCTCGCCGATCCTTCCGTGAGCTTGTTTTTGGTGTGCTTGTGGCGGGCGCGCTCTGTGCCGGTGTTTCGGCATGTTTTTGGGGGCCGCAACGCCGTCCAGCCGGGTTCCTAAACCTTGGGCTCGTGAGGGAGCTGGCGCAGTCAAAGGAGCTCTTCTTCTCTGATCTGAAGATTCTCCTGCGGCGGGACGACGGTGGCTTCTATGCGATGAGCA
>JAFMJG010000061.1 GCA_017853605.1 bacterium
CAGCTACTGTTCCCCGGTAGCTCAGTCGGTAGAGCAGGTGGCTGTTAACCACCGTGTCGGGGGTTCGATTCCCTCCCGGGGAGCCACGCATTTCGTGGCGATTTTGTGGGCCGTTCCTCCTTCTATTCTCCTTTCACGTCAGGCGAGCTGCCAAGTATCGGCCAAGTACTATTGCGGGCATCGTTTTTTTGCCGCAGGGGCCCTTTGAGCAGGCTGTAGCTGGGCGAATCCGTCGGTACGAGTAGCTCCGTATCGTGCCGGATTGCTTGAATAAGGACTGTAGCTTGTTCATTCTTGGCACTAGATTTTTTGCCCTCTCTGCCGTGACTCGGGGCCCTTCGCGAACGCGGCGGGCATGGGCTAGAGAGCGCATTTTTGGCGGCATTTCAGGTACCTGAAGTAGGCACAGAAGAGATATGAGCGTTGGACCAGCACAGGAGCCGCAAGGCCCGCAGCAACCAGGGAGCTCTCCCGCCGCGGCTGGCATCAACCAGGATCACGAGCTCTCCTTTCTCGCAGAGCGCACCGCTGGCGATCACGGAATCAAGTTCTCTATCGGCGAGCCCGGCGGCGGCTCGTTTGCCAACACCGAGAGGCGCGAGATAACGCTCGATCCCAAACATTGCGGAACTCGGGCAGAGCAGCGCGGCGTTGCGGCACACGAGGGGCGGCACATCCTCATCACTCCATCCCTCTCGCAGATGGGCTACAACAGGCAGCAGGCGGAGGATTTTGCGCGCAAGGTGGGCACCCTCTCGGGCCGAAACTTGATTGAGGACTTCGCCGTCAACGACTCTATCGTCCGCGACTTCCCCGCCCTGGAAGGCGACATCCTTTCGCTCTACACGAACAGGCTCCCCAGCGATCCGGCCATGCCGATAGTGCACCCTGAGATAGACCGTATTGTCGGGACGCTCGGGTTCGTGCCGCGGTTTGCGGTCGCTCTCGGCGGGCTCTTGCAGGACTGGGTCGCCCTCCGGCACAGCAAGGGCTTCGGGGCTTCGCCCCAGGAATGCCTCGCCGAGCCTTTTCTAGGCGGCACGTCAGACGACCCCGACCTGCGCAATTTCTTCCAGCGCAACTATCTGGAGGCCCGCCACGCAGCATCAAAGGTTGCTCCCCCCGGCGCAACCGGACAGGAGCTGCTTGATTTTGCGGGCGCCAGATTTGCCATCTTCAACAACTCTGTGTACCCGGACCTCGAAAAGCTTTTTGAAAAGGACATTGAGCAGCTCGCCAAGGCGATCTCCCAGGCGATGGCGCAGGAGCAGCAGAGGCAGAAGGGAGAAAGCAGCGGCAGTCCGGGACAGAATGGCCAGGAGCAGGGCGAGGGGCGGGATAGCGGCACCGGAGACGGAGCTGATGCGGGAAGCTCGCCGGTGCCGGGCAAGGGGCTCTCGGCTGAGGCGAGACGGCAGGCACGCGAGCGGCTGTCTGGCCTCGAGGACGCAATCCGGCGCGCCCTGAAGGGGCTGCTAGGCGCTGAGGATGCGCCTAGCAGTGTGGAGGCGACAAAAAAAGAGACGTCTGGCGAGCGCACGGCTGAAGCCGCTGAGGCACGGGCCAGGGAGGAGAAGAGGCTTGGGGACCAGATTCGCAAGACGGTTGATGCAAACCTCTCGGATTTTCATTGCGAGCGCCGCAAGATTGTTGCCTTGATCGACCTCGCGTACAACGAGCTGTGCGGAAAGTTTGATCCCCACTCGCACTACGACTGGGATCGCGGATTGCCAGAGGGCAGCCACGTGGATGCCCGCCAGGTTGTCCAGTTTGAGGCGACTGGACTCGGCATAGAGAGGCTGTACCGGAGCCGCATTAGCCCGCGCAAGCCAGATCTAGCCCTGGCCATCCTTGTCGACACATCAGGCTCAATGTCAGCAAGCGACAGGCACGTGCTCGCCCGTTGCGCGGTCATCTTTGCGCGCGAGCTCTTTCAGAAGCTTGACATCCAGACGTGCTGCATCGCCTTCAACGAGAGGCCGTCGGAGTTCATCTCATTTGGTGACGACCTGTCTGACCAGTCTGTGCAGGAAGACCTCATGCGGGCCTGCTCGGCTCCGGGCGGAAGCACGAACGACTCTCATGCGCTGTTGCTCGCAGAGGAGCGCCTTCAGACAGCCGGCACACGGGACATGGGCATCATCATGATCTCTGACGCCGGATCGTCGCAGGGAGATGAGCTCAGAAAAACAGTGGAGAGGCTTGAGAGGGCAGGAATGCCGGTCATTCACTTCGGGCTCGGCCACGGCACGGCTGACGCAGCCCAGCTGTACGCGAGATCGTTCGGGGACCTTGAGCTGGCCGGAGAGGGCGACCAGGACTTCCTCACCGTGTTTTGCAGGGAAATGAAGCGGATCGCTGAGGAGTCTTTCGGTGGATCCTGGGAGGAGTAGCATTGGCAAATAGTGACAGCGGCACTTTTTTTTCGGACGCAGCAAGTGGCGGGCTTGGAAAGCTTGGCCGGCTGGCGCTCGTTGTTGAGGACTCGGGGATGAGCATGGCTGCAGCCCGCCTGCGGCAGCTCGTTCCGACAGTCTGCGTATCTTCGCTGGGAGAGATCGTGGAGGCGCTCGCTGCGCACGAGCTCGGCTCCCTGCCGCCTGCAGACGAGGGGCAAGATAGGGACGCCAGCTCGGCCGGGCTTCTCATCGGTCTCGACATCTCAACGATTCCCCACGACCAGGTGGAGCTCTTTGCCGGGAACCTCCTGTATTCCCGGGCCAGCGGAACGGTATACGTCATGACTCCCGCCCAGTTTGGGCTTTTTGACCCAGGCCTATTTGATTATGTAGTGAGGTAGCTTGTATGAGCGAAACATCAAAAAACCCTCAGCCAGTCGGCGAATTGCTTCAGTTGGCGCGAGCCGACAGGCTCCAGGACCTCAAGTCACCGAGCGAGCGCCTGAAGAGAATCACCAGCCAGCGGGAGTCGCAGCTTGCCCTGCCGCTTGGCATCGGGTTTATGGCCTCGCCTGATGGGAGGAACAAGCTCGCATTCTTCCCGATGGGCGGCCTCGGCAACTCGCCAGTGGTGGTGCCTACAGTGCTCTCGTACGAGGATGCTAAGGCAGTGCTCAAGGATGTGCTGCCGCTCCCTGAGACGAGGGATGTGCTCTTTCGGCTCGCCTCAAGTGACGCCGCGGGTAGGATGCCGCTCCTGCTAGGCGGAACCGGGCTGGGAAAGACCTTCGGCATAAAGCTCTTCCACAGCCTCACTCGGGGCCCGGATGCCCACCTGAAGATCTACTACTGCCATGGGCAGTCAGAGACGGGCGACCTGTTCGGAAAGATGCGCCCGGCAGGCCTTACGAGAGATCAGGTTGAGCGCATCGAGGCATTTCTGGCGTCAGACGCAGGAGCGGCGCTCAGGGCGCAGGGCGGCAGCGCGACGGATGATGACGCGTTCTCAAGGGCTGCTGCGGCCCTTAACATAACCGTCCAAAAGGGGAGCTTTGTGTGGGAGCACGGGCATGTGGTCAAGGCGATGCTCAATGGCGAGATGCTCGTGATTGAGGAGCTCACGATGGCGCCGCCTGCCTTCCAGAATGCCTTCCTGCAGTTCCGAGGCAAGGACGGAAAGCTCGCTAGCGACATGCAGCTTCCGGAGCTCGATGGGCGCACGATAACTGCCAAGCCGGGGTTCTCGATGGTGTTTTCAGCAAACCCGCCGGGCACGGTCTATCGTGACAGGCACGCGATCTGCGCATCGCTGCGGCGCGCCCTGGATGAGAACATGCTCGATGAGTACCTTCACGAGGACTCAATACGCGCCGCGACACGCGAGATGTTCAAGCCAGAGCGCCTCTGTGGGCCGTCTGACGATGGCACAGTCGTTGACCTGCGAAACCATCCGGAACTTGGGCAGGAGATAGCCGAGGTAGTGTCGGCATTCTTTCTGCAGTTCAGGGAGAAGGTTATGGTCTCAGAGGTGGGAAACCGGCAGCGCATTATTCCAGGGCTAGATCACTTGGCCAAAATCAGCCTGCTTGTGCAGCGCGAGCAGGAGCTTACGGCTGACGGCTCAAGTGTCGACTTCGTGGCGACTATTCGCCGCGCTGTCCAGCTAGCGCTCGTTTCGGCTCTGCAGGACAAGCCGTCGCTGATTGGCTCGCGCAGGATCGACCAGGCTGACAAGGAGAACAAGTCGCTCGGCAAGGCACTGCTCGACGGCTTTGACCACCTTGTTGGTGATTCCATCGAGCTTACTGAGTTTCGCGGGCGCAAGCTTGGCCGGCGGCAGATCCTTGAGGCTCTCACGAAGGAGGCGTTCGAGAGCTTCTTGGCGCCGGAACTGAACGAGCAGACACGGGCTGCGGAGAAAGCGGCGCAGAATCGGGCTACGAACCGCAAAATAGCTGACTTCCTGAAGAAGATTGACCACCTCATGCAGGGAGAGGTGCCCACGTTTGCGGAGGAGATAATTGGCAAGCTTGACAGCACTGAAGCGCGAGACGAGGTCAGGCGCTTCATGCTTGAGCAGCAGGACCCTGGACAGCAGTCGTAGCTGCCCTTTTAGTGGAGCTTCATCAGGAGCCGCTTGAGCAGGGCGCTCTGCCGCTGAAACGCCTCCAAGTGGCGCTCAAGGTCGGAGATGGAGGGCATTGGGCCTGCATTGCTTCCAAGGGGTCCGCCAGGCTGGCCATCCTCAAGGCTCTCCAGCCTCTCAACGAGCTCCTCTAGCGCCAAGAGGGGGTTTGCTTCGTAGCTGGCTGGGGCTTGCCCCGAAGAGGGGGCCTCGTGCGGCTGCCTTACCACCTCAACCTCTATCTGGTCCGTCAACTTGGAGCGCTTCTCCGGTTCCTGCTCAGATGACATCGCGTTTGGCCTCCTTTGGCGCGGCAGACGCAGAGAAGGGAGCAAGAGTCATTCTTGGGCGTGTGCGCGTCGCAACAGGCGCTTACCGGGCAAGACGATAGCCAGTGTGCCGGAAAAAACTGCCTGTCCAAATGGCGGTGGGCAGGTATTTCCGGGGCTCGAAGTTAGGAGCCGAGTGCCTATCTCCCTGCCGCGGGAGGTGATACAACGTCCCTGCTATGCCGACAGATCTCCTCGCAATCGCCCCGATGTGGTACGTGGCGTTCCTCTTTAGCACAGTGTGCCACGAGGCTGCTCATGCTCTCGTTGCCAAGTGGGGCGGTGACCGCACTGCATACGCCGGTGGGCAGGTAACGATCGACCCTATGCCCCACCTGAGGAGGGAGCCCCTTGGCCTGCTCGTGATGCCGATCGTCACCTTCCTCGCGTTCCACGGGCAGGGGATGCTTGGGTGGGGCAGCGCGCCGTACGACCCCTTTTGGCAAATTCGTTACCCAAGGCGCGCGGCCCTCATGGCTCTCGCCGGGCCGGTGACTAACTTCATAATCGCCCTGGCGGCGGCATGCATCATGATTGCCGGAGTCAAGGTGGGCATATTCTTCTACGCCGGCGCGATGCGTGTTGGCGTGGAGGGAGATGGGCTGCTCTCAGCGCTGGCCCTCTTTCTCGGCATCGTTCTGCAGCTCAACATTATCTTGGGCGTCTTTAACCTTCTCCCGGTTCCGCCCCTCGATGGCTACTCGGCACTTGGCCTGGTGCTGCCGGAGCGCACGTTCCTGAGGTTTCTGGAGGCAGTGCGGAGCCCGCTCTTCTCAATTTTTGGCATCCTGGTGGCCTACAAGGTCTTTCCAATGCTGCTGTTTCCGGTGCTTCTCACCGCTTCCGCCGCTTTTGAGAGGGCGCTTTTGCTCCTCTCGTGAGCTTGACACGGTGCCGCGCTTTTCGTGGCTTGGGCTGGCAGCTCAGGCAGAGGTGAGTGCCCCGCTGCCCGACAACTATGCGCGAGATCTCGCCGCTGCATCGGGGACACCGCTCGCCCGTGCGGCCATACACCGAAGGCCGGTACATGCCGCCGTCAACCACGCCGTCGCCGAAGTCAGTGCCGAGCAGGGAGACCGCCTCCGACAATATCTCCTGAATGGATCGCCGCAGCGACCGCCAAGCGTCTTCGGGCAGGCTGCTGCACGGGGAGAGCGGATGGATGCCAGAGCGCCAGAGAGACTCATCCACATAGATATTTCCGAGCCCTGCGATGAGGGACTGGTCGAGCAGCGCCGGCTTGATAGCGCGCTTTCGGCCTGCGAGAAGGCGCTGAAGGAGCTCAGGGGTGAATTCCGCGCTCAACGGCTCGACGCCGAGCGACCGCACGACCTCGTCGGGTGACGGGGTGAGGTACATTCTGCCGAACTTGCGCGTGTCATTGAAGCGGATGCTCTTTCCGTTGCTGAGAAAGATAATCACGCGATCGTGCGGCGCCACATCGAAAGAGGAGGGTAGCACATCAAGGGAACCGCTCATGCGGAGATGCGTGAAGAGAAACTGGTCACTTGCCCCTGCGAGGCGCATTCCCACGAGCTTTCCCCGGCGGAAGACCTCCGTAATGGTCGCTCCAGCCACTTGCTGCGAGAAGCTCTTGCCCCTGTTGAGCGCAATCGTTCGGTGCCACAGGATCACAGCCCTCTCAATCGAGAGCCCCTCCACCCGCTCCTTGAGGTAGCGGACCGTTGATTCAACCTCTGGCAGCTCAGGCATACGGTCGGCGCGTTTTCATTAGGAGACTCTCCGTCCCGGCAGACTCTAACAAGAACTATCTGCTTGCACTAGGCAAGCCGCCGAGAGGGCCCCTGTTGCGGCCTCCTTTGCAGAGGGCGGGACTGAAGCTGCGGCACATTGCGGAAGCGGCACGGGCTCTCCGGTCTGCCGGCCTGCGAGCTAACGGCGGGTCGCTTCAGCCATGAGGGCCCAAAAGAAGGACTGGAGCTCCAGCTTATTGGGCAGGTGCGGATCGGACAGGAGGTAGACAAGCCGTCCCATCGAGTCTGCGGCGCACGCCGCCCCGAATGCCACGGCTATTTCCGCGATATGCGCCATTACCTCCTGGGCAGAAGCCGCTGAATTGTTCGCCCCGACTTGCAAAGCCTCAAGCCGTAGCCCGTGAAGAGCTGCCCTGCGATGGGCCTGCAATACCGCAAGTGCCGGCTCTTGCGGCAGACTTGGAGCCTGAGCAGGAACGGGCTCTGGGGATTCCGCCCGTATAGGAGCTTTCGGCGTGGATGCGGGCTTAGCGGGCTGGGGCCGGCTCCCTGCCTTGGGCGACTTTGAAGCCGAAGGGGGCGAGGCCACCCCCTCGGGAGGCTTTGCAGACTCCCGCTCCCTTGCTACCCGGGCTCGTGCGATCGCTGATGCGGCTCCTTTGCGCTCCGCTGTCCAGATAACTTCCTGCGGCGAGGATCCACGGGAGGGCCCAAATGCAGCCGGCTTTGAGGAGAGCGCCTGCAAAAAGAGCCGCAGCTCTTTCGTTTTCTCAGAGGGGCTCGCGACTAATCCCGCCAAGAGAGCCCCGCGAGGCTTGAGTTCCATGCCGCGCAGGGCCCGCTGGCACGTGCTGCGGACCTCCGGAAAGGGGTGAGCGATACAAGCAGAGACGAGCGCAAGATCTTGCGCCTCGACACCTTCGGCAGGAACCAGGTGGGCTATCGCGCTGCCATGCACCATCTCCCGATCGTCGCTCGGCGGCTCCGACAGCAAAATGCGGGCAAGCTCTTTGCTGTGATCAGGGGACACCATGCGGAGGCAGTGGAGGCCTGCGATGGCAACTAGGTTAATGTTGCGGCGCGCATCGAGCACCTCCTGCAGGGCAGCAACTTTCACTTCGGATGCAGCTAGCGGCGATTCGGTGATCTCCGTCATCTTCGCCTTGATCACAAAAGCGTCCGGGCTTGAAAGCGCCTGCCGGACCGCACTCGACAATGAGTCGTGGGGCGCCTCTTTTTTTGGAAGGCCGGCCGAAAGCTGCGGCTTCTCTCTTTGCCTTTGCGCGTCCCGAGCGATCATCACAGCCATCCATCAAAAGGGGTGTCACGCGAATCTCCGTAGCTTGCCCGCGCAGATCGCCCGAGACAAGGATTCTTGTGTTAGGAGCGTGTGTGGAATCAGTGGCAGCCTGCGCATACGATGCGGCGACTGGGCCCAAGAAAACCTCGCGAGACTGGTGCCTGGGCGCTGCCGTCAAGCAGCTCTTGCGCTGATGATGCAGCGCTTGGGAGAGGCGCGGGGAAGAGGTGGGCATAGGGCTGGCTGATTGGGGTGCGGCTGCCTGGGTGGCCGCACCCCGGCTACGGGAGAGTCGCCAGGCGGCACCGCAGGGCACGAGGGGTTGTTTTACTGGACAGCTGTCCTAAGCAAACCAGAAAAGGCTCAAGGATCCAGATGGTTGCCTTCTATCGGCAGGAACCGGGAGCGCAGCAAGCCACTAACTCCTCAATGCTAGGCCGGTGCATGCCGATCATGACTATAGAGGAGGAGGGCCAAGGCCCCCAGGCTCATGAAGGTAGTCCACCGGAAAGAGACCAGCACGATGATCGTGGAGCTGTCGGCATCAGACGACCGGCTGAAGCTCTTTGCTCGCATCACGCCGCAGGCTGATCACCACACGGCGCGCGAGGAGGATCTGCTCAACGAGATATGCGAGGTCGCGCCAAAAGAGCTCGTTGATCGCATGGTGGTGTGGGACATAATCTCTGAGCTTCGGCAGGGGAAGGGGTGCGAGGGGAGGCGGGTTGCCAAGGGGACGGTTCCCGTTCCCGGCAAGGACGGAAAGCTTGTGTGGCTCGTGCGGCGCTTCTCGCCTGGCAAGAGCGAGAATGCCGACAGGGAATTCGTGGACTTCTTCACCTTGGGGCTATTCGAGAACGTCCCGAAAGGGCGCGAGATTGCGCGCATTTACAAGCCCGGGAACGGCACTCCCGGAATGGATGTGTTCGGCAAGGCAATAACGACCAAGGGTGGCAGGGCGCTCAGTCCCCGCTTTGACAAGACGATCGAGCCTCGCATGGATGATGCGCAGGAGGCCTACACAACGCTCGTTGCGGCGGTTGACGGATACGTGCACGACGAGGGGGGAAAGTTCGGCATCCGGGAAGTGCTGCACGTTGCCGGCAACCTCGACTACGGCATGGGGCACATCGACTTTATTGGCAGCGTGCGCATCGTTGGCGATATCCAGAAGGGGTTTAACGTCAAGGCGCGCGGAGCGATAGAGGTGATGGGATCTGTGCTGGGCGAAAATGTGCTCACCAGCGAGTCTTCGATAACAGTCAAGGGATTTCACTTCGGCGGAGACGGGTCCTTTGTGTCAGCGAAGGGGGACTACTCGGTCGATGTGGCTGAGAAGATCTCAACTGAGGTTGGCGGAAATATCTTCATTTCCCGTGAGGCACGGGACTGCCTGCTGTGCTCCTCCTCGGCCGTCATCGCCCCGAGAGCGGTGATCATCGGTGGCTCTGCGTGGTGCGTAAAGGGCTTTGAGGCGAAGGTTATCGGCAATGAGGCGGGCGTCAAGACCAGCATCGAGATACGCAACGAACTTGAGGTCACCAAGGAGTACCGCAAGCTTAACGACAATATCCGCAAGCACGAAGCTGCTGCCGCTGCACTTGAGCTCCACATCGGCCCCTACCTCAAGAACCGAAACCGGGTGCCCCTGTTGCGGGCCCAGTTTAAGGAGAAGATGGCGTCTCTGCTGGATAAGCACGACCAGGTGCAGATGTCGCTGGAGCGGCTACGGGGTATCGAGCGCAGAATGAGGGAGGGAAAGCCACTCGAGACCGAGGCACGCATTAACGTGCGGGAGGAGATTAAGGCCGGAGCGGTCTTCAAGACTGGAGAGGCCGTCGTTGAGTTCAAGGACCCTGTGAGGGGCCCGGTTTGCTTTAGGCCTTCGGACGATCGAAAAGAGTGGAAGAACGGGGATTACGTGGATTTTGTGGTGGAGTAGGACATGGAAAAGAAAGATCTATTCTCAAGCATACAGACGGCTGGAGCCCTCGGGCTCCAGCTCATACCGCCGACGCTCCTGAGCGACAGCATCGGCTCTATTGGCCTAAAGACGCCGCTTGTGGTCTCACCAGCGGCCTCCCTGGCCGAATGCCTTGCAATCCTACAGAAGCACCGGGTCGGCAGCCTGCTCGTGGTGGATGGCGACGGAAAGCTGACGGGCATCTTTACCGAGCGGGACTGCATTATGAAGGTCATGGGGAAGGTGGACGCGCTGGCGGGGGCGGTCGTGTCAGACTATATGACCAAAGATCCTGTTAGGGAGCGCCCAGAGGCCTCAATAGCGTTCGCCCTCAACCTCATGTCTCATGGAGGGTTTCGGCACGTACCTATCGTTGACCAAGACGATGTCCCTATAGGGATCGTCTCGGTGAAGGACGTGGTGGACCACATCGTTCGCAAGATGCTTGAGGCGATCTTTGAGGCGTGCGACTCCGAATAACGGGATGGCGGCATAAAAAAAGGGGCGCCTATTCGGGCGCCCCTTTTGTTTGGTTCGAGCCGATGGCCCAACGCGCGCTATGCGAGCAGCGGAGCTATCAGGAGTGACAGGATCGACACCATCTTAATCAAGATGTTGAGCGCCGGTCCTGAGGTGTCCTTAAAGGGGTCGCCAACCGTGTCGCCAACAACGGCTGCCTTGTGGGCGTCCGATCCCTTCTTCTCGCCCTCAACGAGGCCCTGCTCGATAAACTTCTTGGCGTTGTCCCATGCGCCGCCGGTATTCGACATGAATATGCCGAGAACTACGCCCACCACGGTGGTGCCAAGCAGGAGGCCAGCGAGCGCCGCAGGCCCCATCGTAAACCCAACGATGAGGGGCGTGATCAGCGCAATCAGCCCTGGCGTGCGCATCTCGGTCAGGGCTGCCTTGGTCGAGATCTCAACGCAGCGAGAGACGTCAGGCTTTGCGCCCTCTTTGCCCTCGAGGAGCCCCGATATCTCGCGGAACTGGCGGCGGATCTCGGTGACGATCAGAGAGGCTGCCTTGCCCACAGACTGCATCGTGAAGGCAACAACAAGCCCCGGAAGGATGGCGCCAACGAAGACGCCCATGATGAGCATCGGGTTGGTGATGCTGAGGTCGATCGCCTTGTTCGCCGCCGTGAAGGTTTGGGTGTACGCGCCGAAAACCGCAAGCGCGGTGAGCCCGGCTGACCCGATAGCGAAACCCTTGCCGATGGCGGCAGTGGTGTTTCCAAGCGCATCAAGCTTGTCGGTGATGGCCCGAGTGTCCGCGCCCAGGTGGGACATCTCGGAGATGCCGCCCGCGTTGTCGGCTATTGGGCCGTACGCATCGACCGTCATGATGATCCCGGTCGTCGAGAGCATCGCCACGCCTGCCAGGGCAACGCCGTAGACGCCGCCAAAGTAGTTTGAGATGAGAACCGCCGCAACGATGATGATGAGCGGAAGCGCAACGCTGCGGAACCCGACAGCAATGCCCGTTATGACGCACGTTGCAGGGCCCGTCTTGGCAGCGTTGACGATCTCAAAAACCGGCTTTGATGACGTGTAGTACTCCGTTACGAGCCCGATTCCGATGCCGCACACCGTGCCGAAGAAGATCGGCATCCAGAGCCTGAATGCGAGCGGCGCGATGAGCAGGAAAGCTGCCGATATCGCAACGAAGATAACCGAGGCGATCAGCACCGAGAAGCGGAGCGCCTTGGCAGGGTCTCCATCCTTGAGGAATCCCATCCACTTGATGGCGACAAACGACCCTGCTGCCCCGAAAAGCCCGAGGATCAGCGGGGTCGCCATGAGCCATTGCTGCCCAACCTGGAATGTGGTTTCTGGGCTGCTCATAAGCTTGGCAACGCCCTCTGTGCCCATGGTCGCTGCGAGCGCCAGACAGCCGATGATGCATGTGACATACGACTCAAAGATGTCTGCGCCCATGCCGGCCACATCTCCGACGTTGTCGCCAACGTTGTCAGCGATAACGCCTGGGTTGCGTGGGTCATCTTCCGGGATTCCTGCCTCTACCTTTCCTACGAGGTCAGAGCCGACGTCGGCAGCCTTGGTGTAAATGCCGCCGCCGACACGCGCAAAGAGGGCAACCGACGAGGCTCCCATTGCGAACCCGATGATGTGCTCGTGCTGCTCGGGAGCGTTGAAGTACAGGAAGAGCGCGCCCACCCCGATCAGGCCCAGGGCGGCAACGGTGAGGCCCATGACGGCGCCGCCGTTGAAGGCAACCATGAGCGCTTGTCCAGGCTGCTTGTCAGATGCCGCCTGGGCGGTCCTGACATTTGCCATCGTGGCCGCCTTCATTCCGAGGAACCCGGCGAGCAGCGAGCTGCCTGCGCCGAGCAGAAAGCACACTGATGTTTCCCACTTGAGGGTGTAGAGGATCGCCAACCAGGCGATTCCGATAAACCAAGAGAGGTAGAGGGCCTGCTGCTTGAGGTAGGCGAGCGCGCCATCTCGGATCGCGCCGCTAATCTCCTGCATGCGCGCGTTGCCAGCCGGCAGGGCTTGGAGGCCAACATACATACGGTACGCCAGCACGAACGCAAACACTCCGAAGAGGGGGGTGGCCCACGTTAAGACGGAATAAGTAGACATGGTAACACTCAGCTAACTAGACGAACGGTTAGTTACGAAAACAGGGCGGCCCGTCAGAGCCTCAGCTGCAAACGTAAGTGCCTGAAAGTAAAGGCGGGGGGATTGTAGCTGTTATGACGCAGGAGTCAACCCAAGGACCGTTCGTGCAGCGCATCGTAAGTTACTGCAATTACCCATTGTTACGGGCAAGCGCTGGGCATCAAGAACGGCCGTGGGCGTTCCATCCTCATTTTTCTCCAATGCCCGAGGGCGTTAGTGAGTGAGCTTCTTGTACTTGATGCGGTGCGGGGTTTCTGCGTCGGCTCCTAGCCTCCGCCTGCGGTCGGCTTCGTAATCTTGGTAGTTTCCCTCGAACCACACCACCCGGCTCTCACCCTCAAACGCGAGGATGTGGGTAGCGATACGGTCAAGGAACCACCGGTCATGGCTAATGACGACGGCGCAGCCGCCGAACTGCACCAGGGCCTCCTCAAGAGCCCGCAGCGTGTTGACGTCCAGGTCGTTGGTGGGCTCATCGAGCAGGATAACGTTTCCTCCAGAGCGCAGCATCTTGGCGAGGTGCACCCGGTTCCGCTCGCCGCCGGAGAGAGCGCCGACCGCTTTCTGCTGGTCGGGGCCCGCAAAGTTAAACTTGGCGACGTAGGCGCGGGCGTTCACCTCCTTGTCCCCAAGCTTTATGAGGTCTAGCCCGTCGGATATCTCCTCGTAGACGCTCTTCTTGTCACTGAGGTGATCGCGGCTCTGGTCCACGTAGCTCAACGCTACGGTCTCGCCGACCTTGAAGGAGCCTGCATCGGCCTTCTCCTGGCCTGTGATGAGCTTGAAGAGTGTAGTTTTGCCGGCGCCGTTTGGCCCGATCACTCCAACGATGCCTCCACGAGGAAGGCTAAAGCTCAAGTTCTCAAAGAGGAGATTTCCGCCAAAGCTCTTCGCAACGTCCTTGGCCTCAATGACCACCTCTCCGAGCCTCTTTCCGGGCGGGATGTAGATCTCGAGCTCTTCGATCTTCTTCTCCTGCTCCACATTGAGGAGGTCCTCGTACGCTTGGATACGCGCTTTTGACTTTGCCTGGCGCGCCCTCGGGGATTGCTGAATCCACTCCAGCTCCCGTGCGAGGGTCCTCTGCCGCTTCGACTCCGCCTTCTCCTCAAGCTCGAGCCGCTGGCGCTTCTGGTCGAGCCAGCTCGAGTAGTTGCCCTCCCAGGGGATGCCGTGGCCCCTGTCGAGCTCCAGAATCCACTGGGCCACGTTGTCGAGAAAGTATCGGTCGTGGGTGATGCACACCACGGCTCCGGGGTACTCCTGGAGGTGGCGCTCAAGCCAGGCGACCGACTCAGCATCAAGGTGGTTAGTCGGCTCGTCGAGGAGCAGCAGCTCGGGCTTCTGGAGGAGCAGCCTGCAGAGGGCAACGCGGCGCTTCTCTCCGCCGGAGAGGCTTGCGACTGGCGAGTCTCCCGGGGGGCACCGGAGCGCATCCATGGCGATCTCAAGGGTACGGTCGAGCTCCCACGCCCCGAGAGCGTCGATCTTGTCCTGAAGGGCTGCCTGGCGGTCGATTAGCTTTTCCATCTCATCCGGAGAGATGTCATCTCCGAGCTTGGCGCTTACGGACTCGAATTCGGCGAGCAGGCTGGCCGCCTCTCCGCACCCTTCCATCACGTTTTCCTTGACGGTCTTGTTTGGGTTGAGCTTCGGCTCCTGTTCCAGATACCCGATGGTGAGGTTCGGGCGAAATGTCAGCTCGCCGCTAAACTCCTTGTCGAGTCCCGCTATGATCCTAAGAAGACTCGTTTTTCCAGAGCCGTTAAGTCCCACGATGCCGATCTTTGCCCCTTCAAAGAACGACAACGATATATCCTTGAGAACCTGCTTTCCTGGGGGAAAGGTGCGGTTCATGCGGTGCATCGAAAAGATAATTGGTGCCATGGGGGCGACGATACCGTCGGGGGTCTTGGGCTGCAAGGGTTGGCTGGAGCCGAGTGAGCGGGAGGGGGCGATTCGCGCCCGGTCTTGAGCAGCGCGCTTCGGCCGTCGTTCGTCTCAGGAGGGACGCCCATAGGCTTGCGCGAGCGTGTCATTATCAGTCTTTTCCGGACGTCGGCTAAAGACAGCCACGGTGCGCTGCATGCGGCGAGGCGCCGGCTCTTTTGGGCCGGCGCGGCTGCTGTCGAGCAGGGCTGACAACCGCCTGGGCCCCAGGTTTTTGCTTATTTTCCTGAGGGAGGCCAAAAAAAATCTGCCTGCCCGGCTGAGGCGATCGAGCGCACTGCGCCCAGACTGGGAAGCGCAGGCCAGCCGATCGTGCCGGCTCGCGATACGCAAAAATATGCATTTTATCGCGAGAATATTGAGTTTTCTGCGAATGGCTCGCGAGGCTTGCGCTCTTGCCACTGCGCTTCGGGAGCGCCTGGATGCACGAAAAGCGTGCTGCGACGCGCGCATGCTCCTATCACGAAGTATTGACTAAGGGGGCGATTTACCTTACTTGCCTTGTGCAGGCGTTTTTTCCTGCGCGATTGATTCGTAGTTTGTTTCAGTCGAGGACAGTTGCCTCTTCCTAGCCAGCCTCTCGCAGAGATCGCTGTCGCTGAACATGAGGACACGCTCGAGCTTAAGTGTTACAGCGGGGACCGATTCGGGTTGTCGCCGAGGGCCATGTAATGTTTAAGGGGATGGGTTCCCAGCCGCGCGATGAGCGGCGAGTACGGACCCCTCCTCGAGTTTTAAGACCACCGCTGGCTGGATAGCCGTTTCGCGCGGGGTGCAAGGCACCCCTTCAGGCGCCAAAAGACGGCTCTCTAACTTATAGGCAGGGAGTGGCAACTGGACATCGATGGGATCTCCTGATGTATCCTCAAAATGGGGCCTAAGGGCGCCTCACGCAGCGGGCCACGAGCCGTCTCAGTTAAGCCCAGCTGCTGGGTGCGAGCCGCTTGAGTCGGCCAATCCGGTGCCGCGATCCTTGGGTGACCGGCCCTCGTTTAGCTTGGGGGAGATCCGTCTCGGCGACACGGTGGTCCGCGCAAATGGCCACCTCCCCAATGACAAGCCGATAGTCGTAGTCCAAAACTTCCTCCCGAGCCTCCGTGAGTCGGGCGGCTTTCCGATCCAAATTGATGCAGTCCCGGACGACAATAAGTCCACTAATCACCTCGCGGTTCCCTGCCTAGGTGACAATGAAGTGGCGCTGACGACTACCCTCGCGGAGGGGCTCGTGGATTATTACGTAGAGCGTGGCCTCATCGCCTCAGCCGGCCAGGTTGTGAGCTTTAACGGGCGCCTCAATCGCCTTCGTTCCATGGGCTTTCCCCACTTTGATCCCGTGTCGCTCGCCCTTCAGGACCGGGCTCCGCTCGGAGGGGGGTACTTCGTGTCGGCCTTCACCAGCCCCTACATTCGGGAGCAGGCGAGGCAGCTTGGGCTGGCGCCCGTTCAGGTGAGCGACTCCTTTGAGACCAACGACAAGATAGGGTTCGGCGCATTTGCAGAACGGTACGGATACTCCTGCTGCCCGCGAGTTGCCCTTAATTCCCCAAACGACATCGATGTCGCCGTTACTCGCTTTAGGGACACGCCGGCCTGGGTCAAGTTTTCTCACGCATTTGGCGGAGATCTGCTCGCCAAGGTTGAGGCGCCGGTCACCGCCCGCAAGATTGTTGAGGTGATCGACAGGATGTTCCGCGCCGTCGAGACAGCAACGCGGGTCAACAGCTATGGCGGCCACAACCTCGAATCAATCTGGCCGATGGGGGAGCTGCTGCCTCGCTGTGGCGGCATCGTTGTTGAGCAGGACGCCCGCCACATCGGCGGCTTCATCACTCCTGGACGGGTGCTCTCGACTGGCAGCAACCTGATGCAGGTAAACCACGACGGCACCTCTTCAGTGCGGGGATATTTCGAGCAGATCATTGGCCCCGCTGGGGACTTCTGGGGCAGCTGTGCGTTTGACCCAATTGAGCGTTTTGGCGCCTGCGTCAAGGCTGACCTCGACCGGCAGTTTCGGGCCATAGCGCGCTACTGTCGCGAGCAGCTCCGGCTCTTCGGGCTGGTTGGCGTTGATTTCATGATCGTTGAGCGCCCAGACGGTGAGGTTCGCGCCGTCATGATCGAGCTTAACGGCCGGCCGCCGATCAGCGCATGCTCGCACATCGTCGGCACTGAGAAGCTCAAGGCGCCCTTTTGGGTCAGCCGCTACATGCTTGCTCCCAACAACCTCGAGAGCGTCCATGACTTCGAGGAGACCGTCACGGTTGGGGGCAGGAACCTCGCCCGGTCGAGCCCAGCAGAGGGTGCGGTGGTGCCGATGTACCTCGCATCGGTGGCCCACCAGCATGAGGATGGGCGATCTGAGGTGCTCATCAAGAAGAACTGGGGCCAGATTCTGGTGGCCGGGGAGAGCAGGGAGCACTGCGCCGAGATCTTCAGGGCGCTCGAGCAGGACAAGGGAGTTCGCTTTACCTCGCCCGGGGGTTGGTAGCATACTGTCGGGCAGCGTTGGTCCTGCATCCAGGGAGCTCGGACATGACAGCCACTATCATAACTAGCCACGAGGGCCTCTTTGGGATAAAGGGCTCGATCGCTGCGCTGAAGCGCGGAGACTCAGGGCTCGATGCCCTGGAGCACGGCATCAAGATGATCGAGGATGATCACCGGGCCCGGACGGTGGGATTCGGCGGCGCGCCGAACATCCTTGGGCGCATGCAGTGCGACGCCTCCGTTATGGATGGGGCGACGCTTCGTGCGGGTGCTGTTGGGGCCATCGAGGGGTGCCGGTACCCCTTTTCGGCGGCCCGCAAGGTCATGGAGGTGTTGCCGCACGTCTTCTTGGCCGGGGAGGGGGCATCCCGCTTTGCGCGTGAAGTGGGTATCGAGCAGCACGACATGCTCTCTGCAGAGGCGAAGAAGGGATACGGGGCGTGGCTTGAGGCAAACCTTACGCCGGACCAGCGCGCCTCGCTGCATGACATCCCGCTCGCTCCCTTCATTTCGTTCATGACGAAGCCGGACC
>JAFMJG010000185.1 GCA_017853605.1 bacterium
CACTTTGCTTCGTTGTTTTCTTTGTCATAATCGCAACCCTTACTTCCTAGGACTTCCGCACCCTGAACGCTCCGCTTACGCTGCTGGCGCCGCTGAAGCCGACTTCACCGAGTGGCCATGGTATGAGCGCGTTGCCGAGAATTCCCCCAGCTTATGGCCAACCATGTTCTCTGTGACGAACACTGCGTTAAACTTCCGCCCGTTGTGCACGGCAAAGGTCAAGCCAATCATGTCCGGCGTGATGGTGGACCGGCGTGACCAGGTCTTGATCGGCCCCTTGTGAGCCCCCGACTTTGCCCTCTCAACCCACTTGAGCAAGCTCTTATCTACGAACGGTCCCTTCTTAATCGAACGAGCCATGTCTCAACTCCTTACTTACGCCTACGAATAATGAACTTCTGGGTGCGCTTGTTGGTGCGGGTCTTAAGCCCCTTGGAGAGCAGGCCAGATGGCGAGCACGGATGGCGGCCTCCCGCGCTCTTGCCCTCTCCTCCGCCCATCGGATGATCCACTGGGTTCTTGGTGACCCCACGGTTGTGAGGACGCCGGTTAAGCCAGCGGCTGCGTCCCGCCTTGCCGATGATCACGTTCTGGTGGTCCGGGTTGCTGACCGCGCCAATCGAGGCATAGCACTCAATCGAGACCTTCCTGGTCTCTCCAGAGGGAAGCTTGACAGTGGCATAGCCTGCCTCCTTGGCGACCAGCTGGGCTGCAGCCCCGGCCGAGCGCACGAGCTGCGCACCGCCGTTAATCTTCAGCTCGATGTTGTGGATGTTCTCTCCCAACGGCACAGCCTTGAGGGGCAGCGCGTTGCCAGGCTTAATCTCCGCCTCGGGGCCGGCGCTGATCACCTGCCCAACCGACAGCCCCTGCGGCGCAATAATGTACCGCTTCTCGCCATCGGCGTAGATGACAAGCGCAATACGGGAGGTCCTGTTCGGATCGTACTCAATCGACGCCACAGTGCCCTTGATCCCCAGCTTGTCACGCCGGAAGTCGATAACACGGTAACGACGCTTGTGGCCGCCGCCCTTGTTGATGTTGGTGTTCCGCCCGTAGTTATTCCTTCCGCCGGTTCCCGAGTGCTTGTCGAGAAGGCCCTTCTCGGGGCGCGACTTTGTGATCTCCGAAAAATCGGCCACCGTAAGGAAGCGCCGGGTCGGAGTTATTGCTCTGTAGTTCTTAACGGCCATGACTTACCCCAAACTGATTACAAGCCCTCAACGAGATCGATCTTGCTGCCTTCCGCGAGCGTGACGTACGCCTTCTTGTAGCCAGCCCGACGACCCGTGCCTCGCGCGCTGCGCTTTACCTTGCCGAGGAAACGGCAGGTGCGAACGCCCTCTACCTTCACGGAAAAAACACGCTCCACCGCCCTTCGGATCTCCTCCTTCGAGGCGCGCGGGTCGACCTTCATCGTCACCGTGCGGCCCGAGGCGCCTACCATGGCACCCTTCTCCGTAATGACCGGAGATAGCACCACTGCGTAATCGCTCACCTTAGCTGCGGCTGTAACTGCCTTCTTCTTAGCCATACGTCCTTCCTGTTGCCCCTACTACGCTGACTTACCGGCTCGGGTCTCAAGCTCAGCCAGGGCTGCGCGCACGCACAGGACCTTCGAGCTGTTCACCAAGTCGTACACGTTTACGCCTGCCGAAGGGGTAACTGTCACTCCCTTGATATTCCTCAGGCCGAGCGAGAACTTCTCGCGCTGCTCCGTGGCCTCGTTCGGCACGATCACAAGCACCTTCTGCTTCGCCAAGCCCATGGCTTTCAGCATCGCAGACGCATCTCGGGTCTTGCCCGTTGCCGACTCCATTCCTTCGAGCACAACGAGCCCCTCATCAGCCGTCTTTGCTGACAAGGCAGAAGAGAGCGCTCCCCGCCTCATCTTCTTTGACAGCCTAAACTCATAGCTGCGCGGGGACGGCCCATGCACTACTGCTCCGCCCACCATCAGCGGGGACACGCTGGAGCCCGCACGGGCATTTCCTGTTCCCTTCTGCTTGAACGGCTTCTTCTTGCCGCCCTTAATCTCGCTGCGAGTGAGAACGTCATGGGTTCCAGCTCGACGCTTTGCCCGCTGCCAACGAACCGTTCCGTGCACGAGCTCGGCCTTCACTGTTGTGCCGAATACAGCCGGAGCCAGGGATACTACCCCCTTCTCCTTGCCGGCGGCGTCGAATACCTTTGCGTTTACATCCTTAGAAGCCATTGCTCCGTTCCTCCTCGCCCTACCGGTTACGCCTTAATCGCCTTGCGGACAACAACGAGGCTTCCGCGTGCCCCTGGAATGCCACCCTTCACGAGGAGGATATTCTCCTCGGCACGGACCCCGACAACTGTGAGGTTCTGAACGGTGACGTTCTCTCCTCCCATGCGGCCTGGCATGCGCTTGTTCTTGAAAATTCGACCTGGGAACTTGCGGCATCCAACCGCTCCGACGTGCCTGCGAACTTCGTGAGTTCCGCGGGTCATCGGTTGGCCCTTGATGTGATGCCTCCGGACGACTCCCTGGAAGCCTCGGCCGATCGACACGCCCGAGACGTCAACCGCCTCGCCGTCCTTGAACACGTCAGCCACCTTTACCTCTTTGCCTACCTCGTTCCAGCCCAGCCCCTGCGCGTCGCAGCGGACCTCCTTCACGTGGTAGAATGCGCCCTGGCCGGCCTTCTTAAACTGGCCCTGCTCCGACTTGGAGCAGCGCTGCGCCTTTTTCGGCTCAAAGCCAAACTGCACTGCGCTGTACCCGTGCACATCAAGCCCACGCACATCGAGCACGTAGCACGGGCCGGCTTGAATGATCGTGACTGGGATGCTGTGGCCCTCAGGCGTAAATACCTGGGTCATGCCAAGCTTCTTGCCCAAAAGCCCCTCAGGGAAGTGTTTTGACGACGTCATGGGAGGTCCCCCTCGTTAAATCTTCTTTTAAATCGGCCTACTGAAGCTTGATCTCAACATCGATGCCGGTTGACAGCTCAAGCTTGCCCAACTCATCAATGGTCTGTTGGGTTGGCTCCAGAATGTCCAGGAGGCGCTTATGCGTCCTAATCTCAAACTGCTCCCGTGACTTCTTGTCAACGAACGGCGAGCGGTTGACGGTAAACTTCTCTATTCGCGTCGGAAGAGGAATGGGCCCGGCAACGCGCCCGCCGGTGCGGCGAACCGTCTGTACGATCTCGCTCACTGCCGAGTCCAGCAGCTTGTGGTCGTAGCCTTTCAGTCGAATTCTTATTAACTGCCCGCCAATCATGGCCTATCCTCACACTTTCACGGTTAGAAACTCTCTGTGCCTTTGTAACCTGCTAAAACCATCCCGAGAGCGGGGCGGACGCATTGCGCCCGCCCCGCGCCCCGGTTAACTACTCAACGATCTCGGTAACAACACCGGAACCAACCGTCTTGCCGCCCTCGCGGATGGCGAAACGGAGGGTCTTCTCGATGCCGATCGGCTGGTACAGCTCAACGAGAAGGTTGATGTTGTCGCCCGGCATAGCCATCTCAACCCCGTCAGGGAGCTTGATGGAACCAGTAACGTCCGTCGTTCTAAAGAAGAACTGAGGACGGTATCCGGTGAAGAATGGTTTATGACGACCACCCTCTTCCTTCTTGAGGATGTACGCCTCTGCCTTGAACTTCTTGTGCGGCTTAACACTGCCTGGCTGGCAGAGAATCTGGCCACGCTCAACGTCATCACGCTTGAGACCACGGAGGAGGCAGCCTACGTTATCACCTGCATGTCCCTCGTCGAGGAGCTTCTTGAACATTTCAACGCCCGTCACAACGGTCTTGCTGGTGTCGCGGAGACCAACGATCTCAACTTCCTCACCAACCTTGATCTTACCACGCTCGATACGACCAGTTGCTACCGTTCCACGTCCAGCGATTGAGAACACGTCCTCAACTGGCATTAGGAATGGCTTGTCGATATCACGCTGTGGAACCGGGATGTACTCGTCGATTGTTGCGAGGAGCTTATCGAAAGCCTGCGTTCCGATCTCGCTGTTCTCGCCGTTGAGCGCCTTAATAGCAGCACCACGGATGATCGGAGTCTCAG
>JAFMJG010000186.1 GCA_017853605.1 bacterium
GAGTAGCCCGGCTACATGCGGCTTGTACGAGGCTGGGGGGTTTAATACCCTCGGAGGGGGTCGGCGAGAGGTCACTCGGCTACGAGATCCTCGCATACCGATGGTAAGGGGGTGTTTCGGCACCTATCCTTATGCCATCGACCCGGCTGCCGACGATCCATCATGGAAGGTATGTGCTAGTGAAGGTTATTGGGGCCAGCTCTAAAGTACCGGTGCTGCCCGCTCGGGGCCGGCTCCGACGCGCCTTCTGGCGCCCCTTCTCGCCCCGCTCCGCCAAGCCAGGTCGTCGGCATCTCCTGCTCGTCACCTCTGTTTTAGCCGCTATCATCTCTACCCTCTCACCAGCTACCGCAAATGCCCAGCAGGGGGGCGGAAGCACCGAGGGTGATGGCGAGGCGGCGGCGAAACGCCTTCAGCAAGAGGAGAGGAACAAGTTCCGGGGCGGCGTCGGCAGCAAACAGGAGGTCTTCGACAACATGAAGGAGCTCTTTGAGCCGATCCTCGTCACCAGCAAGGACGACGGCAAGGCCGACGAGTGGTACAGCCCGCATCTGCGGGACCAGCAATTGGATAGGTGGCAGATTAGAGAGAGAGAAGCCCCCGCTCGAGGGGAAGCTCATCCGCGTGAGGCGGATGGCCTCACTCTTGCGACACGGTGTCTAAATTGGTGTAGGTTAAGGTCACCATTCATCCCTCCCCCTCCGAATATTAACGCCTGCGCTCTCTGTGATTGTCCCTCTCCGCAGGGAGGGGAGTTCTGGCATGGGAAAGCCTATTTTCCACATCGCCCCCTCCAATGCTGCTTTGGCCCCCATACCGAGAAGTACAAAGAACTCACTACGAACAGCAACTTCAAGGCTTGCTGTGTGCGAAGGGCCGACCGACACAAAAGCTCCGAGGAGATCGCGTGTGAGCACCCCGATGGCTCCGGGTGGGCTGGGATGTTTGAGTACTACTTTCCAACTGCGGCGCTTGGATGGGAGAACGACCGCACAACCACGATGATTGTTGAGAAGTCAGAGGTAAAAAAGTGTATCGACCAGTCAGACAAGCTGATGGAGGAGGACGTCGCCGTCGACTGGGTGGCAAAGGCGATCGAGCGCAACCAGAAGTGGGCTGACAAGGCGAACGGTGGCAGCGGTGGCAGTAGCGGCGGGGACGTCAGGGGGAAGGTTCAGGCCATCATCAAGGATGTGCGCAAGCTAGATAAGTCCGACCTCAAGTTCGCAGACAGCTTGCAGAGCGAGGGGCTCACCCTACGGCCAAACTTTGCAGCCCTCGATCCCAAGCACCGAAAGATCCTCGCGGCACGGGTGTGCGGCAGAGAGGAGCAGTTCCTTAAGCTCTTTGATCCGGCAGAGGACAAGCTCCAGTGGAAGGGGGGCCCTGAACTCGAGGACCTGCAAGACACAAACAAGATCCCGGTGTGGTCAAACTACTGCAAGGAAGGGGTTAACCTGATGACCAACCCCGACAAGAGCTCGCTGGAGAACCTCGACAATACGCCTACGGATTTTAAGAAGGGGATGACGAAGTGGACGGAGGGAGATGAGGACTCGCTCTTCTGCCAGCGCATGAACCTAAAGAACCAAAACATGGACGTTACCAAGATCGGGGACGTAATAAAGAAGAGTGGGCAGAATCAGCCCACCGAAGATGAGGTTGGCCACACCTGCCTCGTTGGCGAAGACGGCAGCCTAAACGGAGCGATGATTCCCGTTACCCTCAACCGCCACGCCGCCGTAGAGCGCAGGACGGCGATCGCTGACCATGCGCTCGGGTTCCTGATCGCTGGTGGTTTAGCTGAGGGCATGCACCAGGGGAAGAGATCTAACTTCAAGCGCTTTGAGCCTCAGCCCTACTCCAATCAGATGAAAAAAGAGCAGCTAAATACCTTTCGGGGCAAGCAGTGGGAGGGAGGCGAAACAAATGAGCTAGGTACCCCATGCCCCGTGGTGAACGGAAAGAACTTTGAGGGAAAAACCAAGTCAGACCAGCTCTACCTGAGCAAGCACACCCACGCCTCATTTAACCAGAAGCCGATCCATGAAGAGAGCATAAATATGGTGACGCACGACAAAAAATTTGAGCGTTACGTACAGGGCTGGGCTGGAGAGGAGGAGAAGTCTCAAGATGACATCGCCAAGCGCGGCCTCGATAAGGAGTCGTCTAACTACGCTGCCCCCTTCCGTATCTTCGCTACCTGCCCGAAGGGCTACGTGCGGTGGCGGCCACCAGAGGACCACGATTACAAGGGGCTCGTTCTGGAGCTAGATCGGCACTGTGCTGTAGAGAATTTTGGTGGCGAGCCGGACAATCTAAAGGACGAGTGAGCGTAGAAGTGTGAGTGCCTTCTTCCGTCCCCCAACTTTCAAAGGGAAGCAGTGGGGCAGACACCCCCTCTTTCGTGCGGTATGAAGTGATTGTATGAATCGTAGCCGACCGCCCTGCTGCCTCCTGCTGTGCCTGATCGCGCTTTTGCTCGGCAGCGGGATTGCGTTCGCGCAGCCAGCATCACCGAGAGAATTCTACCCGCAGGACTTTGCGTCTGCCCCTGGAGGTGGAGGCGCCGCTTCGCCGGGCGCTCCACAACGGGCGCCAAAGAGGCGCCCAACACCCCTTCGCGCCGTGGGGCAACCGGCCGGGCAGCCCGCAGGGGTGCCGCAGGCACAGGTGCAGCGGCGGGGCCCGCGGGTTATCGCCTACGTGTACGTGAACTCCGCCGACCCTGCCCACCTGCGGTCTGTAATTGAGTCTGTTGTTCGGCTCTCGGATAGCAAGCTCGGGCTGGTCTCGACCGTCTACCACGTCGGTGACTACCGCAATATATCGCCTGAGATAGCAGGGGCGCTCGCGAGGCGGGGGATTATCCTCTTTGCAGCGACATCGGTATACCAGCCCGAGCCGATTACCGCCTCTCCGGCTTGGTTTGTCTCAACTCCGAAGGGATACCACATCATAGAGGGAGTAGTGCGCCTCGAGGAGCTCTTTAATCCATTCGGGGAGTTTGAGCCGCCAACTCCCCAAACTCCAGAGTCCCCCCAAAACGCAGGCTCAGCGGGGGCTCTGTCAAGCTTTTAGGGTATGCGCAAACTCCTCTTCGCCGCTGCTGCCTTACTCGCGCTCATTGCAGGGTCTTCGGGCGCTGCCGCGCAGGATCTCCGCGAGGAGGTCCTCAAGCAGCTCGCCGAGGTCAGGAGCACCGTGCCAACTACCGCGCCGGCCGCTGCATCGCCTGCGGCTGGTGACAGCGAGGCGGAGGCGCTGGCAGCCGTCCCAGAGATTGAGCAGCTTCGTCGGCTCACCGAACGGCTCAAGAGCGAGGAGTCGCTGGCATCAGCCGACTGGTCTAGCAAAAGCTCGCGCACGCTCCTGTCGCACATAAAGGGCAGTGATGGCATCCCCTTTCCGAGCCCGGCAGCGGTGGTGCTCGAGCCCACCCCAACACCACCTGAGGCCTCCCCCACGCCGACACCAACGCCGCAGCCAACGCCAACGCCGTATCCGCCTCCTCGAAAGTGCCAAGAGAACCGCACGGTGCGGGATGCTTTGTCGCCAGTGGATGGTCGCGAGGTGCCGTTGTATGATTTTATCTTTCTCTCGCGCGATCTCGTGCCCATCGATCCGTCTGAGGTATACGGCGAGCACGCATCGCTGCTGGCGTACGACAGCCCGTACACCGAGGGGCAGCTCTTGCGGATGGAGATCTACCTGGTGCCCTGCGTGCCCTACCGTGTTCGCCTGACCTCGACCGCAAAGTACTACGACTTTGGCCTCAATGCGCTTCGGAACTACGATAAGGGCCAGGCGGGGCGGGGCACCTTATCGACGTGGGTGGAGCAGAAGCTCTTTGGGGCGCCGCAGCGCCGCCGGCGCTAAAAACCCATGTAGCCGGGCTACTCCGCCAAGCCTGCGCATGTAGCCGGGCTACTCTTGGCCATTACTGTTGAGCACTGGAATCTTGGGCGCTGCAGCCGGTTTGGGCTCTGCTGCCATGCCACTGCCTGGCCGTTGTGCTCCCAGTGCTTTGCATGTAGCCGGGCTACTT
>JAFMJG010000187.1 GCA_017853605.1 bacterium
ATCGGGGCAAAAATACTTGAATCGTTGCACACCGTAGTGCTTGTAGTAGCGCTTGAATTTCGCAAAAAAAGCCCCCGAGGCTGGATGCGTCGAGTCAGACGGAATGTAGGCAAGTGTCCCTCTCTTGCCAATTCTCTCGACCACGCGAAGGTCAATCGCCTCATTCTTCCTTCGACTGCCGCCGCTGCACAGGCACAAAAACATCGCCATCTCCTGGGAAATTTGGGCGTTTTTGATTAAGCGCCTCACCGAAATCCTTAGCGCAAGGCTGCGTCCGCGCGCAAGACCGCTTCCGGGCCGGGTCGCTGACTATGGGCCGGATGCAGCCTCAGGGCGAAGCATTATTGTGCGAGACCACGCGCACTGAGAGAGGCCCTGTCCCGACGCCCGGCAGAGTGCAGTGGTTTCCACCGCGAGTAATCGTTGCTACTCTTGTTCAAGCATCTTCCGCGTGAACGCACCTTTCGCTCCCTCAGGAACTACGCTGCAATGGCCGCACGACTCGAATCTCTGGCTCCAAGGATTGTGGGCCTCATGCTGCTGTTCTACCTCTCGATTCAGGCCTATTTCTATTTGGTAGTTCCCGGGCTAGTGCCAGATGAGATCGTCTTCGTTGGCCGAATCGCTACCCGAGTGCAGGGGAATCTGTTAGTCCAGCAGAACGACCTCGGCTACGGCGCGTTGTATTGGTGGCTGTATCGCATCGCCAGCTGTCCAGCTGCATATGCAGCGTGGAGCATGCGGCTGCCCAGTCTTGCGCTGTCCTTTAGTGTTTTGGTTGCAGTCGCTACAGCGCGTGGCACAGCGGTATCTCGACTTTTAGGGGTGCTGCTCTATCTTACGTTCCCGGCGGCCTGGTGGTACGGGAAGGTCATCGGGCCAGAGCTGCTCTGCACCGCCTGCGTCACCTGGGGACTTTGGTGCGGGTTGCGTGAGCGGTGGTGCCTAGCCGCATTGCTTGTTGGACTGGGGACCGGAGTCAAACCGAACGGAGCTGCTGCTGGAGTTGCACTCAGTGCGTTGTGGCTAGGCTGGGTAGTTCGAGCGATGTGGGGGCACTTGCTCTTTGAGGGCGGCCAATTGATTCGTTTGCCAGACCGAAATAGGGCCCTCCTCTTCACAACTACCGGGATGGCGCTTGCTGGGATTTTGGGCCTGGTGCTCGCCAATCCATTTATGCTTCTGGAGCCCGAAGCATATTTTCAAAGTTTTGCGGATAACCACGCCGGAGCAAGACCATTTGCTGGCGCTTTGTTCGCGATTGTAGGGTACGAATGGCAGTGGGACATTGTGTTTTCGGGGGGGCTCATTCGTTGGGCTCTCATGCCCGTTCCAGCCGGCCTGTTCATCGTTGCGATAGTTCTCGGATGCCCTTTTGCCGTGACTCTCAGCGCGTTTGGCGGGACGTGTGCTCTATGGGGCCTCTTTGTTGCAAGCCGTGCGTTTCTCGGTTGGTACTGGTTGCCAATCGTGCCGCTGTTGGCCCTCTCGGCGGCATCACTAAAGCCAGAGCGGCGCGTGCCGAGGTTGCTGCTTATCGCGGCAATTGTGCTCAATTTTATCTGGCAAGTGCCCTTCGTCCTTGACGGCATGTGGGTCCGCTGGAAACTCGGAGAAGTGGTGGCAGCAACGCCCGCAGTCAACCAATGCTTGAAAGATAAAGTTCAAGGGCGCAGCTTTCCGGTGCTGCTCAACTGTGCCGATGCCTGGATCCACTTCGACCTTCCCACAGCGGGCAAAAGCAGAAGTCTCAAATTGCTTGATGTGGTGAATGCCATGAAGACGCCCAAGGGGATAGAAGAGCTTCTTGCTGTGCAAGGAAGCGCGCTGCTTCTGATCGGAGACCGAGTTCAGCACCATCAGGACTTCCCAATCATTGAGCTCGGTCAATTCAGCTACGAGGGGCACTGTGGGCCGATAGCGGTGTACTCACGCAGCACGCCGAGTCCGTAGCTCGTGATACCGCACCGCAACGGGAACAGGGGGCAGCCGGCCTCGGGAGTTGTTCAGGCTGCAAACGGAGACACACCGGGGCTGCCACAATGCGAGCCCCATAAGGGGCCCAGGCAAGCCGTTTGTTCTTAGGGGCACCTTGCCTCTTGCGTCGCGTGCGGATGGCAGGCATTGCGCCTGACAGGGAGGCGCAATATTTTCGAAAGACCGTGTGCCGGAAGAGACTCCGAATTTGTCGCGCCTCGTTATGGCCTGGGTGACAGGAAATCGCGAAGGATCTTTAGCGCAGGCTGGTAGATGTTGCCGGGATCGAGGCTCTCTCTCGGCCCCGCCAGGTTGACGCGTGTCGCCCGGTGCCTTGCGATGAATGCAATGAACGCAGAGCGGTCCACGGGTTGGTCAAGTGATATCTCAAGAACGGGACGCCTGTAGAATTCGCAGGCAAGCGAAGTGAGCGGAGTGCCGTCGCCGGGGGTGCCACGAGAGAGAATAACAGTTGCGTCAGAGTTGTGGGCGTTGACGATCGTTCTCCAGGCAGTATCGACAACGGGAGCAGCCTGCAGGGTATAGCGCTTATCGAGAGGGCCGTCCTCCGCGAGGCGTCCAGCAGGGCAGTGCCCGTCCATCGGGTGACCCAACAACGCGGCCGCATCAAGAGCGGCCCTATCGACGCCAGTTTGCCCGCCCGTGAGAAACGTGATCTCCCTGGTGCGCAGCATCTGCTCAACATCCAGCAAGGTTGCTGGCCCCCTGGACAGGGATTGTCTCTCCGCCAGCGACGCCCAAGTTTCAGGGGCGAATTTCCGGCAGCGGCCGACCACAGCATCAAACCTGCCCAGCAGGGCAGGGGGGATGCGTGCGTCCTCGAATCGCTTCCGGAATGCGCCGCACATAAAGAGGTTCTGCTCCAATGAGCCCGAAGACCAGCCACGTGTTGTCTTGTTGCGCTCAAGAAAGGAGAGCCCATCAGCCAGCGTGCTCGTTTTCGCCGCGCACACGAGCGAAGCAAGGTGTGAGGCAAAAACGGGGTCCTCCGCGCCTGGCCGCATGCGCTGCCAAATCGCCGACTTTCTGTAGAAGAAATCAAATTCGTCGGGGAGGTGCGGAGGCTCAGACACGGCGCTGACAAGCCTCTCTACGTATTCGCCGAAATCCCTGGACATCATCGCCGCTAGCGCGCCTCGCTGAAATCGGTAGTAGAGGCTAATGTTGTAGCTGTGCTGCGTTGGACGATACGCCTCGTACCTGTCGTGAAGTATGCCCGCTACTACGACATCTCGCGGAAGACCTGCTGCGAGGAGAGCCAAGCCGACTTCGGCACCGTGCCTGAACTTGCTGCATATGGTGCCGCGCACGCTCGATACATCAACGGACGGGCTGGTAAGCACAAGGTTATATGAGAGAGCCTGCTGGTAGGCACGAGCATCTGGGGATATGCCTTGGCAGCCCTCGTCTGCCGTTTTAAGGGACGGCTCCTGGCGAAAGGGATCGTCGTGGCGCGGCAGCCCTTCGAGAAGCGCCTCCATGAAATCGAAAGAAGAAGATGCGCTTGTGCCAAGTGTGCTGCCTGCCGCCTTGAGCGCGGCTTTGGCGTGTGCTTCGACAAGCTGAAATGCGGTCGAGTACTGTGGTACAAGCCCCGATATGTCTGGGGCAGCGCCGGCATTCGCGCCTGCGCCAGCTGTTCCCAGCACGGCTGGGCTGCTTTGCTGTGGGGGCGTGCGTGGCCCCTCGCTGGGATATCGAGTGTCGCTGGCCTTCGGTGCTGTTGGCAGTGAAGCTTGGCCGAGAGACGGCTCAGTGTCGCCGGCCCGGTCTTGTAGCTTCGGTTGGGCCTGGGGAGCCGCGTTGTTTGAGTCAGGTGGTGGCAGCATGATAGGCACGACTGAGTTTCGGCGAGGCTGGTGACAGATGAAGCCTAAGCCTTCATTAAGGTGCTGCGGGAGGGTAATCCAGCAATTCCGAAATCTGTGCTGATTTCTGGGCGTTTTGAGGCGCTGGGTCGGCGGGAGGGGCAGTGGCGCTGGGGGATGAGGCGGTAGCGGGCTAAACCGGCTCTTTCACTCGTTGGCGCCAAAGCAGCTTGG
>JAFMJG010000188.1 GCA_017853605.1 bacterium
CGTGGATGAGCACAAGCACGTTGTCGAGCTCAGCCTCCATGCGCTCCGGGCTCGTCACGAAGTACGGAGAGAGGTAGCCGCGGTCAAACTGCATCCCCTCAACCACCTCGAGCGTCGTCTCAAGGCCCTTGGCCTCTTCTACGGTGATGACGCCTTCCTTGCCCACCTTCTCCATCGCCTCAGCGATGATTCCGCCGATCTCCTCGTCCGCATTGGCCGAGATCGTTCCAACCTGGGCGATCTCCTCCTTGCCCTTCGTCGAGCGGCTCATGCCCTTGAGGGTCTCAACTGCGGTCTTTACCGCCGCGTCGATGCCGTGCTTGAGCGACATCGGGTCGTGGCCAGCAGCAACGAGCTTGAGGCCCTCACGGTAAATCGCGTCAGCGAGAACGGTGGCCGTTGTGGTCCCGTCTCCGGCGATGTCCGAGGTCTTGGAAGCAACTTCCTTGACCATCTGGGCGCCCATGTCCTCGAAGCCGTCGAGCTCAATCTCCTTGGCAACCGTAACGCCGTCCTTGGTGACGGTCGGGGCGCCAAAGCTCTTCTTAATGACAACAACGCGGCCCTTCGGCCCCATCGTTACGCGCACTGCATCAGCCAGCTTCTTAACACCCTTGAGGATCTCCTCACGAGCCTCGAAGCCGAACTGTAGAATCTTAGCCATGTGTCTATTCCTTTCTTATCTACGTTAAAAATTAAAGAACAACGCCAAGGACGTCATCCTCACGCATGATGAGGAGGTCCGTGCCTTCAACCTTGACCTCTACGCCGCTGTACTTGCCGAAGAGGATCTCGTCGCCCTCCTTGACATCCACGGGTGACACCGCGCCGTCTTCACGAACCTTGCCCTTGCCGACCGCAACGACGCGGCCACGCTGCGGGCGCTCCTGGGCGTTGTCTGGGAGGATGATCCCTCCTGCTGACTTCTCCTCAGGCGCGAGGCGCTCTACGATGATGCGGTCTTGCAACGGCCGGATCTTGCTCTTCTTGCTGCTCATTACTCTTTTACCTCCGATGGTAGAAAAGGACGGGGCCTTGAGACTCAAAAGCCGCCTTTTATCGCCTTAACTAACGGTTTCTTTTTTGCACCCTTCGAGGGGTTTTCCCGGGTCCAAGCCCGCCCCCTCGTTGCGCCGCCGGAGCTTACCCCATGTGGAGACGTAAGCAACACAGCGACGGTGCGAACGGTATATGTGCACTGCTCTGGGTCATTTCAAGGGGCACCGTGATTTTTATGCCCGAGGCGGTTCCGGGCCCTGGAAGGTGGATTCTTGCCACAAGCCAGGCTATAGTCTGACAGTCTTTGCCTATTGGTTTCAGGCAGTTAGCAGCTCCTAAGGGGTTTGCTGAATGGCTAACGTCCGCCTAGTGCGGCCTAGAACCTACAGCTGCGCGCGCCTCGGCCCGCGGGATAGCCAAGATTTTTGAGCCGACGTAATGTCGGGGTCCGCTGGCAGGCGGCAGGACGGGAGTAGGTCAGATCGAAGTATGTGGGACAAGCTAAAAGAGGTAGAGGAGCGATACGAGTCGCTCGCACAGCAGCTTTCAAAGCCCGAGATCATCTCCGATCGAGAGCTCTTTCAGAAGTACTCCAGGGAGTACAAGGCCCTGACCGACCTCGTGACAACCTTTCGGGCTTTCTCAAAAGCGCAGGAGGAGCTTGCCGGCAGCAGGGAGGTGGCTTTTTCCACTCCAGATGCCGACATGAAGGCGATGGCTGAAGAGGAGGTAAAGGTCCTTGCCAAGGTGGTAGACGATCTTGAGCAGCAGCTTAAGATCCTCCTGCTCCCCAAGGATCCGAACGATGACAAGAACGTCATCCTCGAGATCCGGGCCGGAGCAGGGGGAGACGAGGCGGCGATCTTCGCTTATGAGCTCTTCCGCATGTACACCCGCTACGCCGAGGGCCGCAACTGGCGGGTTGAGACCATGAGCTATAGCGACGCTGGGCCAAAGGGCCTAAAGGAGGTCATCGCAATGGTGCATGGGGCCGGTGCGTTCAGCCGCCTTAAGTACGAGCGGGGCGTGCACCGGGTGCAGCGCGTGCCAGAGACCGAGGCCGCAGGCAGAATCCACACGTCGACCGTGACGGTTGCAGTGCTTCCCGAGGCCGAGGACGTGGAGGTGGAGCTCCATGAGAAGGACCTTCGCATCGATGTGTACCGCTCAAGCGGGCCAGGCGGGCAGTCGGTGAACACAACCGACTCGGCTGTGCGCATCACGCACATTCCAACCGGGCTTGTGGTAGCGATGCAGGACGAGAAGTCCCAGCACAAAAACCGCGAGAAGGCGATGCGGGTTCTCAAGGCGCGCCTGTACGAGCTAAAGCTTGAGGAGGCGGAAAAGGAGCGTCGCGAAGATCGCCGTGCCCAGGTCGGCACCGGCGACCGCTCCGAGAAGATCCGCACCTACAACTTCCCCCAGTCGCGAATCACTGACCACCGCATCAAGATATCCGTCAGCGATGTTGACGGAGTGCTCGGGGGCGACCTCGACCAGCTTATTGATCCCGTAGTTGCCCACTACCAAGCAGAGGCCCTCCGTGGAGAGTCTGCCGTCCAGTAGCGGGCCCACCGTTGGCGAACTGGTCACGCGCGGGGAAGAGGCGCTGTCGCGCACCTCCCCGTCGGCCCGGCTCGACGCTGAGGTTCTGCTGTCGCACGTGATGTCGCTGCCAAGGAGCGCGCTCATCGCTCGCTGGCGTGATGCCTGCGCCACGGGCACAGCTACCGCTTTTGGGGCGCTGCTTGAGCGCCGTGGCCGAGGCGAGCCGGTGGCGTACCTCGTGGGCTCGCGGGAGTTCTATGGCAGGAGCTTTGCGGTTGCTCCAGCGGTGCTCATTCCGCGCCCCGAAAGCGAGCTCATCATCGACGAGGCCCTGAAGGCATGCGAGGGGAAGGGAGATGTGTCGATAGCTGACCTGGGAACCGGCTCTGGCTGCCTTGCGATCACCATTATTCTCGAGCTCGCCTCGAGGGGAACGCGCGCCGTTGCCGTTGCAACGGACGTGAGCGCTGCTGCCCTCGAGGTCGCGAGGCGAAACGCGGCGGCTCTTGGAGCCCAGCGCCACATCACCTTCGCCACCAGCGACTGGCTCTCTGCCGCTGGCGTGTTCTCGCCGCCCTACGACCTGATCGTTGCCAATCCCCCCTACGTGAGCGCTGACGAGCCTGTTCCCGTGGATCTCTCCTTTGAGCCCGCAGGCGCCCTGTTCTCGGCGGATGCGGGGCTCGCCGACGTCAAGAAGGTCATCTCGCAGGGGGTGCCGATGCTCAAGCGGGGCGGGATCCTGCTCTGCGAAGTTGGTGCCGGAAAGCGGGCGGCGCTCGGGGGTTTTCTGCCCGAGCTTGGGCTTGACGTCTCGGTGTCGCTGCTCGGTGACCCCTCGGCGCTTGATCGTTTCACGGTGGTTCGGGCCGAGCGCGTCGCATAGTGCACGCCTCGTGCGGCGGTGCTGCATCCCCATGCGGGGCGAATAAAGCCTCGTCCTCTCCTGCACCCTCTGCTAGCATCGTAGCGAAATAAGGGGACGCAGCATGGACACGCCGCAAGACATTATCTCGTATCTCCTCCCGTTCGTTGCCACCGCTGGCGCCTACAGCGCCCGCGTCCAGGGGCAGGTGGGCACGCACGCCGACAAGGATGGGGAGACGCCCTTCCACCAGGCGCTTTCGGACGCGGACCTCACGATTCAGGGGTACCTTGAGGTTGTCCTGCTCGCAAAGTATCCGCACCTGAGCTTCTTCTCTGAGGAGCAGGCGCAGTCGCTCAACGCCAGGCACTTTGCGCCCGATCACGATCTTGAGGTGCTTCTTGATCCGATCGACGGCACCCGCTCGTACATAGACGGCAGGACCCACTACCAGATTATCGTCACCATCCACGACCGTAGCGATATCGTGGGCTCGCTCTGCTACATGCCGCGCCGCGATCGGTGCTACGTTGCCACGAGGGGCGGGGGCGCATATGTGCTCTCGACCGAAGAGATGCAGAGCGGCGCACGTGGAGCGCCCCTTCGGCTGAGTCCCGACAGC
>JAFMJG010000062.1 GCA_017853605.1 bacterium
TCTCGAGCAGCAACACCCCGCGCTTCGGGCGCCTTCGCAGCGAAGCGGGACTCCGTGTGCACCGCTAGCTCTGCAGCAGCTAGGCCAACGTAGTCTCGGGCCAGCCTCTGCGTCGCCGCACTGCCCAGATCTTTTGTCAGGAAGGATTCATCAGAGCAGAGCGCAAGCTGCCTCGTCCCCTTGACGTACAGAATCTGCTGAAACCCGTGCTCGAGCAAGTTGAGCACCGCAGCACGGCGCTCGGGGGTCAGGTAGCTTCTCGCAAATTGGGCGTCATCGCAGGAGACATACACGCTTTTGTCAAAGGCGGCGTCTCCGGTCTGGTGCTCATGCGCAAAGCCGCTCTTTTTTGCAAGAGAATCGAGCGCAGACTCGCGGCTGAGGGCGAATGATACGGGCAGGCTGCTCTCGCAGAGAAATACGGCGATGCCCGCACGGCCGATAGCAACGGCGGGAAATGAAAGCCCATCCAGCTGTTCGGGAGATGGCCCAGCATGCCCATATACAAGCGCCTCGAATGCTGCCCGTTTTGAGTCAGAGGCGAGCATCACCCTCACCTCACGCTCGCCAATCATGACTTGGGCGATGCCGTCGTGCGCTGCTGTGGGCGCACCGAGCGCCGCACACAGCTTGCTAAACCCGCCTCGACTCCGGTGCGCAAGCCAGAAGCGGGGCAGCAGGAACAGAGCAATCAGCACAAACGGAAGCGCATACCCGATTGAATAGGAAAGATTCTCGCTGCTCATAACCCTCCGACAGCGGGGCGCCATCTCCTCAGCGCCTCAAAAGTCAAAAAAGCGCCCCCAATAGGTGCTATGGTCGACCAGACGGCTGGCTCTCTTAAGAACCTGAGGCTTTTCCCTCAGGCTTTAGCGCCCTCCCTCGCCTATTTCCACAGCCTATCTGGGCACTTGGGGGCAAGCCTCTTGGGCCCCTCATAACGCCATGGAAGCCACAGCTTAAGAAATGGGGCGTTAGGTTCCGCGGATGCATGTGGCTTGCGACAAGAGCCTAGGCTCAGCTCTCTCTTAAGAGGCTCCACGCTTGCCAGCCGATGTCGGCACTATCCCGATGATCCTACCAAGAAGCACAACGAGGTAAAGGTTCCCAATAAATCCCTCAAGCGCTACGAGGTTCCGAACCGAGTGCGTAGTCGTTGAGAAGCTAGGCGTGCTTCCTATCACTGAGCTAATTGAGCAGTAGAGAGACTCCGAAAAAGAGGGGAACCCAGGCGCCACGTAGATGCCCAGGGCCATTGGATCAAGGAGCAAAACGATGTCAAACGCCTCGGCGCAGGCGATAGTGAACATGAAAAACAGGCTCACTGCACCCCACAGGTTATTCGTCGTCAAGTTGTGCGGAGTGAACACTTCGTTAAGAACAAAGCACATTACATACGCCTCTATGCAGATGAAGACTGCATGGATAGCTGCCAATACCCAGCTCATCTCCCCCACGATTGGGTAAAACGGATTCTCCATCACGAGGATGGCGGCAAAAGAGGAGACAATGAAGGTGAAAGCCACAACTATGACGGCGCGGCTCTTTACGAAGCCGCGAAGCAGCTTCCACACTAATAACACGTAGAGCGCAGCGAGGACAAAATGCCCTGTCATAAAGATCCGGCGGAGCCCGGGGAACGGGAACAGTCCAAGGATGTCATCGAGCAGGAGGCCGAGAACGAGAACCACGAACAGGACCATAAAGATGCCCCGATACTGGCGCGTTCGCACTGCCGGAGAGATCTCCCTGGGCTCAAACATCTCCCGAGCGCCCTCCTCAATCGTCTCAACGAGGGTATCGCCGCTAGGAGTCACGGGATGCCTCCACAAGGGGTCCGCTCTCTGGCTCGTCCCTCACCTCTGAGATGGCCTCATCCCAACCGCCGCCGAGCGACTTGAAAAGCGTCACGAGGGACACCAGCAGCGACGTCTCGCTCTCTGCCAGCTGCAGCTGGTTTGAGAGCACCACTCGCTGTGCATCGAGCACCGGCAGAAGGTCGACGAGGCCATTTTCGTACTGCGTGCGCGCAATCGAGACCGCCCGGCTGCTCTGTGAAACGCTGTCCTTAAGGTGATCCCTCCTCTGCTTTGATGACGAGTAGTTAACAAGGGCAGACTCAGTCTCCTCAAGCGCAATAAGCACAGCCTGCTCGTAGCGCGCCAGGGCCTGCTGCTGTGCGGCCTCTGACTGGTCAACCCGCGCCAGCACCCTTCCCAGGTTGAAGGCCGGCCAGGAGAGGTTCGGCGCTATGCTGTACTGTCCAGATCCTGGCTGCGAGAGCTCCGCGAAGTCGTTGGCCTGAAAGCCTAGGGAGCCGCTAAACACCACCTTCGGGAAGAGGTCGCCCTTTGCCACACCGATGCCGGCCGTCGCCGCATGGAGCTGCTGCTCTACCGAGCGAATATCGGGGCGACGCTGCAGAAGCGCTGCTGGGTCACCGATCGTCACGGGGCCCGAGAAAGATGGAAGCGGCGCAGGCTGCTCAAGCGCGGCAACCAGCTCATGCGGCTGCTTGCCGCAGAGCACCGCGAGACGGAAGATGTTCGCCTTCACGCGCGCCTGCAGGGGAGGCACCGCAGCGAGGGTCGAGGAGTGCTGGGCACGCGCGCGCACGACGTCAAACTCCGTTGACTGCCCCCCCTTAAAGAGCGCCCCGGCAACCCGCACCACCTGCTCCTGCGTCTTGGCGTTCTGCTCCGCAACCGACACTTGGAGCTGGCTCCCTCGCAGGTCAAAGTAGGTGCGGGCAACCTCTGCAACCAGGATCCTGACGGCGTCTTGGAGTTGGGACACCGACGCCTCGCTCTCGGCATCTTTTGCCTCGACGCTGCGCCTGACGCGCCCAAAGATGTCGAGCTCCCACACCGCATCGACCCCGACATTAAAGAACTCATTCTCGATGTACTTGTTCTGCGCCTGAAATGCGTTGCCGGCAAAGGTTGACGTTGGGGTTTGCGAGCGCTGGTAGAAGAGATCAGAGGTGACCGTCGGGAAGAGGTTTAGGAAGGTCTCTTGCCGGATTGCGCGGGCCTGATTAACGCGCGCGATGGCAGCGCGCAGGTCTATGTTCGACCGGACTGCATCCGTTACGAGGCCGTTGAGCGTCTTGTCCCCGAAATTTGCCCACCACCGCTCCAAGACCTGCTCGGGCGTCACCTGCCCCTCTGCAGCCCCAAGAAAAGAAGGCTGCGTGGCTGTCTCGGGCTTGACGTAGTCGGGCCCGACTGCGCACCCCGACACGGCGATCAGCGAGAGGATATGAGGTAGGCAGCGGGGCTTCATGAATTCCGGTTCCGATTAGTGGAGCAATCCTACAACGCTGGAGTCCCCGTCTCCGTCGCCTGCTTCTACTGCCCTAAGGGGCCGCGGGCGGGAGATTATCGTGTAGAGCACAGGTACCACAAAAAGCGTGAAGAGGGTACCGATGACCATGCCGCTCACCAGGGTTATTCCGATGCTGTTTCGGGCACCTGCGCCCGGTCCGCTCGCCAGCACGAGGGGAAAGTGCCCAACCACAGTTGCAACGCTCGTCATCAGGATCGGGCGCAGCCGGGTGCACGCCGCCTCAACAGCGGCCTCCGCCTTAGCCATCCCCCCATCACGAAGCCTGTTTGCAAACTCCACGATCAGGATGCCGTTCTTCGCGATTAGCCCAACTAGCGTCACGAGCCCAACCTGCGAGTAGATGTTGAGGGAGGTGGTTCCGAGGAACACAAAGAGGAGTGCCCCAGCCAGGGCGAGAGGCACTGATCCGCCAAGGATAATGAGGGGATCGATGAAGCTCTCAAATTGGGCAGCGAGGACGAGGAATATTACGATGACAGCGAGCACGAGGGTTGACATCATGCTGCCCCCCTCGCGCCGCAGCTGGCGAGACTCGCCGGCGTAGTCCACGATGTACCCCGAGGGAAGAATCTCCCTCGCCTTCTTTTCGAGCACCAAGAGCCCTTCGTTGATGCTAACCCCGGGTATGAGGGCGCCCTGAATCTTTGCCGAGTTGAGCTGCTGGAAGCGATTGAGCTGGCGGGGCTGGACCGAGTCGCTAAGCGATGCCACCGTCGCCAGCGGCATCAGCCGGCCCTGGGGACCGCGGATGTGGTACGAAAGGAGCTGGTCTGGATTAAGGCGCTCACGGCGCTTGACCTGAGGTATGACCTTGTAGCTTCGCCCCTGAATCGAAAAGCGGTTTACGTAGTTGCCGCCAACGAACGTCGCTATGTCCTGGCCAACGGAGGCGAGAGACACCCCCATAGCGTTCGCCTTGTCACGGTCGATGACGATCTCGCTCTGTGGGAGGTCAAACTTAAGGTCCGTGTCGGCGTACATAAACTTTCCGCTCTGGAATGCAGCCCCGACGAGCTGGTTCGCAAAGCCAACGACTTCGCTGGGTTCCGCCGTCGAGGATATGACAAGCTCAACGGCGAAGTCGCTTCCGCCCGGCAGCGGGGCGGGCGAGCTCACGATGACTCGCACGCCCGGCACCGAGCCAGTCTTTCCCCACAGCTCAGGCTCCATCTCGTGTACCGAGCGGCTCCTCTCACTCCACGGCTTTGTCACAATCCCGGAGAAGCCAAAGGCAGGGCCTGTCAGCTGGAAGGAGCCCCTGTACTCAGGGAAGCTCCTGAAGATCTGCTCAACTTTAGAGGTTGAGAGCGCCATCTGCTCCACTGTGGCATTCGGCGGCCCCTGGACTATTCCAAAGAGCACGCTCTGGTCCTCGCGAGGGGCGAGCTCCTTGGCTGAGAAGAGGTAAAACGGCGCAATGAGAAGCACCGTGCAGATCGAGGCGGTTACTACCGCCGCCGTATTCATCATGACGGCTTCAAGCGCTCGGCGGTAACGACCCTTAAGACGCTCAAAGAGCCCCTCCACGAAGAGCTGCAGCCGTCCCTCGTTCTCGTGCCGAACGACAAGCTTCGACGACATCATCGGGGAGAGGGTCAAGGCAACCACCCCGGAGATAATGACAGCGCCGGCGAGCGTGAAGGCGAACTCCTTGAAGAGCGCCCCGGTCAGCCCCCCCTGAATCCCGATCGGGGCGTACACGGCGGCAAGAGTAAGCGTCATCGCCACCGTCGGCGCGGCAAGCTCCCGCGCGGCCCGAATCGCTGCGCCAAGCGGCTTCATTCCCTCAGCCACGTGGCGCTCCACGTTCTCAAGCATGACGATCGCGTCGTCAACAACCAGCCCCACAGCGAGCACAATAGCCAACAGGGTCAAGAGGTTCACCGTGAACCCACAGGCGAGCATAATGGCGGTTGCCCCAACGAGTGATAGCGGTATGGCGACGACCGGCACTATCGTCGCGCGAAGCGACCCGATAAAGAGATAGATAACCACAACCACGATCAGTATGGTCTCGATGAGCGTCTTGAGCACATCGCGTATCGCGTCCCGGATGTACTTCGTCCCGTCATACGGAATCGCTATCTGGACCCCGCTCGGCAGGCTCTTTTCGATCTCTGGGATGATCTTTCTGACCTGCGCTATGACCTCGAGAGAGTTGGCGTTCGGCAGCACCCACACACCCATAAAGGTGGCGGGATCACCGTTAAACCTGACCTCCTGGTCGTAGCTCTCTGCCCCAAGAACAACGTCAGCAATCTCGCCGAGCCGCACAATCGTGTCGCCCGACTCCCTGACGATAAGCTTCCTAAACTCCTCGGGGCTCTTGAGGTCTGTGTTAGCCACTAGGCTCACCGACACGAGCTCCCCCTTGGTGCCTCCAACTGCCGACAGGAAGTTGTTGGCTGATAGCGCTGCCCGGACGTCGGCCGCGCTGATCCCGAGCGCAGCCATCCGGTCAGGCTGAAGCCAGATGCGCATGGCGAACACACGGGCGCCGAGAATCTCCGCCTTCTCAACACCCGGCACGGCGGATATCTGCGGCTGGACAACGCGGCTAAGGTAGTCGGTAATCTGGTTCTGCTCCCACTCCCGCGAGAAGACCCCGATGTACATCGACGCAAACCTGTTGTCTGCGCTCTCGACGTTGATTACAGGAGCCTCCGCTTCGGGCGGCAGGTCGTTCCGGACCTGCGCAACCTTGGCCTGCACCTGCGTAAGCGCCGCATTGACGTCGAAGTTGAGCCTCAGGTGCGCCTTAATTTCGCTTAAGCCCTGCTTGCTGGCGGACTCGATGTAGTCGATGCCGTCTGCGCTCGCTATGGCGCGCTCAAGTGGGGTGGATATGTAGCCCCTGACGAGCTCGGCAGGGGCGCCAACGTACGCAGTCTTGATCGACACGACGGCGCTGTCGCTGCGCGGGTACTGGCGCACGTTGAGCTTCTGTATCGAGGTGTAGCCGGCGATGAGGATGAGGAGATTGAGGCATATCGCCAGGACCGGCCGCTTGATGAATACGTCGGTTATCTTCATGGCTGGCTAGGTGTCCTGAACCTCCAGCCCTGCTGCCCCCTGCAGAGGCTCGGAGCCTTGCACCGCGACAGCGGCTTCCGGCTTGAGCTTCAGGACGCCCGCTGTGACCACTTCATCCCCATCATGCAAGCCCTGGAGCACGGCAACGAAATTGCCCCTCCTCTGCCCAAGGTGAACGAGCTGCTGCCGCACCGTGGTGAGCGGGTTGCCCGAGCTGTCCTTCTTGTGCTCAACAACGTACACCGAATTTCCATACGGGGCGTAGCTGACGGCTGTTGCGGGGATGCTCAGGACTTGCGGCTCCTTGCCGAGCGACAACTCAACGCAGCCAAACATGCCAGGGAGCAGCTCTTGCGAGGAGTTCTGGATAGTCGCCTGAATGTCGATCGAGCGGAGGTCCCTGTTTATCTGCGGGTTAACCGCTGTCACCTGGCCAACGAAGGAGCGGCCAGGAAACGCATCGACTGAGATGGTCACCTTGCTGCCCGGAGCCAAGGATGGGGCCACCTGCTGAGGGACGGAAAAGTTAAAGTAGATGGGATCCACTGAGTAGAGCGGAACGAGGGGAGCTCCCGCCATGACAAACTCGCCCTCGTTGACAGTCCTGATGCCTGCCCGGCCTGAGAACGGCGCCACAATTCGCTTGCGCTCAATGGTCGCCTGAATCGACTGCACGTCCGCTTCCGCTTGGTTGACCTGCGACTCAGCGTCCTCAAGGGTGGCAACTGACATCGCGCTCTGCGTTTTGAGCATCTTTGATCGCTCGAAGTGCTGGCGGGCCAAGTCAAGCCGGGCGCGGGCGCCCCGAAGCTTGGCATCCTCGACAGAGGTGTCGAGCTGCAGCAGCACCTGCCCCGCCTCCACCGGCGCGCCAGACTGGAAGGACACCTTTGAAACATTGCCGGCGTCTTGCGTGCTCAACGTGGAGCCCCGAAAGGCAACAAAGGATCCGACAGTCTCAAAAACCTCCGGCCACGCGGCAGCACGTGCCACCGCCGTCGTCACGGCCACAGGAGGGGGCGAGAAGCTCGAGTGCCTGGCGATCTCAGCGCGGATCTGGAGGAACTTCACCACTCCGAGGAGCGCGACTATCGCGGCCATCGAGCCAAGCGAGTAAAGGACCTGTTTTTTCATAGCTGCGGGGAGGTCTTGTTGCGGGGCAACTATAGCGGGACTGCCTCGGCAGGAACAAGGCTCTGGGGGAGAAATGGCCGCCATGGGCGGAGCGACACGGCCGCAGAACGGGATATTGCCCAGCTGGCGAGGCAACGTATCCGCCTCAAGTGAGCGTTGGGCCTCAGACCAGCTGGTCGCCCCCGCCACCGCCCGGGATAATAAGCTTGCCGAGCGATTCCAGCTTTCGGACAACGTCCACAATCGCCCGCTGCGCAGTCTCTACGTCCCGAAGCTTAATCGGCCCGAGCGCCTCAAGGTCCTCCTTGATCATCTCGGCAGCGCGGGAGGAGACGTTCTTGAAGATCTTGTCCTTGACCTCCGGGGACGCGTTCTTGAGCGCAACAACGAGCTGCTCTCTGGGGACATCCTTGAGCGTGGTCTGGATTGCGGTGTCGTCGAGCTCCTTGAGGTCCTCGAAGGTGAACATGAGGTCGCGGATCCTTTCTGCCAGGTCAGGAAAGGTCTCCTCGATCTCAGTGATAATGCGCTCCTCGCTGGTGCGGTCAACGAAGTTGAGGATGTCCGCCGCTGATTTCGGTCCCCCGATCTGCTCATCGTTTAGCTCACCAGCCCTAAGCTGGTGCCTGAGCACCTCACGAACATCATCGATGATCTCCGTCTTGATGTTCGCCAGGTTCGATATCCGGATCAGGATGTCCGTCTGGAGCTCTGGCCTCATCTGCTTGAGGGCTGTCGCTGCCTGATCCGGGTTCATCATCGTGAGGAGGAAGGCCGCCGTCTGCGGGTGCTCCATGGTGATAAACCCTTGCAGCGCCTTCTCTGGCACCTCACCGATAATTGCCCCTATCGGCTGTTTCTTCGCGCCCGAAATGTACTCGAGCAGCGCCTCTCCCTTGGCCTCCCCAAAGGCGCCCGAGATAACGCTCTTGGCAAAGTCGCGGCCATCGACAACCATGGTGTCTCCGGCCTTAAGCATCTTCAGGAAGTCACGCGCCGTGAAGAACTGCGTCTCGCGGTCAACCTGCGACACAGAGAGGAACGCCCGGCTGACAAGCTTGGCTTCCTGCTCGCTCAGGTTCTGCATGACCTGCGTGGCGATCTCCTTCCCTAGGCTTAATAGGGTAAGGGCGGCCTTCTCTGGATTTGTTAGCTCCCGTGACATGAGTGGTGCGCTCGAAGGATCTCTCTCTTTAGCGCTATAGGATGAGGCTGGACTTGCTAAAGACGCGAAAACTATGCAGAAACCTCACGAAATCGCATTGCATGCCCCTAGGATTCAGCACCTTAGCCCGCCCCGGGCCCTAAAAGCCACGCGCGCACTCAGGAAGCTAGCTAGCCCGCCCGGACGCTTACCAGGAAGTTTTCTACCGCCCGCTGCAGCGCCTCGCTCTGTCGGGAGAGCTCTTGGGCGGCCTCAAGCACCTGGGCAGCACCAGAGCTTGTCTCCTGGGCCGCGATGGTCACCCCTGAGATGTTCTTGGACACATCCTTGGTGCCGGTCGCAGCCTGGTTGATGTTGGCGCAGATCTCATGGGTGGCGCTCTGCTGATCGGACACAGCGTGCTCTATCGTCCCAGCGATGTCACGCATCTTTTTTATCGTCTCAGACACGCCCGATATCGCCTGCACAGTGTCAGCTGATATCGACTGGATGCCCTCTATCTCCTTCTGGATCTCCTCCGTGGCTGATGCGGTCTGCTGCGCAAGGTTTTTCACCTCGGAGGCAACCACTGCAAACCCCTTGCCCGCGTCACCTGCTCGCGCCGCCTCAATGGTCGCGTTGAGGGCGAGCAGGTTTGTCTGCCCGGCGATCTGCGAAATAAGCTTCACGACGCCGCCGATCCGCCGAGAGGCCTCCGAAAGCCCATGCACCACCGTAGACGAACGGTCAGCCTCAGCTACCGCGCCGCTAGCGAACTTGGTTGAGTCCTCCACCTGCCGACCGACTTCAGATACCGTGTTCGTCAGCTCCTCAGTTGCCATTGTCAAGCCGTTCACCGTTGACTCCCTTGAAGAGAAGATGAAGGCCATCTTCAACAAGAAAAGCGCTTAACCTGGGGGAGCAGCAATGAGCACACAGCCCAAGCCCCAGCAACAAACACAAGTGCATGCCCTTGAGGACCTGAGCGCTGCGCTTTCAGAGCTTCTCTCCGCAGAGTCCTTGCGCAAGCTTCTCCTGCTGCAGGAGACGCTCGTTGGCATCAGGAGCGGGTTTGATCCAGCTTCAGTGACGATGTCATCCACCAATATCCCAGATGCCATCATAAAGCTCTCTGCGGTGCTCGCAGAAACGAGTGAGGCGAGCACCAAGGTGCTAGACCTCGTTGAGAGCCAGCAAAAGATCGTCAGGCAGGGAGAGCGATGCCTCGCCGAGCTGGAGCAAGCCGCAAAGGGGGGCGGCGCTGTGCCAGCATCGGCAGCCCTAGAGTGCGTCGCCCGCTGCCGGGCTCTCAACACAGCGATGCTTGCGGTGTCTCACGACATCGTCATAGCACAGGAGTTCCAGGACCTGTGCGGGCAGAAGATCAAGAAAGTGCTCAGGCTCGTGTGCGACATTGAATGCTACCTCAAGGCGCTACTGCAGCAGCTCAACGTTGAGCTTCCGCAACCCAAGAGCGCCATGGAGCTTGAAGCAGACCAGCCGGTTGACCAGGCATCAACCGACCTGCTGCTCAAGGAGCTGGGGCTCTAGGGAGATGCAACCTGCGGCTAACCAGCTGGCACCACGACACAAAAGCCACTATCTTTTTTGAGCCTGAATTATCCCCTTGATCATCACTACTATTCTAGTATAGAAAAATACTAGAAGCAGCCCAAACACGCCTGCCTGTGTCGGGGTGCTGTGCGCAAAGCCAGCCAGGCCGGCTAGCAGCGCAGAGCGCAAGAACACCCGGCGCCGGCCGTAGCCACCACAAGCCTATGCCGCCACTCCACTCAGATTGCACTGACAAGACGCCCCCATCCCTAGAGCGCCTCATTCGCGAGGGAGCTGTCTGGAGAGGGGCCCCTACAGAGGGGGCTCCCCTGTCGGCACAGGCACCTCAACACGGCGCTATTCCCCTCACCGCTCCTGAGATCGACTGCTGCCTCCCAGCAGGGGGGCTCGCGTGCGGCGCCGTGCACGAGATCTACCTCAACGATCCAGGATCGCTCCTGAGCTACCCGCACGCCCTTCCTGTGCTCATCGCCCAAAACGCCGCGCTCTATCATGCAGCCTGCCAGCCTGGATCATGGAGCCCAGCAGCTCCTGTTGGGAGCCGAGCGCTCATTCTCTGGATTGGGAAGCGCTGCTGGCCCGCTCCGCTGGCAGTATCGCAGCGAGAACTGGACAGCTTTGTTTTTGTTGACACTCCAACAGAGAAGCTATCGCTCTGGGCGGCCGAGACAGCGCTACGATCCGGTGCGGCAACACTTGTTGTTGTGGATGCGCCCCGCATGTCGCTCGCCACAACGAGGCGCCTTGCGCTAGCAGCGAAGGGAAGCGGCACAACGGCTATCTTCTTGAGAAGGCACGCTGAGCAACTTCCGGCAACCGCCGCAACTACGAGCTGGGTGCTCACGCCGTCACCATCGCCCACAGACTGTCCCGTGTGGCAGCTATGCCTCAAGCGGATAAAAGGCGCGGCACTTCCCGAATCCTCGTGGCTCATTTCTTTGGAGGGCAACTATGTGCCTCAAGAGGGCGTATCTCTGCGCATACTTTCCGGAGTGGTCGGTGCAGGTCACAAAGAGGAGGCTTCGGCTAGGCAGTTCGGCACCTGAAGGGAGGCCGCGCCCAGAGGCCCCAATTCTCCTCGTGCAGGAAGTGTCGCAGCAGCAAGTCGTGCGCCGCTGCTGCCCGCTGGCCCAGCGGGCAGGCGTGCGCATCGGAATGCCGCTGCCCTTGGCAAGAGCTATAGTGCCAGGCGCCTACGTTGAGGCCTTTGATCCTGGGCGAGACTACAGCGCGCTCTATGCACTGGCAGAGTGGTGCCTCAGGTTCTCTCCCCTGGTTGCCGTTGATGACGTGCTCTGCCACGCCCGAGCATCAGGAACCCTCAACCAGATTGGGCCCCTTCACTACGGAATAATTATTGACACGACCGGCACTGACAAGATCCACGGCGGCAGCCAGGCGCTTGCCGAATCCCTAAATGCCCTGCTCAACAATACGGCACACATTGCCGTTGCCCCTACGCTTGGCGCAGCTTGGGCACTTTCGCGGAATGGTGCGCCCGGCATGCCCATCGTCATTGGATCAAGGGAAGAGATCCCCCAGGCCCTAGCGCTCCTCCCAACCCAGGCGCTGCGCATCGACCCCAAGACCTCCGCGCTGCTTGCGGATGTTGGGGTGTCAACAGTAGGGCAGCTGCTTGGCCTGCCGCGCCGTGCGCTCTCGCAGCGCTTTGGCAAGCTGCTGCTCTACAGGCTTGAGCAGGCGCTCGGCTCCATTGAAGAGCGCCTTAACGCTATCGCGCCACGGCGAGAATTTCGCGCACAGCGGATCTTTGAGCCTCCCCTGTCGAGCCGTAAGAGCATCGTTACTGCCATTAACCACCTCTTTGCAGCGCTCATTGCCCAGCTACGGGGCTGCCATGCACGGGCCACTTTTTTTGTCCTCGCCCTGCATGACTCATCGGGAGCAGCGTCCTCAAAGGAGCTTCCGCTCTCGTCTGCAACAGACGACATCCGCCACCTCGCCACGATCGTCGGGCCGGTGATCGAGTCGATGAACTTTTTTGGCGAGGTCCGCCGCATCTCTATCCACGCTGGGCTTGTCGGGAGCACGGCCCAGGAACAGCCCGCGCTAAGCACTGGCCACGTCGAGCGGGGCACAGATCGGTCCAGGGGTGAGCTCATGAACGCCCTCACGGTAAGGCTCGGAAAGGCTCGGGTTTGCCGGGCCACTCTTGCCAACTCACACATACCCGAGCGCTCATTTGCCTTTTCGCCTGAGTCCGAAGCACCGGCAACGACGAGCCTCCAGCAGCCCGTTGTGGCGTACGGCCTGCGGGAGCGCCCTTCGCTCCTCTTTGCAAAGCCTGAGCCAGTCACAACGATAGCGATGCTGCCCGACAAGCCGCCCTCGTTTCTCTACTGGCGCGGCAAAAAGCTGCGCCTCATCACCGGCATAGGCCCCGAAAGGATCGCGCCGGAGTGGTGGAGGGCGCACCTTGAAAGCTCCAGCTTTTCTGAGCGCGACTACTTTAAGGTTCAGGACGAGCTGGGCCGGTGGCTGTGGGTGTACCGGGATCAGGGGACGCTAGCGTGGTTTATCCATGGGGTGTGGTCATAAGCGAGGCAGGCATGTACACGGAGCTTCAGGTCGCGACAAACTTCTCGTTCCTGCGCGGGGCAAGCCACCCCCATGAGCTGATGTGGCGCGCCGCTGAGCTCGGCTACCGATCCATCGGCATCACCGACTACAATTCGCTCGCTGGCATCGTCAAGGCCCACACCGCCGCGAGGGATACCGGCGTACAGCTCCTCGTCGGCTGCCGCGTCGACATCGACTTTCAGGGAGAGTCCTCACAGCGCCTCGCTGCGCGCGGCTCTCAGTACAGCCAAAGCCCGCTGCTGCTCTACCCAAGAAACAGGCCGGGGTACGGCGCCCTGTGCAGGCTTATCACGAACGGCAAGCGGGATGTGTCAAAGGGCGACTTTTTTCTTTCGCTCTCTGAGATCCTGCCATGCCTTAAGGATCTCATTGTAATCATCATCCCGCCCTTCTTCCAGACACGCCTCCACTATGCAGGCCTGGCGAGTGGCAGCAGCGCTACCTTGGCAAGGGGCGAAGCTTTCTCAAGGCTCTGCGCAATACTGCGCGAGGCAGCTCCCTGCCCAGGGCACCTTTCGGTTGCGCTAACCTTAAACTACGGCCCCAGCAACGTGCGCATGGCCGAATTCGCCATGAGGACAGCGGCCTCGCTCGGCATCCCAGTAGTGGCCACAAACGATGTGCACTACCACGTGCCTGAGCGGAAGCAGCTTCACGACGTGGTCACATGCATCCGTGAGCAAACAGCGATACAAAAGGCCGGCCATCGCCTCTTCCAAAACGGAGAGAGGTTCTTAAAGCATCCGAGCGAGATGCAGAGGCTCTTTCGTGACATCCCCCACGCTATCGCCCGCACGCAAGAGATATCGGAAGCCGTCTCGGGCTTTTCGCTTGGCGAGATACAGTACTCATATCCCGAGGAGGTATGCCCACTGGGCCGCGCCCCCATTGAGCACCTTAGGCAGGCCGTCAATGCAGGCGCGCAGGAGAGGTACCCAAATGGCACTCCTCCTGCCGTGCAGGCTGCGATCGATGAGGAGCTCGCGCTGATTCACGAGCTTCAGTACGAGAAGTACTTCCTCACCTGCCACGACATCGTGGCTTTCGCCAGGAGCCGGGGGATTCTGTGCCAAGGGCGCGGGGCCGCAGCGAACTCAAGCGTCTGCTTCTGCCTCGGAATTACCTCCGTTGATCCTACGCACATAGATCTTCTCTTTGCGCGCTTCATCAGCAAGGAGCGCCGCGAGCCGCCCGACATAGACATCGACTTTGAGCACGAGCGTCGCGAGGAGGTCATCCAGCACATCTACTCGAAGTACGGCCGGCAAAGGGCCGCTATCGCGGCGGCTGTCGTCACGTTTCGGGCGCGCAGTGCCGTGCGGGAGGTCGGCAAGGCCCTCGGGCTTCCCCTTGAGGCGATAGGCAAGCTTTCGCGCGAGGTGCATCGCTGGACGGGCTACAGCATCTCGGCAGAAACTCTCTCTAGCCTTGGGCTCTCCCCAGAGGATCCCACAATTGCAAACACCCTGGCCCTCGCGCAGGAGCTGATGGGCTTCCCCCGCCACCTCTCGCAGCATGTGGGCGGCTTCGTCATCTCACATGAGCCACTGTGCGAGATCGTGCCGATTATCAACACCGGCATGGAAAGCCGCACGATGATCGAATGGGACAAGCATGACATTGAGGAGCTTGGGATGCTCAAGATAGACATCTTGGCCCTCGGCATGCTCACCTGCATCAGGAAAGCCCTAGAGCTCATCAACGCCAGGCAGCAAAAAAAGCTTGAGCTCCACTCGATTCCTGCGGAAGACCCTGCAGTGTACGACATGCTGTGCGCCTCAGACACCATTGGGGTCTTCCAAGTTGAGTCTCGCGCCCAGATGTCGATGCTTCCTCGCCTCAAGCCACGATGCTTTTACGATATCGTGATCGAGGTTGCCATCGTGCGCCCCGGGCCTATTCAGGGAAACATGGTCCACCCCTTTCTCCGGCGCAGGAGCGGGCTTGAGCAGCCACGCTATCCTGACGAGCGTGTCCGAAAGATCCTAGGCAAGACCCTTGGCGTTCCCATCTTCCAGGAGCAGGCGATGCGGCTCGCCATAACCCTCGCAAACTTCTCTCCTGGCGAGGCTGAGAAGCTTCGCCGCGCCATGGCGGCATGGAAGACTCACAAGGGGGTTATCGCTGCGTTCAAGGAGAAGATAACGGCAGGGATGCTCGCCAACGGCTACACGCATGAGTTTGCCGACACGTGCCTCAACCAGATTAAGGGCTTCAGTGAGTACGGCTTTCCCGAGTCACACGCAGCCTCATTTGCGCTCCTGGTGTACGCTTCAGCCTGGATAAAGCGCCATTACCCAGCAGAGTTTGCGTGCGCGCTTCTCAACAGCCAGCCGATGGGATTCTACGCGCCTGCGCAGATTGTGCGTGACGCACAGCGGCACGGCGTGACAGCCCTGCCGGTAGACGCAAACCGAAGCTCCTGGGACTGCACGGTGCAGGGCGGCAGCAAGCCGCTGCTCCAGCTTGGCCTCCGGCTCATCACCGGAATGCAGCAACGGCAGGCTGAAGCGCTGCGCTCGTCGGTGCAGCAAGATGGGGAGTTCTCCTCCCTCAACCAGCTGTGGGGACGCATGGCTGGGGTGCCAAAAGCTGCGCTCTCCCGGCTGGCGCATGCTGACGCCTTCACAAGCGCCAGCGTCGGACGGCGTGCTGCACACTGGGAGATTCAATCCCTGGCTCCCAGGGCCGGCCCACTCGACTCGCTCCTCACAAGCCGTCCACACGCCGGCAATCTGGAACTTCCACCCTCCTCTCTGCAGCGCGAGATGTTCGCAGACTACGCTGCAACGGGCCTCTCGCTCAGGGCTCATCCGATGCAGTTTCTCCGCTCGCAGCTTAGCGGCAAGGGCGTGCTTACGGCGGGCGAACTCTCGCCCCAACACGGCATCCCTACTGGGTCATTAGTCTCAGCTGCGGGGCTCGTTATCGTCCGTCAGCGCCCGGGAACTGCTAAGGGAGTAGTCTTTATCACCCTTGAGGATGAAACTGGCTCCCTCAACCTCATCATCCGTCCTGCCCTCTTTGAGAGGCACCACCGCGCAGTCATGATGAGCGCCGCGCTCCGGGCCTCAGGGAAGCTAGAGCGGGTAGGCGAGATACCCTACATCGACACCACGTCAATCACTCCCCTTGACTCGATGCTACGCTGCCCCCTCCCAGGCAAGCTTCCTTCGACAAGCTACTCCTACTAGCCGCCCGATGCCCACTTCCCTACCTCTGCCTCTAGCCTTTAGAGCGGGAGCAGCCGGCTACGGATTGGACGCAATAAAGCGGAACGCGATGAGGGAGTCTGTGCTGCTCCCTGTTCCTGACGAGACCGTAACGCCTGTAATGCTCGCCGTCCTGCCAAATGAGACTGACTGCCTGTTTGCAGCAAACGAATTGCTCGAAATTATCTGCTGATCGCCCACAGTTCCCTGGTAGGTAAAGGTGTTGTTGTTGCCGTTGTTAAGGTACACAACCGACCCGACGTAGATCACGACCTCGCCAGCGCTCGGTGATGCTGAAGGCATAGATGCTGTCGAGCCAGAGGAAGTAGTTGCCCCTGCTGAAAAGTCCCGCAACCCGCCCGACGAGAGCGAAAGAATAGTTCCGCCGATCCGCTCGCTTGCGGTTGGGTAAGACCACGTGTAGCTCGCCGGCTCAGACGCCGTTGCAGTCTTCGTGTACACCGAGTTTCTCTGGTCTACGCCACCTGCTGTCGCATACAGCGAGGTCTGGGCGAAAAGAGCCCATCCAGAGGGGGCGGTCGGCTGTTCTACGCGGTGCATAATGACAGCCACCAGGAGGTCTCCCGCCTGTACGGTTGACGGTGCGGTAATGGTGTAGGAAGTCGCCGCCGGCATTCCATCAGCGGCTATCGAGGTGTAGGAGCGCACAAATGCGGTTGGCATCGCGGTGTTAGTTGGCGTGCTGGTGGGGGTGCTCGTCGGCGTTGCCGTTGCAGTCGCCGTTGGAGTCCCCGTAGCCGTCCTCGTTGGGGTGTTAGTAGGCGTCACTGTTGGCGTGCTGCTCGGCGTTGCTGTCGGCGTCGCGCTCGGCGTCACCGATGGCGAGCTCGTAGGCGTGCTCGTCGGAGTGCTGGTTGGCGTTGCCGTTGGCGTGCTGCTCGCCGTCGCTGTTGGAGTATCCGTTGGCGTGCTGGTTGCGGTCCCTGTTGGCGTATTGCTCGGCGTTAGCGTCGGCGAGTCGCTTGAAGTCGGAGTAGCCGTTGGCGTCGTGGTTGGGGTTTCCGAGGGAGTGCTGCTCGGCGTTGTCGTCGGAGTTGGGGTCACCGTCGGCGTATTGCTCGGGGTCGGCGTATCTGTTGGGGTATCGGTTGGCGTCGCTGTGGGGGTGTCGCTCGGCGTCCACGTGGGGGTCTCCGTCGGCGTGCTGCTCGGCGTTGTCGTCGGAGTTGGGGGCACCGTCGGCGTATTGCTCGGGGTCGGCGTATCTGTTGGGGTATCGGTTGGCGTC
>JAFMJG010000189.1 GCA_017853605.1 bacterium
GACGAGAGGCCGGCGTTGACCTCATCGACGGCATCTTGGACCATGCCGTGCACGGCTGCGAGCTCCGAGAGCTTTTGCCCGGGCTCAGGCTGGATTCCCGCAGAGCGAAGAAGGCTGCGAAGCTCCTGCTCATTAAGGGTTAGCAGCATGACGCAGTACGGCTTCATGTCCCCAAACAGGAAGGCATGCGATATGAAAGAGAATCGCTTGAAACGTCCCTCAACAGAGGTCGGCGGAATCTTTTTCCCGCCGGCTGTTATCACAAGCTCCTTCTTTCTGTCGGTGATGGTAAGGAATCCCTGCTCGTCGATAGAGCCGACGTCGCCAGTATGAAACCAGCCATCTGAATCCCACGACTCTCGGGTGGCGCTTGGGCGGTTTAGGTATCCCTGTGTGACATTTGCGCCCCTTAAGAGAATCTCCCCATCATCACCAGAGATTCGAGTTTCAACGCCGAGAAGGGGCGGCCCAACGGTGCCAATTTTGCGCCTCAGGGGCCGGTTCACATGGGTCGCAACGCACGTTTCCGTCAGGCCATACCCCTCACAGATTGTCATGCCGAGCGCATCAAAAAATCGGTTTACGCCGGGATCCAGTTTTGCCCCTCCCGAAATCGCGTGGCTAAACTTGGGCCCAAAAAGCTGCCTCTTCACTTTAGCGCGGACCGGCTCAAGCCCGCGAAAAATAATCTGCTCCAGAATGCTCAAAGAGCCCCCTGTCATGCGGCGCTCGTAGGTGGCAACCGCATTCGAGATGCACAGCCCAAGCATCTTTCCCTGGAGTCCCTTGCTGCTCGCTTTTGCCTTCAATGCGGCCGACATCTTCTCAAACAGCCGCGGGACAGAGGGGATAACAAAAGAGCTCGAGGCCTGAAGGTCCTTGGCCACCCCCGAAAGGTCGACGCGAGAGCTTCTCGGATCCGCGACTGCCGGCAGGGCCAAATGAGCCGACGTTAGGCACCCGAGGTAGTGGATGAGGCGTGCAAACGAGTGCGCCAGCGGCAGGTACAGGAACAGAGAGCCGTTGAGAGCAAAAGCCCCGCTTTCCGCCGCCTGTGCCACGTTTGCCAAATGGTTCCCGTGAGTTTGGATGACCCCCTTCGGGGGGCCCGTGGTGCCCGAAGTGTACACGTAGGATGCCACCGAATCGCGGGACAGGGATGCCGGAACCTTCGGTGCTTCCGACGGAAGGGACTCATCGCTAATGATCTGGCGCAGAAGCCGACAGCCGGCAAACGTTTCGAGGGCCTCGAAGGAGACAATCATCTCGATGGGAATACGCGCCGATGATTCCGGCAGGTCATCTCGCTGTGGTATCGGGCAGGGATGAGCCTGAAGCCAGGCAAGTTTTGCTGCCTGCTCCTCATTCTCAACAAAAACGATTCGGGCCCCAGAGTCGTACAGAATAAAGCCAGCCTCCTGTGCCTGCTGGCTTTGGTATATGCTGACGGTGATGCCACCCAAGGATTGTATCGCAAGGTCTGCTAGGATCCATTCCGGCCTAGTCTGCGACATGATCGCAACCGGCACTCCAGGGCCCACTCCAAGAGTTGATAGAAAGCTCGCCAAGCGGGCGATCTTCGGCTCAGCCGAGGCGTATGACTCTTCCTGCCATTCGCCCTGCGCCCCTTGGTGTGGCGACAAGGCGAAGCGCATCAAAAGATCTGATGGCCGTGATTTCGCTCGGGCCCAGAAGGCCTCGCCAATCGACTGGCTCTTGATCACATTCCCAAAGAAATCATCTTCGCCTGACATTAGTACTCGAAAACTCCATGAGGAGAGTCTATGACGACGGAGTTTCGGCCCTCCGCAGCCCGCTCCACCCTGCCCACAATCCTCGCCTCAATGCCCAATTTGCTGGCGATGGCAACGCACTCGTCGGCCACCTCAGGCGCAACGCACGCCTCAAGCCTGTGCCCCATGTTAAAGACGGCGTACATTTCATGCCAAGGAATGTCTCCACAGCGCCGTATCTCGGAAAAGACCGGGGGCACGGGAAAGAGAGAATCTTTGACGAAACGGACGCCTCTTCCAAAGCGCTTGATTTTTGTCTGACCTCCCCCTGTGCAGTGCACCAAGGAATGAATACCGGGACGGAGACCGCAAAGAAGCAGCTTGATGAGCGGAGCATACGAGCGAGTCGGCGACAGCAGGGCCTCCCCCGCGCTGAGGCCAAGACGGGGAACCACATCCGTGACCCGATAAGGGCCCCTGTAGCCTAGCTCTTGGGGGATAGCTGGGTCTCGCACTTCCGGGTAACGCTCCGCGTGCCAGCGCGAGAGAAGCACGTTCCGGGCCAGCGTGAGCCCATTGCTCCCAATGCCCGAATTCTCCGCAAGCTCCCCTTCGCTGCGGCCGGTCGAGCTGAAGCCGACGATTAGGTCCCCTGGCTTAACCCGGAAGGCATCAACTAAGTCTCCTGTCGGAATTCTGGCTGTTAAGGTCGAGTCCACCACAAGAGTTCGGACTACGTCCCCAATATCAGCGGTCTCGCCGCCGCTGATCATTATGGCGATTCCCTGCTTGCCGAGACCGCAAATGGCGCTCCTGTACCCGTCGATAATCGCAGCAACAGCTGCGTCCGGGACACAGGAGCGGTTTCTGCCGATTGTGTTACTTAGCACGAGCCCCCCAAGCGCCCCCGCGCAGGCAAGGTCATCCAGATTCATCACAAGGCTGTCTGTCGCCAAGGATGCAAACCAGCTAGCATCTCCGGTCTCACGGAACATGAGGTATGCAACGATGCTTTTTGTTCCCGCACCGTCTGCATGCAGGAAGAAACGCTGCCCCGGATCCCCAAAAGGATCGCACAGAGGGGAGGCAAAGTAGCGGGATTCAGCCGGTTCCCCGGCAGCTTCTAGCACGCCAGCCTTTGATGACGATGCTCCCAAGGCCGCGTACGCAGAGCTTTCTTGTGAATGCGTCGTCACTGACTGATCGCCCCACTACTGCTTTTTCCTGAGCGAATTCACAAAAGCAACGAGGTCAGCCAGGTCCGCCGCCTTGAGGTCTGCCTGGCTCGGCATCAAGACGCTGAGGCCTACGGCAGCTCCGCCTTTCTGGAGGAGCTCGGTCAGCTTTGCGTCATCAGAAGCATACTTATTTGCCCCGGCAGCAAGATTTCTTGGCTTTTGGCCCTCGGGCATAGTGGCCGCAAGAGGGCCATTGCCCTCTCCGGAATCCCCGTGGCACATCGCGCAACGCTGGGCGTAGAGCGTCTTTCCCTTCTCCACATCCGCCGCAAGCGCGTTTCGTTGGAGACCGACAAGGACGAGGGAAAGAATCAAGCAAAGCTTTTTCATAGACGGGCGACACGCTCCTGTTATATTGGACAAGTTGCTGCCCCTGTGACGACGCAGAGAGCTTAGCACGCAATATACTCCCGGTTATTTGCCAAGAAAAGGAGGTTCTTTTGAGCCTTACATCGATACAACAGTGGGCAACTGAGCTCTACAGGAAGCTTGAGTCCTTTGTGTTTTCCCGTTCGGGGGACGAATGGAAGAGCTACTTCCTGTCTCTGCTTGCGCGGGCGAGGGCGCTTGCACAGGAAAGAGGAGAAGCTGCTGCACTGATCGGATTCATCTCGGGGGTGCTGATAGTGTTTTTCGTCAAGGTGGTGCTGATATCGGTGGTGGTTGTCGGACTGGCTGCACTAACGATCATTATCTGGGCCGATTCCCGGCCGCCAAGCTGGCCCGAACGGTAGTGTATCCCGGCTTTCGCCCGGCGCTGGAGGGGGCGTGTCAAACTTTGTGGAAGCCTAAGCTCTTCTCGTAGGGGCTTCTGCCAGTCGGGTGTCAAGAAACGTAGCTTCCATGACTTGCTGTCTAGCATCCAAAGTGTACTAGGCAGAAAAGCGCCCAGGCCTAAAGATTTGATCTGTTAAGGACGAATCTCGCGGTGAGGGGCAGGAAAAGGGGCTTGTGACAAAAACCTCCACGCCGACCGAACAATTCATTTATGTCGCCCAAGACCTTGAAG
>JAFMJG010000190.1 GCA_017853605.1 bacterium
TGCACCGAGATGTGCTTAGTCTTCGCAACCAGGTACTCTCGCGGCTCGCCAACGTCCGGTGTTACAACGATCCGCCGCTTTCCGCGAGAGTCCTCGCCGAAATCAACAATCCCGTCGACGTCGCTGACCACCGCTGGATCCTTCGGCTTGCGCGCCTCTAACAGCTCGACTACGCGAGGCAGTCCGCCGGTAATATCCTTGGTCTTGGTGGTGGCGCGCTCGCGCTTGGCGATGACGTCTCCCGCATCGATGTCTGAGTTGTGCTCGACAACGAGGCGAACGCCTACCGGCAAGTTGTACACCCGCGTGTCGCCGCTCTCGCCATGTATGACGATCCGCGGCCGCAGGTCGCTGCTCCTGTCCTTGGCCTGGATAATTTCGCGCTCCACGAACCCAGTGCGCTCGTCAGTGCGCTCCTCCATCGTGTACTCGCTGACGTCCACCCACTCCACGCGGCCCGCAAGCTCGCTCAAGATTGGGATAGTGAACGGGTCCCACTCCGTAAGGAGGGTTCCAGCCTTAATCTCCTGGCCTTCCTCAACACGGAGACGCGCCCCGTACACGAGCGGGTGGCGCTCGCGCTCGCGGCTGTCTGCCTTGTCAACGATCAGGATCTCGCTCTTCCGGCTCATGACAACCGAGGTGCCGTCACGGCGCCGGGCAACTCGGACGCCCTCCAGCTTTACCTGCCCGCCGTAACGGGACTCCAGGGACGTCGACTCTGCCCGCCCGAGCGCCGCGCCTCCGATGTGGAACGTGCGCATCGTCAGCTGGGTTCCCGGCTCTCCAATCGACTGGGCTGCGATAACGCCGACAGCCTCTCCGATATTCACCAGGTGGCCGCGCGCAAGGTCGCGGCCGTAGCACAGCGCACACACGCCCCTCTGCGACTCACAGGTGAGCACGGAGCGGATGTAGACGGTGTCGAGGCCTGAAGAGGTGATCCGGGCCGCAAGTTCCTCGTCGATCTGCTGGTTGCGCTCAACGAGGATATCATTCGTGATCGGATCCCGCACATCCTCTGCAGCGACTCGCCCTAGGATGCGGTTTGCAAGCGACTCAATCTCCTCTCCTCCCTCAATGAGGGCCGAAACTTCTAGGGCCTCTGCCGTGCCGCAGTCATACTCAGAGACGATGCTGTCCTGCGCAACGTCAACAAGCTTTCGCGTCAGGTATCCAGACGACGCCGTCTTCAAGGCCGTGTCGGCGAGACCCTTTCGGGCTCCGTGCGTCGACACAAAGTACTGAAGCACCGTCAGCCCCTCGCGAAGGTTGGCCTTAATCGGCTGCTCGATGATCGAGCCGTCAGGCTTCGCCATGAGACCTCGCATCCCGCCCAGCTGGCGGATCTGCTGGCTCGATCCACGGGCCCCGGAATCCGCCATGATAAAGATCGGGTTAAACGACGGGCCGCGCTTGGCTTCCCCCGAGTGCCCCTTGAACTCAGTAGACGAGATGGTCTCCATCATGTCTTCTGCGATTCGGTCTCCGACGTCGGACCATATGTCGATGACCTTGTTGTAGCGCTCTCCAGCCGTCACAAGACCTTCGCGGTACTGGCTGTCGATCTCGGCCACCTTCTGGTCTGCATCTCCTAGCAGCCCCTTCTTGCCGTCCGGGATCACCATGTCCTGAACGCCGATCGAAATTCCAGAGATGGTGGCGAAGAAGTAGCCGTTGTCCTTGAGCTTGTCTGCGAGCAGCACGGTCGCCTTGTTCCCTGCGACACGGAAGCACTCGTCGATGAGCTGCGAGATCTCCTTCTTCTTCATCACCTTGTTGAAGTTTGCGAACGGAAGAACCCGCGGGCAGAGGTGGAACAGCAGCACCCGGCCAATCGTGGTCGTGTGGAGCTCCCCGTCAATCCTGCAGCGAATCTTGGCCTGAAGGTGCGTCTCGCCGGACTGCCATGCGAGCCACACCTCGTCGGTGTTCGAGTACGCCTTGTTCTCGCCAAGCGCGAAGGGCCGCTCCCTCGTCATGTAGTACAGCCCCAGGACGATATCTTGCGACGGCACGATGATAGGCTTGCCGTTGGCAGGCGAGAGGATGTTGTTTGTTGACATCATCAGCACCCGCGACTCAACCTGCGCCTCAATCGAGAGCGGCACGTGCACCGCCATCTGGTCGCCGTCAAAGTCCGCGTTGAACGCAGTGCACACCAGCGGATGGAGCTGGATAGCCTTGCCCTCAATGAGGATCGGCTCAAAGGCCTGGATACCGAGGCGATGGAGGGTCGGCGCGCGATTCAGCAGCACTGGGTGCTCACGGATAACCTCGTCGAGGATATCCCACACCACCGGCTTCTCCTTCTCAACCATCTTCTTGGCGCTCTTGATCGTGGTGACGTACCCACGCTCCTCAAGCTTGTTGTAGATGAACGGCTTGAAGAGCTCGAGAGCCATCTTCTTTGGCAAGCCGCACTGGTGGAGCCGGAGCTCTGGGCCAACGACGATTACCGACCGGCCTGAGTAGTCCACGCGCTTTCCGAGGAGGTTCTGGCGGAAGCGCCCCCCCTTCCCCTTGAGCATGTCGCTGAGCGACTTGAGCGGGCGCTTGTTCGGGCCCGTGATTGTGCGGCCACGGCGACCGTTGTCAAACAGGGCGTCAACAGACTCCTGAAGCATGCGCTTCTCGTTGCGGATGATGATATCGGGCGCGTTAAGCTCAAGAAGCCTCTTGAGCCGGTTGTTCCTATTGATGACTCGCCGGTAGAGGTCGTTGAGGTCCGAAGTCGCAAACCGTCCGCCATCGAGGGGAACGAGCGGCCTCAGGTCCGGAGGAATAACCGGTATCACCTGCAAGATCATCCACTCCGGGCGGTTCCCGCTCTGCTGGAACGACGTCAGGACCTTGAGACGCTTGGCAAGCTTCTTTTTCTTGGCCTCGGAGGTAACCTCTCGCATCTCCTCCCTGAGCTCAGCGCAGAGCGGATCAACATCGATCGCCTTCAGCAGGGTAAAGACGGCTTCGGCGCCCATGCCCGCCTCGAAACCTGCACCGAACTCCTCTCGGGCAGTGCGGAACTCGCGCTCTGTGAGAAGCTCGCCCATCTTCAGGTTCGTCTTGCCGGCGTCGGTCACGACGTAGCTCTCAAAATAGAGGACCTTCTCAAGGTCCCTGAGCGTCAAGTCGAGAATATTACCGATGCGGCTCGGAAGGCTCTTCAGGAACCAGATGTGCGCAACCGGACAAGCGAGCTCGATGTGGCCCATGCGCTCACGCCGGACCTTTGACTGTATGACCTCGACTCCGCACTTCTCGCACACCACGCCGCGGTGCCGAAGCCTCTTGTACTTGCCGCAAATGCACTCATAGTCCTTCACAGGACCGAAAATCTTCGCGCAAAAGAGGCCGTCCCTCTCTGGCTTGAGGGTTCGGTAGTTGATGGTCTCTGGCTTGGTGACCTCCCCGAACGACCAGCCGCGGATTCGCTCTGGGCTCGCCAGCGCAATCTTAAGCGCGTTGAACTTAATCGGGTTCTTCGGCCGCTCAAACAAGCTAAATAAGTCTTCCATTTCTCTCCCTCAATTTGAAAGTATGGCGGCTGCCGCCGTGCAGTTACACAGCGGCAGCAGTTGTCGACCCGTTCTCCGTTGTCGCTGATGCCTCCGGAGACGCCTCCGCCTCAACAGCTTGCTGCTCCTCAACAAGCTCAACATCAAGGCAAAGGGACTGGAGTTCCTTCATCATTACGTTGAAAGACTCAGGCAGGCCGGGCTCGAGCACGTGCTCGCCCTTCACGATTGACTCGTACATGCGGGTCCTTCCGGCGACGTCATCTGACTTCACCGTGAGGAACTCCTGGAGGGTGTACGCGGCACCGTATGCCTCGAGCGCCCATACCTCCATCTCTCCGAGCCTCTGGCCTCCGAACTGGGCCTTTCCGCCAAGCGGCTGCTGCGTAACGAGCGAGTATGGCCCGATGGAGCGCGCATGTATTTTGTCGTCGACCAGGTGGTCGAGCTTGAGCAT
>JAFMJG010000063.1 GCA_017853605.1 bacterium
GAGCGAGATGCCTCACCTCGCGATCCTCGACTACATGATGCCTGACTACACGGGTGTTGAGGTCTGCCATAAAATTAAGAACAACTCGCTGGGGGAGTTCGTGCCCGTGCTGATGCTGACGGCGCGCGACACCGTGCGCGACAAGGTCTCGGCGTTCGAGGAGGGCGTAGACGACTACCTCACCAAGCCTTTCAACTACCAGGAGTTCCAGGCGCGGGTGAAGGCGCTCCTGCGTGTCCGCGACCTGACAGTCGACCTGCGAGACACCAACGACGAGCTGAAGCGCATGCAGCAGAAGCTGATTGAGCAGGAGCGGCAGCTTGCAGTGGGCCAACTCGCCGGCACCGCAGCGCACCAGCTCGGGCAGCCCCTCTCTGCCATACTCCTGAACTGTTACCTGATAGAGCAGCTTCCGAAGACGGATCCGAAATTTGTCGGGGCGCTCGCTGCAATCAAGAGCGACACAAAGCGCATGGGCGACCTCATTAATGAGCTGCGCACCGTGAAGGCCTCTGAGCGGGAGGGGTACTTCGGCGAGACGGAGATCCTGCGGCTCAAGCGCCAGGAGGCGGCGAAGAAGGAATAGGCGCAAGCAAGCGGGCCCCCTGAAGCCCAAAAGGCGCTAGGCAACCTCGCGGCGGCGCGGCACTGAGCTCTCCATGGCCTTCACGTTCCCAGCCATCTCCTTAAGCTGGGAGCGGATCGTCGAGAGAAGGAAGGCCCCTGGGATGCCGATGACCACGTACTGAATCACGTGCTGGGTAAGCACCATGCACAGCGCCAGCTCTTTGCTCACCGGGCTCACGGAAGTCAGCACCTTGATCGCCACGAGCTCAATGACGCCGAAGCCCCCAGGCGCAGCCGGAATAAGCGAGCTGAAGTTTACCGCGACGAGGAAGAGCACCGTGCCGGCGAGCGAGAGGGGCGACTCGTACGCAGCCGCAACGCACGCGAAGGCTCCGAGCTCCACTATCCAGATGATCGCCGACCACGCCGCGATCTTGACAGCACGAGCGGGGACGCACAGCGGGCTAAGGCCGTGAATGAAGACCTGCAGCCGCGAGAACGTGTATGTGGATGCCTTGTGGTCGAGCCGCTTTGCAACCCTGTCGGTGAACGCAAATATCCTGGTCCTAAACGACAGCACTGCGATGACAGCAGCTGCGACTGCGACGAACAGGTAGGCCACATACGTCAGGTTCTTCGCGTACTCCGGGTCAAGCTGCCCCTGGCCAAGCGCTACGATGATGAGCGCGAACATGAGGCTTATGGCGAGACCGTCTGCCAGGCGCTCGCTCGCAATCGTCGCCAGCACTAACGTGCGGGGCCTTGCAACCACTTTGGCGCCAAGGTGCGCCCGTATGAGCTCTCCCGCCCGTGCCGGCAGGATGTTGTTCATGAAGAAGCCGAGCACGAGCACCCGGTACGAGGCGCCAAACGGCAGCGGGCTGTCGGGAAAGAGGAGTGGCCAGCGTGCGGCACGGAAGACGTACGAGAGCACCGTAAGGGCAATTACTCCGAGGAGGTAGGGGACTTGCACCTCACGGGCGTGGCTAACCAGCAGCTGGAAGTCCACCCCCTTGAAGGCCAGGTAGAGCGCCACCAAGGTGATGAACCACGGGATTACAAACTTGAAAAAGACTCGCTTCATGACTCCTGAGCGATGCTCAATTGGGGAGCGAAAAAATTCGCCCTGACCAACTTTCGACCCCTTTTTTCCTGGAGGCTGAAACCGTATTCTGGCAAGAGCTGTGCACGAGCCGGAAGGTTAGCAAGGATAAAGCGAAACGCCAAGCAGCGGCTTTCTCCTTCATTAATCCTTCTCGCGCAGGGAATAGGTCTAAAAACGCCACCTTACGGGAGTCCTCATGCTTGCCAAGCCCTCCTTTCAGTTCGACTGGGTACGAACTGCCGACGAACTCGCCCAAGCCGCCCAATCGATAGCCAACGAGCCTCTCCTCTCCGTGGACACTGAAACGAGCGGTTGGCAGGTTGGGAACGAGCAGCTGTGCTTGATCCAGATCGGCGTGCCATCCACCCAGAGGGTAATCCTCGTAGACGTCCTCGGGACCGGCGCCCCAAAGGCGCTGGAGCCCCTTCTGTCAGCGCCGGCGCCCCTGATCGTTGCCCACAATGCATCCTTTGAGGAGAGACAGTTCGCGCGATATGACATGAAGGTGAGGGGGGTTCGGGACACCCTGGCGATGTCGCGCGAGCTCCGTCCAGACCTCCCCAACCACACGCTGCGAACCTGCTGCCGCCTCCTGTTGGGGCTCGAGCTCAGCAAGGAGGAGCAGGCGAGTGACTGGTCGGTTCGCCCCCTCTCTGATCGGCAGGTCGAGTACGCGCGCCTTGATGCAGAGGTGGCGCTTTCCCTGTACGGCTACCTTGCCGCGCTCGAGGAGCGCGCGTCGCGCGAGCTTAACCTCGACGTTCCGCAGCTCATCGAGGAGTTCTCCTCGGTCTCAAAGAGCCGCTACGACTTGATGGCCCCGATCGCCCATGAGTATGCGTACCTGCAGGCCAGAGAGGCGAAGCTCCGTGAGGCGATTCGGCAGAAGATGATCGAGGGCGCGCAGCCCTACGACGGGCCATTTGGAAAGGCCTCCATCACTAAGGTGAAGCGCACAGAGGTAAACCCCCAGCGGGTCCGTGAGGTGTTCCCCGAGTTCGCTGTTGAGGTCATTCAGGAGTACGTTGATCGCAAGCGCTTCGACACAGTTGCAAAGGAGCGAGGGCTGCCCAAGAACGCTATCGAGGCGGTCCTCGACACGGTAGGCTTCAACGACCGGCTCTCACTCGCCCTCAAGGACGAAGTCGGGCTGCTCGAGTAGTCATCAGCAGGGCGCTTTTTCCCTGCCTCTCCCATCCACGCCAAGCACGGCCCCGCTGCGTAACCGCGCTTGAGCGGCAGCTGGACTGCAAAGGCTCTGGCAAAGAGGCGCCCCCGCTCCTGGGATCGCCCCGAACACCCGCCGGAAGAGAGGTTTCAAGGCCAACAGGGGCAACGACAACAACGACAACGATGACAACAGCGATGTTGCGGCGCCTGGCTATCCCGCCCTGGATGGAGTTGTCACCGCCCTACGGGTTCTTCGGGAGCCCTTCGCCCGCCCGCTGCAGGAGCCCCCAATAGTATCGGTATGAGGCGCGATCGTGCAGGCGGCCGTCAAGCTTGATCGGCCCCCAGGCCGCCGCTTGTGCCGCAGCGATGATCGCACGAGCCTCCTGAAGCTCCTCTGCCGATGGCATCATGCCGCGGATGATCGGCTCAATCTGGTCTGGATGGATGCTCCACATCCTCAGGAAGCCGAACTCGTTGCGGGCGCGATAGGCGTCCGCATATGCGGACTCGGGATCCCGGACATCCACCGTCACATTGTGGTTCGGGATCTTTCCGGCGCTGAGAGCTGCAAGAGCGATCGAAGACTTTACCCCGGAGAGAAGCCGATGCTCGAATTGGCCAGGGCTCCGCATGCAGCTTGCAGGGACGGCGCCGCCAAGGTGCGAAACGAAGTCCATCAGCCCGAAGTCGAGGGTCTCCACCTCTGGCATCTTGGCCAGCTCTGCTGCCGCGCTGATCGCCTCGGGGGTCTCGATAAGCAGGTGAAGGGGGATCGTGCGCTGAATGCCGGCTGCCTGCAGGTGGTGCTGCATGACGCCGGCGATCCAGCGCACCTCGCGGGCCGTACGGACCTTGGGCACTGTAAGATAAGCCACCTGAGCGCCAGCGGAACGGATGATGGCCTCAAGATCCCTCGCAGTCTCGTGTGCCCCGGGGGGGTGTATTCGAACCCCCATCTGCTTGAATACGTTCTCTGGCGAGCGCAGCGACGTGACAGCCAGCTGGCGCAGCTCCTCCTCATGGCCAACTGGGGCGCCGTCCTCAAGGTCGATCGTGATGTCCATCAGCGAACGGCCGCACGGCGCCAGAAAGCGATTCTGGAGGCCAAGCGCCTTGCGGACAAACTTCTCATTTCCGGCGATGTGCTCGCATGGCGCGATCGTGGGGAGGGTGAAGGTGATCTCGAGGGGAGGGGATCTCATCCCCATCACATAGGGGAAAGCGCCCAAAAAAGGAAGCTCCTTTCGAGGTGGTGGCGGGCCCTTACTGCTGCTTTGCCTTGTTGAGCTGCCGCATGCGGGCAACTGCTGCCTCGACAGAGATAGCGTACGGCCCCTCGATCTCGTCGATCAGCATCTCTGCCGCCTCCTGGGACTCTCCGTCCTCGAGGTCGGCTGCCCGGATGGCATCCCTTCCGCTGACGATCTTACGGTGCCGTTCCTCCTCTCGCTCCACTGCCTCGTGGCGAGCCTCCTCGCGTTCGCGCCGATGCTCAACCGCAACCTGCGCCAGGGCTGCCGCAAGATCGTCCTGCGCTGCATCCGTAGGCGGAGAGAGCGCCAGGAGGCCCTCGACGATAGCGTTTGGCTTGGAAGGCTGAGGACTGGAAGCAAAGGGCATGCTTGGGGCTAGCGGGCCGGTTGGCGCCGAGGCCCCCTCATCGGGCTCTTCCTCGAGAGCGCCGTGCAGGAGCGCTATAAGAGAGTCGACCAGCTGCTGAGAGGCTGCAATTGAGGAGTGGCAGATATGCCCCAGCCGTTTTATGAGGCCCATGAATGACGACGGGGGAGAGTCGTGGCACTCACACTCGCAGTCCTCGTGCCCGGCCTCCCTCGGCGCGCTCCCACGCCCCATCGCAGAGCGGATCGCTTGGGCGAATTGGGCCGTTGAGGCCCTCTTGCTGAATGTTGCCCCGGCAGAAGCGAGTGGGCCGAGGATTCGCAGCAACGCTGAGCGGTCAACCTTGCTTCCTACTCCCGCGTCGAGTGTGTCGTGCTGCTCGGGCGCTGCGCTCGCCGCTGGGGTGGGGGCGAGCCCCTCTTCGGCGTTGGAGCCCTGCGGGGAGGCGTGTTGGTGTATATGGCTCATGAACTCCCTCCTCTTCGATAAGGGTATGGCGCCACCTGTTCCTAGTGTGACATACAATTGCGGCGGAGCCGCCGCAAAAGAGGGCTCGCTGGCAGCAAACAACCTAAAACCGCGTAATGCATGGAGTGAGAGGTGATATGGCACAGCTAAAAGAGGGACAACGAGCCCCGAAATTCAGGCTACATGACAAGGACGGCAAGGCTCATGAGCTGGAGGCGGCGGGAGCCGCATTTACCGTGCTCTACTTTTACCCGAAAGACAGCACCCCGGGCTGCACGCTCGAGGCGCAGGAGTTCTCTGCGGCGCTCAAGGACTTTAAGGCGCGCGGTGCCCGTGTCATTGGCGTGTCGGGGGGGGACGAGAAGAGCAAGGCGAAGTTCTGCTCGAAGTACAAGCTGAGCGTGCCCCTCGTTTCTGACACAGACTTTCGGGTCGCCAGGTCGTTTGGGGCGTTCGGCGACAAGAAATTTATGGGGAGGAGTTTTAAGGGGATCTTTCGCAAGACCTTCCTCCTGGACCGCAACGGGGTAGTTGTGCGCATCTTTGAGTCTGTGAAGCCGGAGGGGCACGCCGACGAGGTGCTTGCCGTGATCGACTCCATCTCGCGCACAACCAAGCGCCCCCGGCCGGCAGCTCGCAAGGCTTCAGGCAAGAAGAGCGCTGGAGCCTCATCGCCCAAGAGCCGCCCGAGCAAGGCGAGGGCATCTCGTCCAGCCCGCAAGGCTGTGGCGCGGAAAAAGTAGCGAAAACTGGCTGAGGCTGCCCCTCGCAGGCCCGCTCCGGGGCCACTTCACGGGGTGGCCGCAGCCCTTTTAGCCCTTGTCTACCTCATCGCTAAAGGTGGTCATGTCGTGAGCGATGCACGCCGCAGCTGCATCCCGTATGTCGTGCATGTGGTACTGGTCTGGGCGACGGTCAGTCAGCCCAAGCGTTGAGCTGACCTCAAGCATGTCTGGCCGGCTGGTCGTGACAGTCGAAGAGCCGTACCACACCGTGGTGCTCGTGTTGACGTCGATGAGCTTAGTGTCTATGACCCATTTGTCGAGGCGGTCTGGCCATTCAATGTAGCCCACGAGGATGAAGTCAAATCCTGCATCTCGCGCAAAGGCCAGGGAGCCGAAGTTTCCAGCAAAGAATTCCGCCTTGCGGCCCGGCCAGTCCTCCCGAGCAAGCATCTGGACTATTGGAAAGGTCTCGGTGGCGAGCAGCTCGCGCTGTACCCCCCAAGCCAGCTGGGTGCCCAATCCGACCTGTCCGTCGTACCGATCGGAAATAATTGCCCCAGCCGCGAACGGAATTACCCCCACGCGGGCCTGATGGCCCTGCTTAAAATGTTGATAGATGTAGGACTCGAGGTCCGTGCGGATCCAAGCACGAGTATTGCACATCTCCCCAACTTGATCCCCCAGGTATGAGCAGCTCGACACAAAACAGGCGAGCGCCAAAAGAATGACACGCGATGGGGATGAGGTTCGGACTGAGCTGTTCCGGGTCAAGCGTATCTGCATGAGGTTACTATGGTTACTCCGAAGGTTATGGGCTCCCAAAACACTACATCCGGCCGCTTTGGTAAGACAATCCAAAGTTTGTGCCAGGCAACCCAGCTGGCGGCAGCGCTTTTCGCCATATCCCTGTCAGGATGCAGCAGTCGGTACAGCGACACCCCGGCATTCTGGCCGGTTCCCTTCTCCGACTCCACGAATTACGGCCCTGGCCGGTTCAAGACCGCCCTCTTGGCCGACCAGATCGACCAGTACTACAAGGGGTCAGCTCCGGGGCCGGTGGGGGTAACTACCTTCGTAAACATTGACGATCTCTACTCCTCTTCGACCTTCGGGCGCATGGTGGGCGAGCAGCTCATGAGCGAGCTTGCGATGAAGGGTTTCGACGTCATTGAGCTGCGCCACTCTGATGCCCTTCAGTTTCTCGACTCCTCAGGCGAGTTCGCACTGTCACGGGACGTGCGTGCTGTCCGGCCTCAACGCACCCTTGCCGCAGTTGTCGTGGGCACGTACGTCGTCTCCCCGGAGAGGGTGTACCTCAATGCGCGCCTCGTGCAGCCCTCAACGTCCCTGGTCCTCTCGGCTGGGTCGGTTGAGATGTCTAAGACGCCTGAGCTGACGAAGCTGCTTCGCACAGGATCCACGGTTGGCTCGCTTGAGCGCATCGCCGTGAAGCCGGTTGGCTACACCTCACAGCAGGGGCTCGACTCGATGAGGCAGCGCTGGATCAATGAGGAGTCCAACTGGAGTGTCCCAGCGGGCGCTCCTGAGCTGCCGGAAGCTCGGCTTCCAGCAGCGCCATCGCTGCGGAACGAGGGATCTTCAATCCCAGCGCCGCTCGCTGAAATGCGGGATTCCGCCGGTTCCAATGCGGCTGTAGCGGCTAACGCCGCTCCTCAGCTTGCACAGTAGGCTAGCGCCTCGCTTCTGAGTCCGGCACCCCTCCCAAGGGGTTCTCCACGACCCGGAAAGGCTCCTTTTTGGGGCGCATATTGAACTTCTTGTTCTTGCCAAGCCGTATCTCCTCCAAGCGCCGCTTTTCGGCGAGGCACACGGCGTCAATCAGGGGATCTCCTGAATCGCACCGGTCTGACAGAGCGCCGCTAAAGATAACTACCGGCACCCCGATCCCCACGACAAGCGCGAGGATGCTCGCCACAACGAGGACTGAGCGTCTCTGAAAGAAGCCCTCTCTCGGTCGCGGCGCGCCCGGCGTGGCGGTTCCTGGAGCAGCGCTTTTTTTGCTGTCGTTTGAAGTCATTCTGTCCCTCTCTCCAGCGGGAGCAACGGCAAGAAAGCGCAAAAACTTGAGGTTTTTGGCTGCAGGGCGTTTGCCAACGGCTAGTTGCTAACTTTCTGATGTAAAACACGGGTTTTTCTGCTAGGTTGCCACCACTGTTGCATGGGCTCAGCGTTCTGGGGTAATCACCTGAGCCGGCTCACCTTTTTTCGTGCGTAGTCGAGGTTTCACTTCATGAGCGATAGCGCGGTAACCAGTCATTTTTGGATAGCCAACCAGCCTTTTTCCTCCTCGACCCTGTTGGTGGCAACACCGCCAGCTTGTGGGTTAACAGGGGCGCCTCACACGAGATCAGAGACGACCCTAGAGCTCTTTGATGTCGATGGCGCAAAGGTAAACGAGGTGCGGGTCGAGTTTCCGGCAGGCGAGGTCGGGCTGATAGAGCTTGAGCCCTTTAGCCAAGGGCTCAAGGCGCAAGGAGGAGTTCCTCATGGACACCTCGCAGTGTCCTCCCCGGCAGGAACGCGCCACGTGTGCCGCCAGACGTTCGGTGGTAGCACAAGCCTTCTTCAGGATCCCCCTATGACCCGGGGCCGCGAGACGTCCTTCACGCCGCTCATCCTCGGGGCCCGCCGAGAGCACCAGATCGTGATCGTCAATGCGTCTCCGGAGCCTGCGCAGGTCTCAATCCGCCTCTTCTACGGTAGCCGCGCTCCAGAGTGGAATGTTGATGTGCCGGGCAACGCCAGCCGCCTCATCCCGCTGGAGGCAGAGCTTCTAAGCTCTGCAGATGATGCGTCGTGGGAGAAGGGGGCCGTTCAGGCGTACCTGCGCGTCTCGCCCCGCCTGCAGGCGCTCGTTGCCTGCCACATCATCGAGCGAGTGCCTGGGGAGAGCGTGGACCAGGATGTTTTCCGCTGTCTAGCGACGTGGTAGCGAGGCAATATGAAGCGACTTGTGACGAACTCCGTGAGGACCCTGGTGTTTTGCCTTTCAACGGCCACCATAAAGACAAGGGTGCATTTCTTTCCATCCGCAGGCGCGAGCGGGGGGCACTCGGCGGTGTCGTGCGTCCTCACCCTTTTTGGCAAGGGAATCGAGAAGCGCTCCGTGATGCTCGATGGCGGCAGGCTCAACCAGCCTGATGGTCTCCGGCTGGAAGACGCGTTTCCGGCCCTGAGGGGAGAGGTGTCCGGCGCTTTTGGCCTTGAGATTCAGCTCTCGTGCCCGCAATCGCGGGTCAACCTGCTCACCTCGCAAACGGCAGTCGAGTTTGTCTCCTCTAGCTCGTCGATGATGTACGGTGGGGCGCCCTTCGAGCCGATGCAGGAGGAGGCTGACGACCAAGCGGCTGCACCGCTCTCCGATCGTCTGCAGGCGATTAAGCCCCGCAGCCCCGCTGCGGTTGCCGTGCTCGATGGAGCCCTGACTTCATCGCTCGTGATTCTCAATGCCGGCCCCGACACTCTCAAGCCAGAGATCTCCCACTCGGTTGGGGAGGGCTCCAGGCCCCTGCACGTTGGGGCGCTGTCGCCGGAGTCAGTTGTGGAGGTGCCGCTTGAGGAGGCGATGTTCCGCGAGAGCGTGGAGCGCGAAACCCTGTGGGGCGCCACGCGGGTCGAAAAGATGGTCCTGGCCGAGTCGGCGCGCTCTCCGGAGGCCTCATACTACCTCCTGTACAGGGACCCGGCCTCGAAGAGGCCTGTTTCGGTGTGTTCGCTATGAGGCTTGCCCTCTTCACGCCGTACGGCGCGATGCAGCGCGAGGCGGGGATGGTTGCCCTGCTTGCAAACTACCTCCAAAAGAGCGGCGCCGAGGCTGTGCAGCTCCGGTGTGATGGGGCCCAGCGGGCTTGTGCCAGGGATGCCCTGAGCGCCGGAGGGCGGACTCCGTTCACCTGCTCTCCATGTATTGCTGAACAGTCTGCTCTCGCACAGTGGGGCGGCATCAAGGCAAAGGGGATCTCTTCGTTTGTGGCGGCAGAGGATGTGGAGCGCATCACCGCATGGCTCGACAGCGTGCCAGGAGACCAGCTCTTCCGTTCCGAGTTCCGGGGCGCAAGCCTATGGGATGCCTGCCGGCACTCCTTCCTCTTTCGCTGGCAGCTGGCGGGCGGCGAGGAGCTGTCCGCGCTTCAGCAGGAGAACTTGAGGGGCCTTTTCATCTCATACATGCACGTGCGCATCGCGGCTGAGAGGTTCATCGCGGCCATGAAGCCCTCCCTGCACTTTGTTGCAGGCCCGGATGATGCCGCTGTCCAGGCCTACCTCGCTGAGGCAAAGGCGGCTGGTGCGGAGGGTGCGATGTTCTCATTCAACAGCGATGACGAGACGGTGGTCGTGGAGCAGCTCGCCTCGGCGCAGCGCTACGAGACCCGCCTCGTCCTCGAGGGGGTGGCATCGATGCGCAGCGATCCGCGCACTTGGGCCCCTGAGGTGACCGCTGTGGTGCATGAAATCCTTTCTTTCCTTGGGTACGCGCCGGATCGGGTCATCTAGTTGGGGGCTGGGCTGGAGGCCAGTTGCATGAAGGTTCTGCTCATGGTGGCAGTGATGGTGGCGGGAGGCCTCACCGCAGTTCAGGCGGGCATGAATGCCCAGCTGAGGCACTCGTTCGGCCACGGCATCCTCGGGGCGCTGACAAACTTCCTGATCGGCTCGGCGGCGCTCCTCACGCTTGTGGTCGTTGCGCGAGTTCCGTTTCCAAGCTGGGCAACGATCGGCGAAGTGCCGCGTTGGGCGTGGCTTGGTGGGCTATGCGGGGCGGCGCTCGTTACGTCAATTACAGTCGCTGCGCGCGAGCTGGGGGCACTCTACATAGCGGCCCTGCTGCTCGTGGGCCAGCTGGCGATGTCGGTAGTGCTTGACCACTATGGCTGGTTCGGCTTCCCGGTCAGGCCGTTCACCTATGCAAAGCTGGCTGGAGGCGTCTTGCTGGTTGTGGCGCTGGTGCTCTTTAAGGAGAGCTAGCCGCCCGGGCCTCGATCAGGCCATCGGCGACTGCCTCCTCAACGATCATCTCCAGCGCGTCCCACAGAGGGCGCGAGCCCCCCTCAACGTGGCGGTTCACCTCAATGATCTGCTCGGCTGAGATCCTGTGCTCAACCCACGTTCCGCCCGCGTTGTGCTTGTTGAGGACAAACGCGATGAAGCGGTCTACCGCGGCCGCAAACTTGGCCTCAGGAGTCTTGCGGGCCTCAAACTCCTCCCACAGGGAGACGAACAAGCTCGCCTGATCCTCCGGGAGAAGCCCGAAAATCCTTTGGGCGGCTTGCGCCTCCAGCTCGGCGAGGTTCTCTCGGCTGCTCTTGCTGTAGTGAAACGTGTCGCCGACGTCGACCTCCACCACGTCGTGGATAGCGAGCATCTGCATCACCCGCAGCAGGTCGGCCTCCTGGTTGCTGTGCTCGTGGAGCATCAGGGCCGCCAGCACAACGTGCCAGCTGTGCTCAGCAGCATTCTCCCTGCGCTGCAGCCCAATCGGGCTGGTGCGGCGAAGCACGTCCTTTAGCTTGTCGACCTCGACGATGAAGCTGAGCTGTTTCTGAAGCCTCTCCGATGCCCTCATCGGCTCCCTCCCATAGGGCAGGCACGCCCGAAAGTACGCGGCGAGCCTAGCCAAATTGGGTGCTGATTGCCACTGCTTGCTAGCTATTTGGAGAGCGGCGCAGCGTCACGGTGAACGTGGAGCCCCGGCCCTCGGTGCTCTCCACGCCAACGGTGCCCCCAAGCCGGGCAGCCAGGCGCTGTACGCACGCCAGCCCCACCCCGAGCCCCTCGATACTAGACTCTCCGGCCCGGTGAAAGGGCTTAAAGATCTCGTCGATGTGGTCCGCCGAGATGCCGCGCCCATTGTCGCTGACCACGACCGCCGCGCGGCGGCGAGATCCGCTGCCGTCTGGGCCCACGGAGATCATGAGGGGGCGCTCAGGGGCGCGATACTTTATGGCGTTGCCGATTAAGTTGCTGAAGATCTGGTAGAGCTGTGTCCTGTTGCCAAGGACGATCGGAAGCTCCTCCACAGTTGTAACTTGGCCCGAGGCCCGCTCGAGCTGGTGCCGATAATCCTCGACAACCTCGCCGACCACCTGGTTGAGATCCACAGGCTCAAGGGTGCGCTCGCTCGCCGACACCCTGGCAAGCGCAAGGACCCCGTCAGTCAGGTCCTGAAGGCGCAGGGCTGCGGTGGCGATGTAGCTGGCGGCCTGTTCAAGAACACGGTTGTCCCGTATGGATGGCTCAGCCTGGATTAGCCCGATCATCCCCTTAATCGTGTTAATTGGGTTCTTCAGGTCATGTGAGACCATGTAGGTAAACTCGTTGAGATCCCTGTTGCGCTCCTCGATCTGCAGCTGGCTCAAGACACTTGCGGTGACATCAAGCGTTATGGAAAGGGCGATGTAGTCGCTCACTGAGCTGTCGTAGATCGGCACCGTGCGGGTCTCAAGCCATAGGGTCATGCCTGACTTGTGGTAGAAGCGGTACCGGTACTGGAACGGCTCGCCCGTTCGCACGATAGCAAGCGACTTTTCGACCAGGCGCTTGTCGTCTTCGTGCACCTGCCCAAGCAGGAACCCCTCGCGATTGCGGTACACCTCCGAAAGCGGAAAGCCAGTGAGCACCTCGGTAAATGGGCTGCCCCACAGGATCGTCCCGTCGGCCTGGTGCAGCATGACCGCGGCAGCAACGTTTTCGGTCAGTATCGTGTATCGCGTCTGGCTATCGACCTCGGCTTGGCGGCGCGCTTGGGAAGCGCTGTCGATACGCCTGATAATTCGCCCGAGCAGGGGGATCGAGCAGAGCCACGAAGGGGAGACCTCAACACCCTCCTGCTCAACGACTCGCGCGGCTCTTCTAAGGGCGCACAACAGCAGGGCCGACGCAGTTGACGCGCTGGCTGCGGCCGCGATTGCAAGGTACAGCGTCGCAGCGCCCATCACTTAGCTGCCCCACGATTCGTACAGCTCAAACTCTGAGTTAAACGATAGCTCCGCGTCGCGCATGACCTGCGCCTGGCTCACGCTCGGCACGCCGAGAAACTCGAAGGCTTCTGCCAGCTTCGGCTCGTAGGTGCGTTTGAGGGCGAAGGCATCGCGCCCCGCGCCGAGGCCAAGGACGTGCGAGATGATGCTGGCCGTCTTCACGATCCCCACTATCGATTTGGGCTCCAGGTCGGCCCACCGGTCGTGGTGGCTGCGGATCACGCTGATGAGCTCGGGAGAGAAGTTCCACCGCTCTCCGATCGCCTGCCCGACGTGGGTGTGGTTGAAGGGATACTCATCCTCCTCAGAGGTGACTGACTCAAACCCCTCGATCAGGCCGCGGCGGTAGATCCTTTCGTACAGGTCGGTGTGCTGCTGCAGCAGGAGCAGCTTGCCGATGTCGTGCATCATGCCGCCCAAGAAGGCCTGGTCGGTCTGGCTGGGGATGATCTGTCGCGCCAGCTGCCGCGCAGTCAGGGCCGAAGCGATGTTGTGCGCCCAGAACTGGGCGCGCAGGGGATGCTTCACCGGGAAGATGCCGGCGAGGGCGCTCGCGTTTAGGAGCCCCTTGAGCTCCGAGGTGCCGATCACCGTTACGGCCTGCTCGATCGTCTTGCTTCCGCCGCCGCGGTCGTAGAAGACGGAGTTGGCTATCTTAAGCACGCGGGCGGAGAGGCCCTCGTCAGCCTCCAGGACCTCGATGTAGTCGCGTGCGTCAGCGTTGGGGTTCGTGGCGAGCTGAAAGGCCTGATGAGATGCCTTGGGCATAGAGGGGATCGCCTGAGATCCGAGTGACCCCAGTATGCTCTGCCGCAGCCCATCGGGCAGGGGAACCAGGCCCCCTTTTTGCGTGGTTGCTTCCCGTTTTGCGCCGAAGATTTTGCGCAACATGACGCCTCCTCGGGTTTTAACCCTCGAAAGTACGATGAGTTACCACAGCACAAGGGTGCGGGGAGACGCGCCTGGCGACTCAGCATCACCGGCCATCCCCGTTAGTACTCGACAGATCGGCACTAAAAGCCGAGCAAAAAACGAGTTTTTCTGGTTGTTTCGCGTATTTGCGTTAGTTTTGCAGCCCAGGTACTATAATCAGGGCGCTTTACAAAGGGTTATCTCTGTATGCACAACCTAGCCAGCGGCACAGAATTTCAGGAGCAGAGCGAGACCAACCGCTTAGTCCTGGTCGTGGACGATGAGGCCAGTATCCGTCGCTCCCTTGAGGGGGTTCTCAAAGACGAGGGTTTCCCGGTAGTTCTCGCCGAGGATGGGGAGTCAGCCATAAAGCTTCTCATGAATACCCGTCCGGCCCTGGTGCTCCTCGATATCTGGATGCCGGGCATGGATGGCCTCGAAACCCTGCGAAAGATCAAGGAGCTCTACCCAGATCTGCCGGTGGTGATGGTGAGCGGGCATGCAACCATCTCAACGGCTGTTGCCGCCACCCGGCTTGGGGCCGTGGATTTCCTTGAAAAGCCGCTCGATCTTTCGGGCACGATCCAGCTTGTTCGGAGGGTGCTCTCAAGCCAGCAGCCCCAAGGCGACGAGGAATCTCCGCAGTGGGAGGCTCTAGAGCCAGCGACAGTAGGCTCGCTCAGGGAGTCGCTCACCATCAATCCGGTGGTCTTTTCGCGACAATCCCTAAGGGGCAGGGCGCTGCCGCAGAAGACGCTCGCCCACGCCGCGATCTTGTACGGCCAAGGGCTTCACTCAGGGCGCAAGAGCGGCCTGATCCTTGAGCCCCTGCCGCCCAATTCCGGCATCCACTTCGTGGGAGTTTCAGAGACCACTGTGGTGCCGGCCCACGTTGATTTTGTCGAGTCAACCGGCTTCGCCACGACGGTGCGCCTTGGGCAGACCCAGGCGGGGACGATCGAGCACCTCATGTCGGCGCTCTGCGCGTATGGGGTCTCAAACGTGCTCGTCAAGTGCAACGGCGAGGTGCCGGTCATGGATGGCTCTGCGCGCGAGTTCTGCCGGCTGTTTGAGGAGGTGGGGCTCGTTGAGCAGGATGGCGAGTGGTACGAGATCGACATCAAGAAGCCCCTCGAGGTGGGCGACGACAAGGAGTTCATCAGGATTGAGCCGGCCGAGGAGTTCTGCGTGGATTACACGCTCCGGTACCCGGAGCCTGTGGGCGAGCAGCGGTTTACCTTTACGCTCTCAGAGCCGAGCATGTACCGGGACGCCATCGCCCCGTGCAGGACGTTTAGCTTCATCAAGGACGTTGGGCACCTGCAGCGGCAGGGGTTGGCGCTGGGAGGGAGGTTCGACAACTTCCTGCTGATCGGCTCCGAGGGGGCAATCAATGACGAGTGGCGGTTTCCGAACGAGCCCGTTCGCCACAAGATCCTGGACGCGATAGGGGATCTCTACCTGCTTGGCCGGCGGCTGCGCGGCAAGGTCACGGCCCGCATGACTGGACACTCAGACAACATTGCGCTTCTTAAAAAGATTCGCGACGAGCTTCAGCGCGCCTCCCAGTAAGCGGCATCACGGCGCCACAGAGCGGCGCGTCTGTCAGCCCCCTCGTAAGCCCCTCACTTCCCCTGGCGGAGGAAGGAGTACAGCCCTTGTGGCGTGTAGAAAGTGAAGTTATAGCGGCCGAGCGTGACTGCATCCCCGTCCTTTAGAGGCTTCGATCCCTGCATGATTGCGGCGCCGTTCAGCTTCGTGCCGTTCGTCGAGTTCAAGTCGCGTATGGAGTAGCTGCCTCGCAAAACCGAGATTGAGGCATGAGCCTCCGAGATCGCCTGGTCATTCATCACGATGTCGTTGCCAAGGCCTCGGCCGATGGTGAAACGCGTTGGGTCGCCATTCGTGGTGCCCGCGCCATGAAGCACGGGGAAGATGCTGCTCTCAAGCGAGGCGCCCTCAACGAGCTCAGCAACCTGGTCTGCCCGAAAAAGGTGGGTTTTCTTTCGAGGCTGTTTCGCCATAGCGGCCTCTCCCCGGGGCGTGAGCGACCCGCTGCGGATCGACGACCCAACCAGCACCGGGCAGGTCACGGTTGCGTAAAACTTCCCAAATCCGGCTGAGCGGGCAAAGGCCTGCAGCTCGGCGGCCTTGAGGCGTCCCGACGTGGAGAGCAGCGCTTCAAGCGAGACCGGCTTTTTTGAGTTGTTGTTGCCTCCTCCCACCGAGAAGAGGCGTTTGAGGAGCTGTATCATAGCGGGCACGCCCTTCCGCCCCGGTTGTATCGCGGCGCCCCACGGCATGACAAGGAGGCATTGCATTTTCAAGAGCTTGTATCGAGCCGTGGCGCTGGCAAAAAAAAACGGGCCGAAGCCCGTTCCGTCACAGCTGCGGCGCAATGCCGCTTCTAGCAGAAGTTTTCGCTCTCTGAGTCAGCTGGCTCGGAAGCTGGAGCTGAGAGGGCCTCAAGGATCGCTTTGGCATCATCCCTGATCATCGCCGAAAGGCCATTGATCAGGCTTACGTGGCGATTGACCTCATCCCAGTTCTTTTGGGCGATTGACTCACAGAGTGCCACGGCGAGAGAGCGTTGCTTTGCGAGAATAGAGTCGTACGACTCAAGGCGGCGAACGACCTCATTTGGAACCGTCTCGCGGGTCTTGAGCGTGCTGCGAGCCTTTGTGATAGCGCTCTCGAGCTCAGTGAATGACGCGAAGAGTCTCTCGATGATGTTTGATTCCATGCTTGTTTCTCCCATATCGTTCGCAAGGTTCTTAGCGTTACGCATTCTCTACTTCACGAGCCGAACAACCACTGCAACCTACGGGACATCCATTCGTAACGACAATTGGGGTTATTACGTCCAGCCACCCACTTGTTGCATTAGGGAGCTGCGAAAAACTGCCATCCGACCCCGCCATGCTATCCTCAGGGTATGGACCCCACCAGGGTGTCCGGTGGGCGCATTTTCTCGCACTCTCGTGCTTGGTCTCAAAGCAGTCCCAGCGAGGTTTAGGGCCTTTCTGGGGCTTGCCGTTGCTGTGCTTCGGATTCCCTGGCGAACAACTCTTGAATCCGGCAGCGCACCAACAGCGCTTTTGAGTGGAGATTTTGCAAATCTGTTGCCATACTATAACCAGCTGATGTGAATGGATTTTTTATGACCTCATCGGGCCCCTTGGGGCGCAAAGCTAGGAACCGTAAGCTATTCAGCCTGTTACGGGTGATCTCTCCCAGAACACCTGTGTAGCGGGAGGACACCCATGCGGGGCAAGGCAAAGAGGAATGGGAGGAGAGCTCGCCCCCTACAGGTGGAGGCACGCTGGGACTCTGCCCAGGTATTTCACAACGGTGACGAGTTCTTCTCGGCCCTTGAGGCGGCGCTCGACTGTGCCCAGCAGGAGATTGACATGGAGAGCTACATCTTCGCCTCCGACACGATTGGCCGCCGGGTCATGGATGCGCTTGGGCGTGCCGTGGCGCGAGGGGTGCGGGTACGGCTGTTGGTGGATGGCATAGGCTCGAGCTCTTGGAGCAGGGCGGTCGGCTCCTGGGCGAAGTCGCTCGGGGTGCAATTT
>JAFMJG010000002.1 GCA_017853605.1 bacterium
CAGCCCGACTACCACACCAACTAACACCCCAACCCGCACGCCAACTAGCACTCCGACCCACTCGCCATCGCCAACGGACACCCCGACCCGCACGCCAACGCTCACGCCAACCGACACGCCAACTCACTCACCCTCGCCCTCTAACACCCCAACCAACACCCCAACCCCCTCCAGCACGTACACGAATACGCCGACTGATACGCCAACTCCCACCAACACCCCGACCGACACGCCAACCCCCTCAAGCACGCCAACGAGCACCCCCTCACCAACCGACACCCCAACGAGCACGTCGACTCCCACCAACACCCCGACGCACACCCCTTCCGACACGCCGACTCACACGCCGTCCAACACGCCAACAGACACGCCAACAGCAACGCCAACGGTCGATTCCCTCGCCACGGCAACGCCCACATCCACCCCGACTCCTTCTCCATCTCCGACCCCCACTAACACCGCTACCAGCTCAGCAACCAGCACGCCAACCAGCTCTCCCACAGGCACCCCAACAAGCTCCCCAACCAACTCCCCCACAGCCACTCCGTCAAGCTCGCCGACCAACACTCCCACAAGCTCCCCGACCGACACCCCCACGAGCTCCCCAACCAACACTCCCACCAGCTCTCCGACAGACACGCCGACAGACACGCCAACCGACACCCCCACCAGCTCCCCGAGCAGCTCTCCAACTGCGACTGGCACCGCCACGGCTACCTTCACCGGCACGCCCTCGGTAACGAGCTCTGCCTCCCCGACTCCGGAGCTGGGGCTGCCCGACTCAGACAGTGATGACGACGGAATTCCCGACGATGTCGAAGGCGATGGCGACGGTGATGGGGACGGGGTGCCTAACAGCAGGGACCTCGATTCGGACAATGATGGGATACCCGACATCATCGAGGGCGGAGGTTCCGATGCTGATGGTGATGGTCGCGCCGACTCAAGTGCCGACTCCGATGAGGATGGGCTCGTTGACGAGTACGATTCGGACAGCGGCGGCACTGCACAGCCCGCACCTGACACCGACAGCGACGGCAAGCCTGACTTCCTCGACCGGGACTCGGACGGTGATGGGCTATCTGACACGATTGAGTCGCAAGGCAGCGAGGAGACTCGTGAGCCGAGCGGCAATGACAGCGATGGCGATGGAATTGACGACGCCTTTGATCGGGACTCCGGGGGCGAGGATTCATCGTCTCCTGATACCGACGGTGATGGCGTGCCTGACTTCCAGGATCCGGACTCCGACGGTGATGGGGTGCCTGACACCTCTGAGGCTTTTGACTTCGATGGTGATGGGATCCCAGACGTGCTTCCTAGCGGAACTGATACAGACGGAAACGGCATCGACGACGCTTTCGACGCCTATGGCAGCGTTAGCGAGCTCAATCCAGAGTGGCGAACCCTGCCGTGGGAGCATCTGTGCTCACGCAAAAACTTTGGCCGAAAGAGCGCTGCCGTCTTGCGCGCCGTTGGCACCCTCAAGCAGCGTGTCGAAAACTTTGCGGCGCGGGCCAGGGGATGCGGAGGCCCTGATCTCTCAGTCGACATAGCGTCTGCGAAGGAATCCTCAAGGCGCACGGCGACTATCCTTGCAGATGCTTTTGGTGGCAGCACGTACTCCTGCCCGCCAAATGTGTGCCGCACGGTGAGCACAACCGCCGCGCACAGGGAGCTTTCAGCGGCCGCTCGCGTTTTGTACTCATCGGCGAAGCGCACCAAACTCACCGCAGGCACGGCGTGCAAACACCCTCCCCCCAAGCCTCGCACACCGAAGAAGGGAAAGAGCTCTGAAGACTACCTTAAAGATCTCCTCGCAGCGCTCAAGGCGCTGCCGCGCCAGGTAACCCGGTGCCCCTAGGGCTGCCGCGTCCCGGCTAGCTGCCGGTCTCGGCCTGCTCCCGCTGGCTGAGGAGCAGCTCTGTGCAGTAGAAAGCAAGCTCATCGAGCGCCTCTGTAAGCTTGAGGGAGCGCACGAACGCCGCCCCCCTTTCGCCGATCTCACGAGCCGCTTCGTCATTCGACTGTAGCCACGCGTGGGCATCATCGAAGTCAGAGAGGTCTTCCTTGAGGGCGATGTAGTGACGCCCCGGCACAAGCCTCCTGTGGTACCACTGCTCTATTTGGCTTGCGACCTTGAGAACAACTGATCCCATCGAGAGCTTCAGGAAGAGCGACCTCCATGCGCAGCTATAGCCGTCAGCGTCAACCATGTAGCGGTACTTGAAGAACTCCTTAAATGGCACCTCGTCATCAACAACGCCCGCTGCGAGCATGTCATCGAGCGCCTCACGCGGCAGGTGCTGGACCCTGGTAAACGCCGCATCGAGCCGGTCGGGCGCAGACAGCTTCCGTGAAAGCAGCACTAGCTTGCCGCGCGCTGTCTTGCGCCAGTCGGCACCCTCGATTCCGAGGCCAGTTGCCGCGCCGCGCCAGTAGGCCTTTGCCAGGCGTGAGCTCCACGGGTGAGCAGCATCGAGCTCGGCGTGGATCTTTACGTCATCCTCATAGCCAGCAGAGCCGAGAAAGGAGGGATCGGGCATAAGCAGGGTGCAGGCATCTGTGCGATCTCGCCCGAAGGCCAGGATCGGGGCGCGCTGCGCGAGGGGCTGCGAGATGGGCCACATGCCATCTTCAAGCCAAACGATGAGGTCCCCCTTGAGGGAACGGAGCATGGGGTGCCGCGCAAGCTGCGAAAATACCGTGCCCACCGTCGGGTAGTGCCCCTCCTGCCGCGACCAGGTCTTGCTTGTAACGCGCAGCGACGCAGTGCCCTCTCCTGAAAAGGAGACCAGCGCCGCCATTGACTGGCTGTCGGCCTCCTTGCAAATCGAGAGGCAATCTTCGATCGTGTAGCCTCTCTCCCTCCAATAGGAGAGCTGCACAGAGTTGATTGCGGTGGCCTCTGGGTTCGGGGGGGGATCCCAGCGGGGCCGTGGCCGGGCGCTGCTCATCATGCAGCCATGGTAGCGCCAACCCTGCCGGTTCGCCAAGCGGCTCGACACGGTGCCGGGGGCTCACAGGCTACGGCACGCGGCGCTTAGGCCGCGCGGTGGAATCGGGCAGGGGAGCCGATGTAGATGCCTGGCTTGGTGATGTCCTTGGTGACGACGGCTCCCGCGCCGATAACGACGTCATCGCAGATCGTGACGGGCAGGATAGTGGCTCCCGACCCTATAGAAACGCGCGAGCCGACCGAGGTTCCCTTCCAGTCAGCAGGGTCTCGTGAGGCGCCGCCCGTCCTAAAGAGGTCGTTCACGAACATCACGCCGTGAGCGATAAAGCAGTCGTCCCCGACAGAGACCCCCTCGCACACAAAGGTGTGCGACTGGACCCGGGTGCGCTTGCCGATGGTGACTCCTTTCTGGATCTCAACAAATGGGCCGACAAACGAGCCGTCGCCGATCGCGCATCCGTAGATATTGGCAGGCTCAATGACCGTGACTCCCTCTCCGAACGAGACATCTTTTATTCCAACGTGAAGGAGCCGGGGAATGCCCATAGGCGAACCTCAAAGACGCAAACAATACGCGACGCAGCCCGGCGCGACGATCTGCGCCGCCAGCAGCGGGAATCACGTCGCGAGACAGAAACCCTTGCCGTCAACCCGGGCAACCACCCAAGGCTTTAGCATTTCGTACCACCCCTTAAAAGGTTTAATTTTTGAGTAGCGCTTCCCCTGCCCCGGATAGCGCATGGTGATCGGAACCTCGATGTGGCGGATTGATCGGTCGCGCAGCACCTTGCCGTAAAAGTAGTACTCAAACCCATATGTGTTGAGCCAGCTCGCGCGCCAGTTAAACTCTGCCCGCTTCAGCAGGTCGAGCCGGTACGCCTTGTAGCCGCACGTTGCGTCGGTCAGCCTCTCTCCGTACATGAGCTGGACAAATATGTTGACCATCGGAATCGCCTGTTTTCGGAAGCCGGGAAGGTTTGGCGAGTCGCCGCCAGGAAGAAACCTGCTTCCGGTCACGTAGTCGGCCTGCCCCTCCAGGACCGGATTAAGCACCCGTGAGAGCTCCGAGGGGAGCATCTTGCCGTTGCTCGCGATAACCGAAAACACCTCAAAGCCCCGCTCGAGCGCCCAGTCAGTTGCTTTTATGAAGCTGTGCCCCACCCCCAAGTTCTTCGGCAGGTCGATGTAGTCGTACCCACTCTCCCGAACGAGCCTCTCTGACCCGTCTGACGAGCCGTTGTTTACCAGGAGCACGGAGCTGCACGGCAGGGGCTGCGCCCGCAGCTCCTCCAGCACGCGGGGAAACTCCTCAATCTGGTTAAATACAGGTATAAACAGGACACTTTTCATGCTCACAACCCGCCTTCGCCCCTGCAGCCCCTTCCTAGGGCGACCCCACGGCGCCAGGCATCCTCCCCGGAGCAGGGTAATGCTCCAGCGGGGGTCCCGCAAGGAAGAGATAGCGCCCCCAAGCACCGATTTGATTAGGGTTTCAGCGGCGAATATACTCGCGATCGTACCGCCTGCCACCAGATGAGCGTATGAAGGGAGACCACAATCGAAGCGAGGCGCGAATCACTGCTCTACTGTCGAGCCTGATCGCCTGCCGCTCAATTACCCCCGAGGATGCAGGGGCACAAGCCATCCTTGAGAAGCGCCTCGCCACGATGGGCTTCGCAATAACGCCCATCACGGAAGGCGAGAGCATCGCTTTCTGGGCCGAGCGCCCAGGACGGGGCCCCCTCTTTGCCTTCTCTGCGCACACCGACGTTGTCCCGCCCGGTGACCTTTCAAAGTGGTCCAGCGATCCCTTTTCCCCGACGCTCAGGGACGGCATCCTCTACGGCCGGGGCGCCGCTGACATGAAGGGCAACATCGCAGCTTTCATCGTTGCGCTCGAGGAGATCCTCGAGGAATCAGCGGCTCCCCTGTCGCTCTCGCTCGGGGTCATGGTCGCCGGAGATGAGGAGGGAGACCCGAACCGCGGCACCGCCAACATCGTGCAGCACCTTCGGGAATCCGGCAGGAAGCTTGACTACTGCCTCGTTTCTGAGCCCACCTCGGTCTCTGTGCTGGGCGACACCGTCAAGAACGGCCGGCGCGGATCGGCATACGGTGACATCACGATCCGCGGAGTCCAGGGCCACTCCGCATATCCAGAGTGGGCTGAAAACCCGATACACCGATCCCTTCAGGCGCTTCACGAGATCGCCTCGCACCGGTGGGACCGGGGGGAGCCGGAGGGCGCGCCAAGGACCTCTCTCCAGTTCACCAACATCTCGTCTGGCGCGGGCGCGAGCAACGTAATTCCCGGCTCGCTTGAGGCCTCGTTCAACATTCGCCACTCGCACCTCGTCCCGGAGAGCGAAATCCGGCGCGTCGTCGAGGGGATCCTCTCTGCCCACTCGCTCGACTTTTCGGTCGAGTGGTGCTTCTATGCCCAGCCCTTCTCTTGCCGGGGCGAGAGGCTCTTGGAGGCGGTGAGGCGCGTGATTAAGGAAGAGGCCGGCATTGAGGCCGCCTGTTCCTCCTCCGGCGGCACATCTGACGCGCGCTTCATCGCCCCGATCTGCCCTGACGTCGTTGAGTTTGGCCTCGTCGGCGCCTCGATGCACGCTGTAAACGAGCACGCGTGCGTCGCCGACCTCGTGAGGCTGAAGGACATCTACAAGGGAATAGTCGCCAGCCTCAACGCCGCATCGGGTGGGGCCTAGCGCGCCATGCTTAGCCACCACGGCCACGGCTCTCGTCCCGGGATTTACGCTCATGCGGCAGCGGCAACGCTGCCTGTGGCGCCCGAGCTGCGGACAGAGCTGGCGCGGCTGCGGGCCTGCGGCTTGGCGCAGGTGCGAAACAGCGATAGTCCGCTCACCGTCCCTGAGGCAGCCAGGATCATAGAGCTCTTCCGCTCGGTGTACGGCGACACCTACCCCCTGAGCGAGCTCTCATCGCCGGAGCGGCTCGTTGAAAAGACTCGCGCTGGGCACTGGCACTCATTCATTATCTTTGACTCCCCTGAGTCGATGCTCCCCATCGCCCACGCCGGGCTCGCCGCGCTTGCCCCGGGCGAGTTCGAGCTCGGCAAGCTCGTTGTCTCTCCGGCAGATCAGGGCAAGGGGCTAAGCCGGCTTGCAACCGCACAGCGCCTGGAGTTCCTGGAAGGGCTTGCCGCACAGGGGCTTGTTTCGGTTGTAACCTCTGAGGCGCTCACCTCGCACACGCGCAGCCAGCGAAACCTCGACCGGGTCGGGTTCCTGCCAAACGGCTTCCTCTTTGACGTGTACAACGACTACTTTAGCCGCGGATCGCGCGAGACGGTGCTTAGCACGGCGCTGGTCGTCGGCCCCGCCGTGAGGGGGCACCGCAAGCTCTACATCCCCGAGAGGCTTGCGCCCCTCATCCGCACAGTTGCCGCTATTCACGGGGCCGAGCGCTCTGTCTCGCAGGATGGGCTCCCGCAGCAAGGGCTTGAGCATGCCGGCGAGCTCTCAGTTGATCTCTCGGATCGAGACACTTTTGGCGGAGCCTACGTCTCTGTAAAGGGCTGGGTCAGCCAGGACGAGCTGCGTGGCGCATGCATCGCCAATCCCGACCTTGAGGGGGCCCTCTTTGTGAGCGTGACGGTCGATGTCTCGCACCCAGCCGCGTGCCGGCAGCTTGAGTTCCTCTCGGAGAGCGGGTTTGTCTTCGGCTGCCACCTCCTTGGGCACAGCGTTGACTCTGTTGTCATGCAGCGAGCGCAGCCCTCGCTGGCTACGTCGGTGCGAGGCGTGCAGCTGCACTCGCCAGTGAGCCGCGAGCTCCTCGCGATGATTCGCCTCGTTGAGGGGTTCTAGCAGCACGTCCCGGCCTAGGGCGCCAGCAGTGCGGCTGAGACCTTCTCGGGGCTGAACTCGACCCCGGCGAAGTAGCGGCGAACCTCCCCGCTTGGGCTCACAATGAAGATCGCCGAGCTGTGCTCGAGCTCCCGATCCGCATAGCGCACCCGAAAATCGAGCTCCCGATTTATAGCTTCAATCGTGGCTGCGCTGGCTGTCAGGAAACTCCAGCCAGCGGCAGATCCCCCCTTCTTCCTGAGCCGCTCGAGAATCTCGGCGCGCTTCTCTCGGGCCTCTGCTGGCCCCTCGGAGGGATTAAAGCTGTAGCTCACAACCGAGTAGTCCTCGCCGAGCCTAAGCTTCATAGAGCGCACAAGCTCGATGATCCCGCCGAAGGTGAGCCCACACAGCCGCGGGCACCTGTAGAAGATCGGCGCCAGGATGAAAGGCTTTCCAGCCAAGGCAGCGGCCCCAAGCGTTGTGGGAGCGCCCTGCTCATCAACAAAAGGGAGCTGCATGCCTACCATCGCGCCCTTCTTGGTGAAGATCCCCATCCGTGGCTGCTGCGGGGCGGCGTGCCCGCATGGGCAGCTCACCAACGCGGCGAGAAACACCACAACAGCCGCCCGTGCCGCGTCCACCGGCTTAAGGATCGCTAGCTGCACTGCCTTCCCTGCATCATGCGGCTGTTGTCAACGGCGCTTGGGTCGCTCGGGTCAAACACGACGATATTCTGCATCATCCCGCCATCCTCGTGCTCCAGGATGTGGCAGTGATACACGAAGCGCCCCACCTGTGTCGGGCTGGTGAAGGGTATGATGATCGTCGTCGTCCCTCCCGTCTCGATGTCAACCGTGTCCTGGTAGCCGATGAACTCCTCTGGCCTGCCGTTCTTCGCAATGACCTGAAAGTCTGTCTGGTGGATGTGAAAGGTATGAAGCTCCTGGGAGTTGTTGACCAGCTCCCACTTCTCGACTGAGCCAAGCGGCACCGTCACGTCGTCGCGGCTCGGGCTGTAGAGCTCCCCATTGATAAAGAACTGCCCAGCGTCGTTGTTTTCGCTGAACACCATGCGGCGGCTGCGCGTGAGCGGCAGCGTCCTCAAGTCTTTGGAGGGAACAAGCGTGTCGGGCGCCACTACAGGCTCCTGCTGCGAGCCTGACACGATCAAGGTCCCAAGCAGCTCCTCCGGCGTTGGATCGCCGTCAGGGCCAGTGTCCACGGCCAGCGTTCGGAAGGCATACGATCCAGGGGCGCCGCCGGTGACGAGAAACTCAGTGCGGGCCCCCGGCGGAAGGATTAGCCTCTGCTGCGGATTCGGGCGAGTGCGGATGTTGCCGTCACGCACGAGCTCCACCATCTCGTGGCCATCGATTGAGAGCTGGTAGAAGAGGTTTGCGCCCATGTTCCCCACCCGAAAGAACTGGGTTTCTCCGGGCTCAATTGCAATTGTCGGCTTTGAGATCCCGTTTATCGTGCGCAGCGTGGGCTTGGCGTAGTCAGGCGTGGTTACGGTGCCGTCCTCTGAGGCCTGCACGTCCTTGAGTATCATCACTCGCTCCTTCAGGCCGAGCAGGAAGGGAAGCTTCTCGACGATGCCATCGACGATGAGGCCCCCGGAGAGGCCGTTGAACACCTGCGTCTCTGCAAGCCCCATCATGTGGGAGTGGTACCAGTTAAGCCCTGGCGACTGTCCGGACGGTATAGAGATCGTGTAGTCGAAGCAGTTCTCAGGCTCGACCTGGACAAAGACATTGTCCGAGTTCCCCTGCGGCGAGACGTTCATCCCGTGGTAGTGAACGTTGGAGGGCTGGTTGGCTGAGAGGTTCCGCAGACGCAGGTTAATAATCCCTCCGGCGCTTGCGCGCAGCACCGGGGCAGCGTAATCGCCGTTGTAGACGTTTGAGGTGAACTCCAGCTCCCCTATCCTGTTTTTCTGCCCTGAGATAGTGAGCTCAACGTTGAGGCTCCCCGAGGCGCTGCGGTACTCTGAGGGAGACTCAAATGTCTCTGAGGAGGAGCCTCCACTGCCGTTGCACCCGCTCGCAAAGAGTGCGGCTGCTGCCACGCAGCACGCCACCAATCCATTCCGTGAACCCGTGCAGATCGCCCTCATGAGTAGCCCTCCATGCCGATGACTTGCTGAGTTATAGCGGGAGGATCTCCCTGCGTCGAGCAGATCCCGGCCAGGAGGCGGGCAGCCGGGTCGTTTGGCGGGCGTAGGGGTCCTGCGGCTGAAGGGATGCTCCCTTCAGCCGCTGACAAAAACCTCCTAGCTACCCTCCTGCCGTATCGAGAGGACGAGCATGGCTGTTGCCACGCACGCCACCGAAATGACAACAAGGACCGCCTGAAACCCAAAGAGCTCGATACACGCGCCGAGCCTGAGGTTCACGCAGCCATAGGCCAGCGTGGCGCACGCACCCTGAACCGAGAGCACCGTCGCCCGCATGGTCGACGGCACCAGCTCGTTAAGGGCCCTGCCGAACACGACCGGAGCCGCTCCGCGGACAACCTGGTGCAGCGCCCCGAAGAGGAACGCCCAGGCTGCCACGACGGTGCCGAACAGGACGTGCGCCCCAGCTGTCAGGCCGACAAAGACGATGAAGCTAGATGCCACGCTCGTCCCCGCCGTGTGCCTCCGGGCAGCGAAAGCTGCCAGGCCCGCCACGCAGTTGTAGAACGCCCACACGGCGCCCTGCTGGCCGGGGGTGAGCCCCGCCAGCTGGAACGACAGCGGGTAGAACCACACTGCCAGCCAGGTGCCAACGGCAACCACGCTCCAGGCCGCGATCAGCCACAGCTGGGCGGAGCCCGGCCGCAAGCTAAACGCAAGAACCCTCGGCAGCTCGCCGAATCCGACGAGCCTTGGCTCCTTGTCGACAACGGGCTCGGTCACCAGTGCCAACAGCGCGAGCTGCACGAGCGCGCAGCCGGCCGACACGCAGAAAGGCACCCGCTCGCCGAACGACGCCACCCAGCCGTGCCCAAGGTTACCGAGCGCGGTCAAGATGAAGCAGCCGCTTGCGCCTAGGCCTGCCAGGCGCGCGAACCGCTTCTCCTCCTCGGGCCCAAGCGCCTTGAGCGTGTCGTACAGGAGAGCCGAGTCGGCGCCGGACACCAGCGCGACACCGGCTCCCATGCACACCTCCGCCACAAGGAAGGCCCAAAAGTCATGCCCCAACAGGTAGGCAACATCTCCAAGAGCAGAAAGGGTGATGCCCATAAAGAGGCAGGCCTTGCGCCCCCTGACGTCAGCCAGGAGCCCGAACGGAACCGTGCACAATCCAAGCGTCACTGCGAAGCATCCCTGCAGCAGCCACACCTGCTCAATCGAGACGCCCTCCTGCTGCCAGAACGGCATGAGGCCGGGTATGATCACGCCCGGAGCTCCATTGAGCATGGCGATCCACACGCACAACGAACGATTGCGGCCTAGCCGGCCGCTCGAAGCCATACACTTCATAGCTGTACCTCCTAAAAGTTAAACCGCCAAAAAAACAAAGGACCCTACGGCCCGGCTTACGGGCGCACGAGGCGCGACAAGAAGGGGAAACAGTCAGGCCCTCTACGGCGAGCCGTGGGCTCTTCCGCAGCAGTTGGGCTTTTTTAAGACAGGATCAAGAGTTGCCGGAGGCGCTCGTTAGCGGGGCGCAGGGATGAAACAGCTTCTACTCATGCCTTCTTGTGGGGAGATTCCGCAGCGCGCAGGGGCGAACCCTTTGGAGCTGGCCACGGGGTATGCTCGCGCAGCACCACGGCCCCTCCACGCACGTGGGGCGGACATGCCCGAGGTGCGCCGAGGAAGGTGCGTCGCGCGAAGCGAAGCGGCCAGTGATGTGCAAGAAAGAAACGAGTTCATGTCCACAATAGTACCATGCGCATGATCGCAAAGAAAAAAAACTTTCCCCTCACGGAATCCCTCTCTGAAGGCTGGGGGCGCTCCGGGGGCAACATCGGCGCCTCCTGCCCGTCTTTCCGAGGTGTTGCGCCCCGTCCGGCAGGCGCGCAACGGGGCATACGGCATCGGCTGCCGCTCTGACTTCTTGGTGGCGCTGAAGCCGCCACAGCTCGTGCGATGGTGTTGGCTCGACATCCGCGCCGTTCCCTGGCGCTCCATACGGGAAGACGCTCGCTCACGCCCAGCCGATTCTGCAGCACCGCTGCGCAATCGGCTGGAGCGGGAAGCTCAAGCAACGGTTTTTTCTCAAGCAAGCCCGAGAGGGCTAGAAAGGTTTTGGTGTCAGATGGAAAACATCACGGAATGGACCAAAACTGCCCAGGGGCTGCTCGATGTGGTCGCTCAATCAGCAAAATTTGTGCTGAAAGAGATGGCCGCCAGCGCGGGCCTTGAAATGTGGCAGCTGGTGGCGTGCCTCGTGCTCAGCATGTTCTTGGGCTCGCTAGTGCTGTCAGCCTTGCGGATGCTGTTCTGCAGCCGCTTGGGCCTGGCGCTCATGAAGTTCTTGGTCTGGATGGTTTCGCTGTACGTCGTGCGGCAGATGTTTCTTGCGCCATAATACGCGCCTGCCTCCCGCCAACCCGTTTTTCTCCGCCGAGGTTTTTTTTGCTCACTTGTGCTTCCCGCGGCGACCTCTCTTCTCTTCCCCTGGCCCGCCTACGCGAGCCGCTCAAAGAGCGAGTCGCTAATCGCTATCCCCCGGCTCGTGAGCCACAGCCGGTCGCCCTCGCGTGCGATACACCCCTCCGACACGAGCTCATCGAGCGGATCGGCAAAGCGCACAGGGATCTCGTGGCCGAAGGCCTCGCGAAACTCGGCGAGCGTCACGCCCTCAGCGCGCCGCAGCCCGAGGTAAAAGAACTCGAAGTGAAGCTCGCTTGGGCCAAGCGCCTCACGCCACGACACAGCATCCGACGAGGCGCGCTCTATGTAGGTTGCGGGGAGCGCCAGCGTGCTCCACCTCTCTGCTGACACCTTTGCCCCCTCCTCATAGTGCGCAACCATGCTGTGCGCCCCGGCGCCGATTCCAAGGTAGTCATCGCCCGTCCAGTACGCCATGTTGTGCCGGCTGTGCATCCCCTCACGAGCGTAGTTGCTTATCTCATAGCGCCGAAATCCGGCGCTGGAGAGCCGCTGCGGAATGACGTCGAGCATCTCCGCCACACGGCCGTCCGGGGGCAGCTTGAGAAGGCCCCGCTCCTGCCGCTGAAAAAACGGGGTCCCCGGCTCGATCGTGAGGGCATAGGCAGAGAGGTGCGAAACAGGCAGCGCCACTGCGGCCTCGAGATCGAGCTCCATCTCTGCCACAGACTGGCCTGGCACGCCGAAGATGATATCCAGGCTTACGTTGGCTATGCCGGCAGCGCGCGCCTCATGAACCGCCTGGCGTGCCGCCTCGGGCGAGTGCTCGCGCCCTAGGAGCCTCAGGCGGGCACCGTCAAAAGACTGAACCCCAAAGCTGGCCCGATTTATCCCCGCCAAGCGAAACGCCTCAAGCCTCTCCCGGGAGCAGCCCTCCGGATTCGCCTCGAGGGTGACCTCTGCCCCCGCCTGAAGCGGGAAGAGCTCGCCAGCCCGGCCAACGGTATCCGCTATCGCGCCCGGAGAGAGGAGCGACGGGGTGCCCCCGCCAAAAAATATCGACTGCAGCGGCCGGCCCTGGAAACGGGGATCACTCCCGTGCCGCGCAAGCTCCAAGAGAAGGGCGCGCACGTACTCTGCCTCCGGCACCCGGCTTACGGCGTAGGTGTTAAAGTCGCAGTAGGGGCACTTCTGTGAGCAGAAGGGGACGTGGACGTAGAGCGAAAAGGGGCGTTTCGTCATCGCTTCGAGGCTTTGCGGCGCGCCTTGCGCTGCGCCTCAAGCCGGGCACGCTCGCTCTCAGGGAGCTTTGCGTCTGCCTGGCTCTCCGCGCCGGCTGCAAGCTCCTCTGTCGCGGCGCCTGCCTCCTCAACCTCGGGGCCGTGGACGAGCTGCATCTGCTTCTCGCGCTCCGCGTGCTTGCGCCGCTCCTCTTCCACATGCGCAACGACCTGCTCAACAGAGGGAACGTCGTGGTACATGAGGCGCCGAATGACGGACTCCTTCATCTCTGACAGCATCGACTGAAAGAGGATGAAGCCCTCCCGCTGGTACTCGTAGAGGGGGTTTTTCTGCGCCCAGCCGCGCAAGCCGATGCCTTCTCGCAGGTAGTCCATCTCCTGCAGATGGTGGCGCCAGAAGTAGTCCACGGCCTCGAGCATGGTGTCCTGCTCGATAAACTCGAATCCGATCCTCGTTCCCGCCTCGACCGCTCCGCGATTGAGCTGCGGCGCCACGCCGATCTCGCTCAGCCCCGCGAGGCGCGCATCTTGGCGCGCCGCGTGCTCAGCATACAGCTCCCTGGCCCGCCCACGAAGAGCATCGAAAACCGCTTGCGGCGTGAGGGCCAGCTCCGAGGGAAACGAAAAGGCTTGCCCTGTGAGAAACGCAAAGCGCTCTGCGAGCGCCCCGAGGTTCCAGTCCATCGGCTTTGCCTTCTCGTCGCACACATCCTGGACCGACTGCTCCAGGATGTCATCAACGAGATCAAGAACCTCCTCGCGAACCCCCTCGTTGCGGAGCGTGCGGCTGCGCATGTTGTAGATTACCTGGCGCTGCTTGTTCATCACGTCGTCATACTCAGTGACGTGCTTGCGGCTCTCAAAGTGCATCGCCTCGACGCGTTTCTGGGCGTTCTCGATCGTCCTGCTCATCAGGGAGTTGTCGAGGGCCATGCCCTCTTCCCACCCCATGCGGGCCATGAGCTGCTGCAGCCGCTCGCCCTGGAAGCGGACCATGAGGTCATCCTCGAGCGATATGTAGAAGCGGGACTCTCCCGGATCGCCCTGGCGCCCTGCACGGCCCCGCAGCTGGTTGTCGATGCGCCGCGACTCGTGCCGCTCAGTGCCTATGACGAACAAGCCGCCTGCCTCAACGACCTTGCCGTGCTCCTCTGCACATTGGGCCGAAAAGCGCGCGAGGGCCTCCTGGAAGGCGGGATCCTGGGGATCTCGGGTCTTGGCCTCCGAAGCGGCAAGAAACTCAGGGTTGCCTCCGAGCAGGATGTCGGTGCCTCGGCCGGCCATGTTGGTTGATATGGTAACAGCGCCAAGGCGGCCAGCCTGGGCGATAATCTCGGCCTCACGCTGGTGGTGCTTGGCGTTGAGCACGTTGTGCCGAATGCCCCTCTGCTTCAGCATGTCGGAGAGCCGCTCGCTCTGGTCGATGCTGATGGTGCCCACCAGGATCGGCTGGCCTTTTGCGTGCACCTGCTCGATGTCACGGGCCACGGCGTCGTACTTCTCGCGCCGGGTCCGGTACACGAGATCGACGTGGTCGCTGCGCACCATTGATCGGTTTGTCGGGATAAGGGCAACCTCAAGCCCATAGATCTGCTTAAACTCAGAGGCCTCGGTATCCGCAGTTCCTGTCATGCCCCCAAGCTTCTCGTACATGCGGAAGTAGTTCTGGAAGGTGATCGACGCCAGCGTCTGGTTTTCTCGCGCAACCTGCACCCCCTCCTTCGCCTCAATCGCCTGGTGAAGCCCGTTCGACCAGCGGCGCCCCTGCATGAGGCGCCCGGTGAACTCGTCAACGATCACCACCTGCCCGTTTTGGACGACGTAATCAACGTCGCGCTCGAAACTGGTGTGGGCGCGCAGGCCCTGCGTCACGTGGTGAAGCATCTCGATGTTGCTCGGATCGTAGAGGTTCTCGATGCCGAGCAGGCTTTCCGCCTTCTTGATCCCGGCGTCTGTCAGGCTTGGCTGCTTGGACTTCAGGTCAACCTCGAAATCGGTGTCACGCTGCAGATGCGGAACGATCTTGTTAATCTGGTGGTACTTGTCGGTTGACTCCTCCGCCGGCCCCGAGATGATAAGCGGGGTCCGCGCCTCGTCAATCAGGATAGAGTCCACCTCGTCGACGATGGCGAAGTAGTGCCCGCGCTGCAGCATGTCCCCGGCCGAGAACTTCATGTTGTCGCGCAGGTAGTCGAAGCCGAACTCGTTGTTCTGGCCGTAGGTGATGTCAGCACGGTACGCCCTTCGCTTCTCCTCCTCGCTCATGCCGTGGTAGACGCAGCCGACCTCAAGGCCGAGGAACCTGTGAATGCGGCCCATCCATTCGGCATCACGGCGCGCGAGGTAGTCGTTCACCGTCACCACGTGCACGCCCTTGCCTGTCAGGGCATTGAGGTACGACGGAAGGGTCGCCACGAGCGTCTTTCCCTCTCCGGTCCTCATCTCGGCGATCATGTTCTTGTGCAGGATCGCGCCGCCGATAAGCTGCACGTCGAAGTGCCGCATCCCCACCACGCGACGAGAGGCCTCGCGCACCACAGCGAATGCCTCCGGAAGGAGAGAGTCGAGGGACTCCCCATTTTCATGCCGCTGCTTAAACTCGCCCGTCAGCCGCCTGAGATCGTCATCGCCCATCGGCTGCAGCGTGCGCTCGAGGTCGTTAATCTTGAGGATGACGGGCCTGAGTGACTTTAGGATCCGGTCGTTGCGGGTGCCGAAGATCTTCTTGGCGAAGTAAACAAACATGGCTCTCGTCTGAAACTAAGTGGCGCCGTAACTCGGCTGCAGCCTGCGGCAGTATAGAGCAGCGCTAGCGGGGTGTAAAAGGGGATGGAGCGCCGAAATCACCAAAAAACTCGCCTCGTTGAGCGACCCAGCGAGCTCCGCAGCAGCGCATCGGGGTGCCGCAGAGAGCCGGAAACTCGCCGCAGGGCGCGCCAGCCACGCTACGGGCGCCGCACAAACCCGCGCAGCACGTCAACGATCAGGGGCACAACCGCCCTAGAAAGTGGGGGGTACTCCGTCGGCCGGCGCGCTCGGGCCTGGCGGGCCTCGGCTGGCGCCGCATCAGCCAGCGCGCTGGATGGATGCGTGCGCCAGCTCCGCCAGAGGAACCCGGCCGCAAAGGCGCACGCGCAGAACGCCAGCGGGTGCCGATGGAACTGGGTCGCCGGGCTAATCTCCTCGCGCGCATCATGGAGCGATCGCTTCACCCGCTCAGAGGCGCCCGCGACGGTTCCGCGAATCTCGTGATTCAGGGCGTGGAGCTTGCTTCCAAGCGCGGCGCGGGTTGCCTCTATCTCGTGCCGGAGCGCCTCCGGCGGAGCTACATCGAGGCTTGATCCTGCATCCATTGGGCGCTCTCCCTTAGTGTGCTGGTCGTCTGCTCGGGAAATATCCGTATCTTCCGGCTCTTTTTGGCCACTATTCGCATCAATATGGCGCCTGCAGCGCCGCTCAGCAGCGCCACAGCCAGGTAACCCTGCCACAACGACAGGTGAGGGAACGCCTCCACGAAGAGGTGCGAGAGGGCGACACTGAAGAGCACCGCCGAGATCCCCAGAAAAAACGACGCCGCCACCAGGTAGCCCAGCACGTCTCTCGCCCTCTTTGCGTCCTCACGAACCTCGACCTTGGCGAGAGCGAACTCCTGCCGCAGAAGCTTCTGCGTGTCCTCAACGATATCCCGCATGAGGGGCAGGACGTGATCCTCAAGATCTCCCCGAATATCCTCGAACATGCTACCTCCGCCGGCTGCCGCTCAGTGCGCCGATAATGTATCCTGCGCCCCAAGAGGCGATGAGCGACTGCACTGGATAGCGCTCTACGATGCCGCGCACCTCATCCGGAACCCGAAACGGCGACGGCCGAGCGCTTGCACCCTCGCCGCTTGCCGGCTCCTGGCCCACCGGAGCGCCCCCTGGCTCTGAAGCCGTGGAGCGGGCCCTGCGCACCCGTTCGCCAAGGGCAGTCACGATCCTCTCAAGGCCCTGAACGAGCCGCGTCTCGATAGGCGGCCGCGAAGCCCCCCCTTCAACTCTTCCCAAGGCAGCTGCTTCTTCCTGGACCGCCGTCCCCTCGCCTGCCACCTGCTGCCCACTGCCCTCTGCCATGCCGCTCTCCTTGCGCGCGTCGCGCCCCGGCCGCTCGCCAACCCGAGCGCCACGCGCCCTACGGTAGGCGCGGCAGGGCGCGATGCCCATGAGTTGCATCATGAGGGGGCCGATCAAGGCGGGCACTACAGCGAGTGGCCGCCGCTGTTTCGGGACTCCAAAATCGCTCGCGCGCGCTCGATGAGCGTGTCCGCCTCTTCGGCGCTCTCTGGCGGCAGAAGGTGCGCCAGCCGTTGCAGGTTCCTGGCGAACCACTCCGACTGGGTGTCGTTGTGGCGCTGCTGCATGCTCACGGCGGCTCGTGCCGAGCTGAGTGCCGCCTCGGTCTCGCCCGCCTGCTCCTGGAAATCAACGAGCTTGCCGAGCAGGACAAGCTTGAGGTGGTAGCAGGAGTTTCCGTAGGCACGCTCGAGCACCAACAGGAAGTCTTGAGTAATAGCGCAAGCCTGGGCTGGGTTGCCCTCCTCAACGGCCAACAGGGCCCGTGTCATCACAACTTTTACCTGGAGCTGTTGCGCAAGCTGGGCCGGAAGCTCCGCCAGCCGCCCAAGAACGCCCTGAAGCACCTCCCTGCTCTCGCTGGGATCGATCTCAGCGAGGATGTATGCCTTTGTGGCGAGCATCGAAAGCTCGCAGAAATCACGATCCAGCCCGGACAGCTCGTTAAGCCGTCCTGAGACGCGACCGAGGCTCTCAAGGGCGCCACTGAAGTCTCCCTCGTTAACCCTTTCAAGAATTGCGCCATCCACCTCGCTTAAGAGCCGTCCAGCGACATCAAGCTCCTTTGAGATCTCCCGCATGCATGCGCGCACCCTCTGGGCCTCCTCCTCAAGCCCACGAGACACGTAGAGGCCCAGGAGGTCCTCTGCCGCCAGATGCGCCCGCTCCCGCTCCCCGATGCTTCTGGCCTTGGAGATGGTCTCAGTGAAATGCAGCTCAGCTGCCTCAAACTCGCTGAGCTCGGCGTGGCTCTGCGCAAGCGACTGCCGCACGGCAAGCGCAAGCGCCTCGTCATCCTCGCCATCTGCCCCGTGCACCGTTGCAGTGCTTGCGACGAGCTCCGCGAGGAGCATCGACCGGACCACCTTGGCGCGGCCAAAGTTGCCTGCTTTGTGGGCCATTTCGCCAATGTGCAGCTTGACCAGCCGGAGTATGTCCGGATCACATTCCTCAGCCTGCACGAGGAACCGCCGCGCCCGCTCGGCGAGCATCAGGGCCGGCACGAACCTCCCCCGTTCCTCATGCGCTGCTGAGGCCTCCATAAGCGTGCGCGCCACATCCGGGTATTCGCCGGGGCGAGTTCTCCTAAAGAACCGCATAGCCTCGCCCAGCGTCTCTCTGTAGGCGCGCGGGTGCCCCCGCTCCGCACCGAGAAGGCCCCAGGCAAGCACCAGGCGCCCGCGAAGCTCGTGGCTGTTTTCGACCATCGCCGCGAGCGCTGTGGCGCTCCCGAGGGTGCGGGCAGCCTCATCGAGGTGGCCGAGAAGCGTGAGCGCCTCCCCTTTTCGCACGTACAGGGACAGCACCGCCGCATCGGGGCGAAACCGCTGCCTGCTGATGATATCGATGGCGTCGCTGAGGCACCGCTCTGCCTCAAAAAACTCGCCGTTTCTGACGAGCAGGGAAGCTGCAAAGTCGCGCGCCGCAACGCTTGAGCCCGCCTGGTACGGTATCGCCCTGTCCACAGCCTCAATGGCCTGCCTGACAAGGCTAAGGGCCGCTCCTACTTGGTACTGGCCAAAGAGGCGCACCGACTCCTCAAAGAGGAACGATGAGCGCATCTCGGGCTCATTAGGGGGTGCCGGCACCTCGCCTGGCTCACGCGCATCTCGGGGGGAAAACATAAGGGGCCAAGGATAGCGAAAGTTAGCCAGGCAACGAAAGAGGCGCCATCAGGCACCAAAAGGGACAGATGCGCCCCAAAGCGCCCTTCTGCTGGCTATTGCCTCACAGCCGCCGCGGGGGAAATTGTGCGAGGAGCGTGGCAGCCTGAAGCGGAGCAGCGCCCCGCAGCTGCTCCTCGCTTGCCATCTCGAAATCAGCAAAGTCGAAGCCGGGGCTGACGGTGCAGCCTGCAAGCACGTACGGCGCTCCCCGTTGCGGCGCCGCAGCAAACCAGGTCCCCGCCGGCACCACCACCTGCAGCTGCTCGCCCCTCAAAATATCCCTGCCAAGGGTCTCGATGGCGTGGCCACCGTTGTTGTCGAGCATATGGATATCGAGCGGCCCCCCGGCATAGTGGTGCCACAGCTCATCTGACTTGATGCGGTGAAAGGCAGAGTAGTCCCCCTGCTCAAGCAGGTAGATGATCGACGTCGAGCATGCGCGCAAACCCGGCGCGAACCGCTCAGGAAGGGCGCCCGGAGCGAGCGTGTCACGGGAACGGTACGTCTCGCGGAAGTGTCCCCCTTCGGGATGTGGCTGCAAATTGAGCAAGGACACCCAATCAAGGGCGGAACGTGCATGCTGATCGGTCATGGCCCAGCAGCCTAGCCGACTGCCGCGCCTTGCGGAAGGGCTCGCACCACAGCTGAAGCGGGCCAGAGGCAGCGGAAAGATGTTTCCGAACCGGAGATTCTCGGCTACAGATTAGCGGGACAAGAGAGGAGCTACCGCCATGAACCAGCAATGCCCCCGCAACCCCGCCATACGCTCGATTATGATGCCTCGGGACACCAACGCGCTCGGGAGCATCTTCGGGGGCCACATCTTGAGCCTCATTGACTTGGCTGCCGGCCAGCACGCCCGCTCCGTTGCCCCCAAGAAGTACGTGACGAAGGTCATGCGCGAGGTGCAGTTTATCTCTCCGGTCTTTGTCGGCGACTCGGTAAGCTTCTACTGCGACACGCTCAAGATCGGCACTACCTCCATAACTATCAAGGTTGAAGTTGAGGCGACTCGCGGCGTTGACTCGCTGCACACCATTCCGGTCACAAATGCTGAGGTCGTCATGGTGGCGGTCGACTCAAGCAACCGTCCCATCGCTATCTTTGACCAGGCCTAGCGAGCCAGCCGGAACGAGGCAGCCCGCCGACACAAGCGAGCGCACCATGTCGTGGAAGCGCCGAAAGTCATCCTCCTCGGAGCCGCAGCCCGCTGTGGCAACAAATGCGTCGGCGAGCTCCGATAGCAGCACCTGCGCGCCGCGCCTCGCTGAAAAGATCTCTGCCACCGCCTCCGGAGCCTCAACCCACGTGACGCCGAAGTCGTGGGGACGACCCCCAATAAGGATGCAGTGGCCCCGCTGTGGAACACGCAGATCGCCGCTCTCGAGGAGGGCTGCGCGAACCGCGAGCATGCGCCACGAGAGAGCCGCAACTCGGACGAGCCTCGGCACGAGCATCGGCTGTGCGAGGAGCTCCGCTACCGTCCCAGCGCTTAAGCCGTCAAGGGCGCTCGCTGCCTGAGGGCGCAGCGGCTCGTCGGGAGCTTTCCGGATCTCGAGCATCGCCTGCTCCAGCGCCGCAGACTCCTCAAGCCAAGGGGCTTCGCGCTGCATCCCGCGGCACTCGCGCGTTATAAACTCAAGGAAGCACTCACCGAGGCTTGGGCTGTGGATGCCGCTCCACGGCGCGACGCGGTGCACGCGCTGCGCGAGGCTGCTCGCCGAGAATTCGCCCCAGCCCGCCGGCCAGACAGAGCGCACGATAGCCACCGTGAGGGGAAACGCGCCCTGAATGAGGCTCCCCTCTGCCGAGAAGACGCTCGTCGAGTACAGGGCCAGCCGCTCCGGCTCCATCTTTGAGAGATCCTCTGCCTCTTCTGCAGAGAGGCAAGGGAACCGCTCGCGGTAAAGGGCGAGCCGCTCTTCCCGGGAGGCTGGGAGCTCGATGCCATCAAGCACGAGCTGCCGAAACGCTGACAGCACACCCGCAAGCGCCATGCCGCTACGAGGCCTCCCTGGGGGCGATATCTTGCATCATCCGATCAGCCATCTGTGCCTCAGCAAGGAGCCTTGAGACCGGCGGCAAGAGGTTGTCCCACTCAACCAGGACCGACGTCGGCCCGGTCTTCTCAATGGTGCTCCTGAAGAGCTCCCAGACAGCCGGGTCAACCGGCCCATCGTGGCTGTCGATCACTGCCCCACTTTCGTCAGGCACCCAGCCTGCGAGGTGGATCTGGCCCACCCGGGCCAGCGGCAGCGAGGATATAAACTCAAGCGCGTCGTAGCCATGAAACTTCGAGTTGAGGTGCACGTTCGTGACGTCGAGCAGGAGCCCACACTCCGCCTGCTCGACGATCTCAGAGATGAACTGCGCTTCCGACATCTCCCTGTCAGACACCGTCACGTAGCGAGTGATGTTTTCAAGCAGAAACGGGAGCTCAAGCTCCTGTTGCACGATCCGGATCCGCTCAACAACGTGCCTCACAGTCTCGCGCGTGAACGGCAAGGGCATCAGGTCGAGCATGTTTGTGTGGTCAACCTTGGTGAAGCAAAGGTGGTCTGAGGTCCACGGAGATCCGATCTCCCTGCAGAAGCCTTTCATGCGCCTCAGGTAGTCCCTGTCGAGCGGATCAGTGGAGCCGATCGCGAGGCAGACCCCGTGCGACACCACCGTATAGAGCTCGCATATCTGGCGAAGCCGGTCACGGGAGTACCCGCCGAAATCCATGAAGTCGTCAGAGATAATCTCGAGCCAATTGAAGGGCGGCCTCGTCGCAATAATCTCGTCAAAGTGCTCGTGCCTGAGCCCCGCTCCTCCACCGAGGGCGGGCAAGTTACAGTTTCTCACGCTGCCACCAGAAACAAAAAAACTGCCTGGGTTATACCGCACCCGACCTGGAAGTCGAGCGCGATAATCACCCAGGCAGCCCAAAAGCCCTAGCGAGATCAGGGCCTACTTGTCACCGGAGCACTTCTTGTCTCCGCTGCACTTCTTGTCGCCGCTGCACTTCTTGTCGCCGCTGCAGCTCTTGTCGCCGCTGCACTTCTTCTCGCTGCTGTCCGCCTTCTTCTCGGCACCACACCCCTTGTCGCCAGCGCAGGACTTTTCGCCCGCAGCCTGGTGATCGTCAGCGTGCTCGGCAGCCGCAGTCACGGGCGCGACCACAATGCTCGCGCCAGCGATAGTTCCTACGACGAGAGCAGAGAGAGCCGAAAATGTCTTTCTTGTAGCCATACTTTTTTGCACCTTTTTTTCTTGAGTTGTCGCCCCGTGCCTTGCCACGCGCCCGATGCATCCCCCGAAAGCGTCACTCGTCTCTGGTTGGCTAGTTTCAGGTTTTTGCCTCGAGCACTGCAGGCACACGACGCCTACATAAGACACCGGGGCGCTGCCGTTATTCACGCGCAGCCCGAACGCTATCCAACAGTGGCGCCCACGGGCAACTCCTTTTGTTACCGGCGAGCTCCCATGTCGCGCATAACCCGCTCAACTGTCTCAACAATCGCCTGGGTTGAGCGGTCCACCTCAACGTTGACAGGAGCCCCGGGGCTGACAGCCCCAAAGGTGGTCTTTGAGAGCGTCTCCGGTATGAGGGAAACAGTGAACTCGCCACGCTCCCTGTCCACCCCGGTAAGGGTAAGGCTCGTGCCATTGAGCGCCACGTACCCCTTGGTGAAAAGGTACCGCGTCCATTCGTGGGGGCAGCGGAAGGTGAGCACCCTGCTGTGCCCTATCGGCTCCACGGACGCAACTTCGGCGACGAAGTCCACATGGCCTGAGAGGATATGCCCCCCGACCTCCTCGCCGAACCGGAGCGACCGCTCAAAGTTGAGCGACGTGCCCGCTGCTGCCGCGCGGAACCCCGTGCGAGCGAGGGTCTCTGGCACCAGGTCAAAGGTCGCGCCGTTCGGGCCAGGCAGCGAGGTTACGGTGAGGCAGCAGCCATCGAGTGAGACGCTCGCGCCCTGAACTATTCCGTCCAGCGCCCCCTCTGGAAACGAGACAGTCAGCGTCACGATGTCGGCTCGCTGCTCAACTTTTTTAACCGTCGCGATCCCCTGCACAATTCCCGTAAACATTCCCTGCTCCTTTCCCCTGCCGGCTAGCCGATGAGCAGGAGGATTCTCTGCCAGACCGCCTCAGGCGAGATCCCCTCGCCCGTCACGAGCACGTCACCCTCCTCGAGGCCGTAGCCCTGCGAGACACCCCGCACGGACTGCACGCGCTCGCTCATCCGCAGCGCATCAATTTTGGTGACCACAATCAGGCAGTGAATGCCCTCCCTGGCACAGACGGCCTGAATGGCGCGCTCGTCAGCCTCTGGGAGCCTGCGGCAGTCATTGAGCAGGATAACGACCCGCAAGGCCTGTCGTGCCTGGAGAAAAGAGACCGACAGCCCCGATATGTGCTCACGCTCGGCTTTGGAGAGCTTTGCGTACCCAAACCCAGGCATGTCGACGAGGGCTATCTTGAACGGCTCTCCGCCGCGCTCAACTTCGACCTGGTAGTAGTTAAGCTCTCGCGTTGAGCCGGGATTGCCGCTCACGCGCGCCAGCTGCTTGCGCCCGCATAGCCGGTTGATGAAGGTCGACTTGCCGACGTTCGATCGGCCAATGACGGCAACCTCCGGGAGCGGATGCCTCCGGATTGCGTCTAGGGCGGGGGCCCCGAAGAGGAACTCCGCCTTGCGGACCTCAATGTCCTGGGCTGCCGCGGCCATGTTCCTCGCTCAATCGCTTCCGTAGGTGGAGCTCAATCCTGGTCAAGCGGACACCGAGCCAGAGCGTGTAAACTGCCAGGATTACCCAGACCGAGTTGTACGCCCAAAAGAGTGATGGGTAGCTGTCTGGTGTCATCGCTTTTCCTCCTCAACGCCTATCAGGGTGACCCCTTCGTGTGCCGACTCAATCCGGTAGCGAAGCCATGCGAGGTACGCCGTCAGGCTCAGCAGCGCCACCGTTGAGAGGCCGAAAGCCCACCAGTATGAGGGATCCTTGAGGCCACCGCGCTCGATAACTTCAGGGTGGAGCCTGGCGCTCGCTGGCAGGAACTTTATCGAGACGTAGACGAGCGGCACCGATGCCGCCCCAAGGATCCCCAAAATGGCGGAGTGCACCGCCGTCTTTGCCGGCTCGCTAAAGTTTCTCAGGACCGTGAATGCCAGGAAGATTAGCCACAGCACCAGAAACGTCACGAGCCTCGGCTCCTCCCAACGAAACCAGGTGTTCCACGCGCTGTGTCCCCAGATCATGCCGGTGACGAGCACGATGGTGCACAGGACGAAGCCTACCTCGCCGCACGCCGCGGCGATCCGGTCAGCCTTCCTGCTCCCCGTGGCCAAAAACGCCAGGCTGGCGGCAAACACGGCACCGAAGGCGGCGTAGCAGGAGAGCGCGGCACCGACATGGAAATAGAAAACTCTCTGAACCGCCCCCATGACCGCCTCGTTCGGCACCACCATGAACACGAGGTAGTGCGACGCGGCAACGAGCAGGAGTGTCGTGACTCCGAGCAGGGCAAATGCTGGTGCGGACTTGATCATGCCGGGAGTTATACCCCTCATCGGGCGCCCCGTCCAATTCGTCAGGGCGCAAGGCGCAGGAAGGCTGCAACTCGCGGGCATTGCGCGAAATCAGGGGCTGCCAACAGCCCCTCAATCGCGAAGGGCGTGCTCAAAGAGGTTGGCGCCAATCACGATGTAGAGTGCGTTGGCACAGGCCAGTATCGAGGGCCACGGGGAGGCTGGATCCGCCGCTCCAGCCGTCACGATTTGGGAGGTCAGCTCAACTCCCGAAAAGAACACCGGGAAGAGGAGTGGCAGCGCGATTACCGGGAGTATCACGCCCCGAAGCCGGGCTGTGCCGGCAACCGCCGACAAGACCACAAGCAGCCCAGCCACAGCTGTTGATGCGCCAAGCCCCACGAGACAGAGCTCCAGAAAGCTGCCCCACACATCTTGGTTGAGCGCCCCGGCTATCACCGCCGAGAGGATGACAAAGTGCCCGAAGCAGAGGGCGCTCGCCACAACAAGCTTGGCTAGGTACATCTGGGGGCCAGTGGCTCCCGCGAGGATTACGCCCTCAAAGCCCCGGCCTTCAGCTTCCTGCTCATGCGCACGCACCGACGATACGCTCACCGAGAGCAGGAAGGTGATCCACAGGAAGGCCGGGAAGATCTTCGCCGCGCTGGCCGCGTCGAGGAAGGCTGAGCTCGCCCCAACGCCAACAAGCGCCGCGCACAGCATGGCGTTGCAAAAGAGCAGCGTGGCAGTCTCCTTGCCCCGCAGCTCAAGCCGGGCCTCCTTTTTGAGCAGCGCAAAGAATCCCGCAAGCCAGCGCGTCATCGATTGGCCTCCCGGTAGAGCGAGGCAACTTGCGCGAGGGCCTCGGGGGCAGCAGAGGGGCCAGAGTCTGACACCACTTCGCCGTCCTTCATGACAATCACTCGCGTGGCGATCGGCTGAAGCCGGTGCAGGTCGTGTGTGGCTATGATGGTTGCGGGCTTCGGCACGCGCTTCTCACCGACCGCTGCCGAGAGCATCGACACTCCCCGCTCGTCGAGGTTGCTCGATGGCTCGTCGAGGAGCCGAAGCCGCGGCGCGCCGAGAAACGCCCGGGCCAAGCCGGCGCGGGCCTGGTTTCCGCGCGAGAGATCCCCCACTTGGCAATCGGCGATGTCGGCCAGCGCCCAATACTGCATGGCCTCAACGGCCGCGTCGGCGGGCGCCCCAGCGACGTCAGAAAAGAGCCGCAGGTTTTCGCGCACCGTCAGGCGGCTGTAGAGCATGGGGACGTGCGAGAGGAAGCCCAGGGTGCACGGCGTGGCGCGCGCAACGTCGCCCTCATCGTGGCGCATAAGGCCGGCCAAAACTCGCAGGAGCGTCGATTTGCCGGCGCCATTTGGCCCGAGCAGCAGCACCACCTCGCCGGCAGCAACCGAGAGCGAAACGCGCCGCAAGACTCGACGGGGCCCAAACCGCTTCGAGACGCCGCGGGCCTCTATCAGGGTCTCACCGCCCGCCATGTGACTGAATCTCGCTCAGCACCCTGCCTACCTCTAGCGAGAGGTCGCGTCGGGCGCCCTGGTAGTCCTCGTCACTCACCTTCCCGGTCGAGTGGTCGAGCTCAAGATCTTTAAGCGACCTAAGAAGGCGCTCCTTGGTGTCAAGCAGCGAGCGGAGCGAGTCCTGCTCCGACAGCACCACCACGCCGCCGAGCGCCGGCTCAAAGAGCGGCTTCACAAAGAGGTACGCCAAGACGCCCGAAAGGGCCGCAGCCGCAACAATCCACATGCTCATGCCGTCTCCGCCACTCGTGAAGCGCCCAACTGCGCTGCCGGAACCCGGCGGGGGGCCGGCACCGCAACGATGATGCCGCCAAGCACCATGATGATTGCGCCGTACCACAGCCACACCTGCAGCGGGTTGATAAAGATCTTAAAGGAGGCCTTCGATCCTGTTTCATCAACCCCAGCGAGGACGAGGTAGACATCCTCCCGCTGCCCCATGCGAAGCGCAACCTCGGTGGTCGTCTCCTTGTTCTTTGGGTAGAAACGGAGCTCCGGCGCCAGCACCTCGATGAGCGAGCCGTCCTTGGCCGACACAAGCGCCACGTGGGCCTGGACGGACTCGTAGTTCTTGAGCGTCTCCTCGTGAAACTCCTGCAGCCTGAGCCCAAAACGGCCGACCATGAAGGTCTCGCCAGGCGCGATGGTAAACTCGCGCTCAATCTTGTGGGCCATGGATGCCGTGATGGCAACCGTCATTACCACAACACCGAAGTGGATGATGTGCGCCCCGTACTTGACGCGGTGCCGGCGAAAGAGCGCCACAGCAGCGCGGGGCGATGCCGCAGGGGAGCCTGTTGCGCCCGCCTGTGCAGCGAGCCCGCGCTGGGCCTCTGCCAAGATTGAAAGCACAACAAAGAAAGAGATCGCGTATGCAAGCACCGGGTAGAACTCGGTGATCCCGGACCACGTCACCGCGATGGCAACCAGGAGGGCGCCGACAAACGGCACAGCAAACGATCGGGCTACCTGCCTAAGCCCAGCTCGCCTCCACGCGATGCCGGGCCCTATTCCCATAAGAAACACAAGAGCCAAGAAGAGCGGCACGTTCACCGCATTGAAGAACGGGATCCCCACAGTCTGCTTCTGCCCGGTGAAGGCCTCAGAGAAGACCGGGAACATGACCCCCCACAGCACTGCGAAGCAGATGCTCAAGAGCACGAGGTTGTTGAGAAGGAAGACCGCTTCGCGCGAAAAGACGCTCGCAATTGCCCGCTCTGGCGCAAGCTCCCTCCGCCGCAGCGCAACGAGCCCGAGAGCAGAGATGAAGATGACGGCAAGGTAGGCGAGGAACGTCCAGCCTATGTCAGTCGAGGCGAAAGCATGCACGCTCTGGACGATCCCTGACCTGGTCAGGAACGTCCCAAAGACGGTCAGCGCATATGTAAGGGTCACGAGGAAGATGTTCCACAGCTTGAGCATTCCCTTGCGCTCTTGCACCATAAACGAGTGGAGGAATGCGGTTGCCGTTAGCCACGGAAGAAACGACGCGTTCTCGACCGGGTCCCAAGCCCAGAAGCCGCCCCACCCAAGCTCAAGGTAGGCCCAGTGCCCGCCGAGCACTATCCCCGCGGTCAGGAACGTCCAGGCGATCAGTGTCCAGCGCCGGGTAAGCCTCACCCAGTCGTTGGAGAGCTGGCCAGAGGCGAGGGCCGCCATGCAGAACGCGTACGGTATGGCGAGGCCGGTGAAGCCCAGGTACAGGGTTGGGGGGTGAATCGCCATGTACTCGTTCTGCAGCAGGGGATTCAGGCCATTTCCGTCCGGCATCGCCATCGGGGCCTTGAGGTAGCGGAACGGGTTCGTGAAGAAGAGCGTGATGGTGGTAAAAAAGAGGGGCGACGTGTTGAGGAAGCCGAACAGGAAGGGGAGCAGCGGCCTCGGGTACGAGAGCGAGGCGCGCGCAACGAGGGCGCCGAAGCCCGCAACGAGGAAGCACCACAGGAGCATCGAGCCGTCCATGCCGCCCCAGATCGCAGTTACTTTGTAGATCCACGGCATGTCGCGGTTCGAGTACTGCCAGACGTACTGGACAGAGTAGTCGTTCGTCACGAAGGCGTAGCCCAGGCCCACGAGCGAGCACCCCAAGCACGCTGCCACTGCCACCGTAACGCGCCGCAGCACCTCGACATGCGAGAGGCGCGCCTGCCGGGACAAGCCGAGCGCCATGCCGCCGACTGTGCCCACGAGCGCGAGGATCCACGCCAGCGCCAGGGAAAAATGTCCAAATTCAATCACGGCCGTGCTTCCTCCCGACTACTGCTGTTGCTGGTGCGGCGCCGCGCCCGGGACCGCCGGCTCATACTTCGATGGGCACTGGGTTTGAAGCTTCGCCGCACGCAGCGTGCCGCCAATGAAATCGCCGTCGATAAGCACATCGCGCCCGGCAGCGAACATGTCTGGCTTGAGGCCCATGTACACTACGGGCACTGACGACTCGTCCCCTGCCGGATCCTTGACCCGGAAGGAGAGCATCATGCTGGGCTCAGTTCGGTACTCAACCGGATCAACAACCCGTCCGCCTATTCGAACCCGCAGAAGGTCCCTCGCATGGGCCTTGGAGATAAGCTCCGAGGGCTGAAGCACCAGGGAGCTCGTGCCGCACGTTGCTTGGTACACTAATACGCCCCCAACCACGATGAAGAGAGCCACAAAACTGATAAAGATCCTACCCATGACGTCTTGAGCGGCAGCCGAAACAATTGCCCGTGGAAGTGTATACCAAGGCTCCCGCCTTAGCCATTCAGCGGCCCCAAAGAAAGCGGCCTGCAAGACGGGGCCGCAGCGCCTTAGGGCAACGCCGAGCAGCCGCCTGAACAGCCAGCAATATCAGGGCGTTGCAGGGCGATATCTGCTCCCTGCTTGGCGCCTACCCCTGCGAGTCTGGCTCAACTTCGATCCACTCCTCCAGCTCGGGCCCGAGCTTCTTGGTGACCGAGGCCTTGAGGCGCTCGCGCAGCTTGTTCTCAATCTGGCGCACCCGCTCCTTGCTCAGCGAGAGCTGGTCTGAGAGCTCCTGCAGCGTCTGCTTCTCCTCGCTGATGACGCGCCCGCGGAAGATCATCTTCTCCTTACTGCTGAGCCCCTTCTCAAACTCGGCGATCGAGCCTGTCAGTGCCTCGTGAAGCTGCTGCTTCGAGAGTGCCTCCTCTGCGGAATCGCTCTCGCTCGGGATGACTGAGAGCAGCGTCGCGTCGGAGTCTTCTCCCAGCGGGGCATCAACGCTTGCGTCGGGGCTGCCAAGGCGCTGCGACATCTCAATGATGTCGCTCTCCTTCACGTTGAGCTTTTCGGCGAGCAGCCGGCTAGACGGGTAAATCCCCTCCCGCTCAAGCCTGTCGCTCTCTTTCTTGAGGTTGAAGAAGAGCTTGCGCTGCGCCTGCGTTGTGCCGATCTTTACCAGCCGCCAATTGGCGATGATGTAGCGGATGATGTAGGCGCGGATCCACCACACAGCGTAGGAGGGAAAGCGAACGCCACGGTACGGATCAAAGTTCCGCACCGCCTCCATGAGCCCGATGTTTCCCTCCTGGATGAGGTCGAGGACGTTTTTGGCAACACGCTCGTACTCTCTTGCAATCTTGACCACCAGCCACAGAGATCCTGACACCAGCTTGTATGCCGACTCTTGGCTCTTGGTCTTGTGGTAATCGAGCGCAGCTTCGTGCTCCTCCTCCTTTGATAGCGGAGTGAATCGCCGAATCTCGGCGAGGTAGGCGTTAAGAGCCGAGTACGGGACAACGGCGCCTGCCGCCGCCTCATCAGGGGCCGCCTCATCGTCTCCGTGCGGCTCAATGGGCTCCAGCTCGTGCTCAGCTGGCAGCACCTCGCTCGGCTCAAGGGCGATCTCCCCCTCTTGCGCCTCAGCATGCTCGGCAGCAGCCGCCTGGGGCGTGCTGCTTGGCGCAGGTTCCGCCCTCTTTTTGCCCTTTCCTTTCGACACGTTACCTTTGCGCTTGCTCGACTGGCCACACTCGGCCTAGCCGTACGGACTCTACACCCAGCTGGCTAAAGCTAACAACTGAGACCAACACGCGACAGGCGCTTGTGCCAGCGCTTGCCCGCATCTGCCCGCATTAGTCGCTTGGTGTGCAGATTCGCATGCTCCGGACAAAAACTGTCGCATGTCCGCACTTTTTCCTGGCAAATCCGCCCCCTCTGTTTCATACAGTGGGGTAACTCCATATACTGCCCAGCCGGTGGCCGAGGCCTACGTTGTGAGTGCGCGCGCATGAGCCAACACGAAAATATCCTCAAGCGATTCCTCCAAGAGGATGTGGAGCTTCCTAGGTTCTCGCTGCGCGGGCTGGCATTCCCCGCAAGCCCGCAAGCCCACCACCGCAATTGGTTTCGCGAGCAGCTCAACAAGGCGGGTTTCGCCGCGCCCTCTTTTGACTTCCTCCCATTTGTGATCGAGATACCGATTCCTATACGCCTCGACACGGGCGCCCCGGACAAGCGCTGCGCCTTTGTTAAGCTCGCGCAGCGGGCCCTAACCCTTGAGCAGAAGCTGTGCAACGCGATACGCGACTCACGGGACCAGATGAGGACAGCTCTCGGAGACGTGCTGGAGTCCGAAATCGCGCAGCGCCCGATGACAGCAAACATCATCCAGCGCCTCAAGGCGCTCGCCGAGCACGGCGTTCAGGTCGTGCCCGGCATCTACCTCGGCACTCTCGGTGAGGGTTGCGCAATACGCGAAAACTTCGCCTTCCAGCTCGCCGCCGCGTGGTCGAAGGTTGACCCGCTGGCAGAAAAATCTCGATCGTCAAAGGCTGAGCCTTTCATCCCAAAAGATGTCCTTGAGCTCGCTGATGAGTGGTCGGACGTGCAGCGGATGGCGAGGAGCGCCATCATTGAGAGCACCTGGAACGCGGCGGTATCCCGGTCATCTTGGCCGGTTCCTGCGGCGTTTTCCGAGTTTATGTGCCTCTTCCTTGAGGGCAAGTCCCCCGAGCCCGTGTCATCCCTCAACTCTTTGTGCGAGAGGCCGGACAAGGAGTTCTGGAAGTCGTTCTCCCTCCTCGAGAGCGGGGACGAGGCAGCCCTCAAAGAGAAGTTCGGCGTGTGGTGGGACCAGATCGAGCATCTCGCCGCATCGTCATCGCGAAGCAGGTCGCTGAGCATCGTCAACTCCCTTGAGTCCCTCTCCTCAGGGGGCGAGCGCTCTGTGCCGGTAGAGCTCTCAGAACAGTTCCGGGACGAGGACGAGCCCAGGAGGCTCTGGGAGGAGTTTGTGAGGGATCCGCGATCGGTCGACCCGCGCATCCTGGCCCAAGAGCTCTTCCCGGCGCCGCTCAACCCTTACGAGGTGCACTTCGACAGCCGCGGCATTCCGTGCCACATCGTAATCTCTGAGCCTGAGGCGATAAACTACGGCTCACGCTACATGAGCAACTTCGCCCCGAGGGAGTTCACCATTCTCTACTCGCAGGAGTTCCGGGACTCGCTCTGGTCGACATTCGAGCGCACTAAGCAGTGCCAGGCGCTCTCGCTTTCGCCACTTGCCCAGTTCATCAGCAACATCGTCGTCGACTGCAGCGGGCTCTCAGAGGCGGAGTGCCTCGACGAGTTCCGCGACCGGCTCAAGCTGCTGCGGGCGCTCGAGGACAACGATGCGTGGAGGAACACCTCGACCTCCCACTCTCTCACTCTCTCGTTTGAGAACATCACCTTCAAGGCCCGTTCGCTGCTCACCCTCGAGTGCCTTGAGTCTAACGATGACCTGGATGCCTGGGTCATTCATACCGCAAGCGAAGAGTCGGCATTCGGCGGCCTCGTTCACTTCAGGATTCCCCTCTCCCTCCGCTCCCCGGCGGAACAGGAGTAGCGCAGGCGCCGCGCAACTCCCAGCCTAGCGCCGCCGAACCTCCGCGTGCCCAGCACGCAAGAGGAACTGAATGCTGCTTCCCACAAAACGGTTTGCCGCCAAGCCCAGCCCTGCGCAGCGGCAGGCGCCGGCCCTGCCCCTCGTGGTGCTCGCGCGCCTGACGCGAAGCTTGGGGGTCATGACGCGCGCTGGCGTTCCGCTTCAGTCCGCGCTCCAGCACCTATCCGCTTCTGAGCGAAATGCGGACACACGGAGCCTCCTGCTCCTTCTGGCACGCGACATCGGCGAGGGCGCTCCGCTGTCCCGTGCGCTGCGCGAGCGGGCCCCTCTTCTCCCCCCGTACTACCCCGAGGTGATCCTCGCTGCCGAGGAGGGCGGAAGCCTTGAGGCAATGCTCGCGCGGCTCGCCAGCCAGCTTGAGCAGGAGCACCAGCTGCGCCGCGAGCTGCTGGCAGCATCGCTCTATCCGGCATTCGTGCTGTGCGCCTCGCTCATCATTGGGCTCATCATCCTGACCTGCGTTGCTCCAGCATTCGGCGATATCTTCGCCGAATTCGGCGCTGAGCTCCCGTGGGTGACGCGGGCAGTGCTAGGGGCCTCACAGCTCCTTTCTGCGCATCTCTTGCCCATCGCTATAGTGTTCATCTTGATCGCCGCAGCCTTCATGCAGGCGGCAGCCATGCCCGCCGGGCGCGAGGCGCTTCGCCGCGCCGCCCTCGCTGTGCCAGGGTACGGAAGCTTCCTCAGAAGCTGCTCACTCGCGCGAGTGACGGGAGTGCTGGCAACATTGGCAGGCGCCGGGGTGCCCCTCGATGCCGCGCTCGAGCTCGCCGCTGGCGCGTCGATGTCGGCCGAACAGGGAGGAGAGCTGCGGCGATGTGCCTCGCGGGTGCGGGAGGGCGAGCAGATCTCAGGGCTTCTGTCGATGTCCACAAGGCTCCCCCCCCTCGTTGCCTCCTTTGTTGCGCTCGGCGAGGAGAGCGGCTCCCTGGACGAAATGCTCCATTCCCTCTCTACGATTTTTCACGACGAGGCGCGTGAAATGGCCGCGCTTCTTAAAGCTAGCGTAGAGCCGATCCTCATCGCCGGCATCGGCTCTGTCGTGGGGCTTCTGATCTTGGCGGTGTACCTGCCGATCTTCGACCTCGGGGGGGCTGTGCGCATGTAAAACCTTGTCGGCACAAAACTATCCTAGGTAGCTGCTATTGCTATCTTATTTAGGACTGCTCTTATTCTGCAGCTGCCCGAGACCAGCACGCATCGTACTAACTGGAAGAGGTTTTTGGGGATCGGGGAGGGGTCACCAAGATAGCCGTTCGCACGCCACCCAGGCGGCTCACTCGTCTCGGCTTTGCGCCCCTCCCAGCACTCGGTTAGGCAGCAAGGGGAGAGGCTATGCGGGGCCAGTCCGGTTTTTCAGTGGTGGAGTTGCTTGTTGTCGGGGCAATCCTCGGGATCCTCGCGCTGATAGCGATCCCCCAGTACTCCTCGTACCGCGAGCGCGCATACAACTCAGCCGCACTGGCAGACCTTAAGCACGTGGCGGCAGCCCAAGAGTCCTTCTTCGCCGAGCACGCCGCATACAAGCCGATCGAGAACTGCTCTGGGATCGCCCCCGGAACCCGCTGCGCGTTAGAGGGGCTGCCCGGCATCGACAAGCTCTCGAAGGGAGTCTCAATCGAAGTCTCAACATCAAAAACCGGCTTCATCGCAAAGGCCAGCCACAGCAAGGGAAGCAAGGTGTGCACCTGGGACACCGCAAAGGGGGGGCTCATTGGGTGCTCCTAGCGGGGCGCCCGAGAGCTGCAAAAAGGCGCCCTTGAGAGCTCCCGCCTGAAGCCGTAGAGTACGGGTGAATTGCTTGCGCTCATCGAGGTCACCATGCAAAAACGCGCCCTCCCCATCCTCCTCGCCCTTGCCTTAGCGCCGGCGCTGAGTGCCTGCTCGCTCTTCTCCTCGCCCGTGAATTCGGCCGCTGGGAGCGATCCCAAAGAAGCTGATCTCCCCGTCGACAGCCGCATCACCTCGGCGACCAGGAAGGAATCTATTGACGGGCTTGCCGTGACCTGGGAGGTCCCAACTGAGCCGACTGACGGCTTTATCATTCGCTATGGATCGGACCCAGCGGCGCTGGACACCGAGCTTGCGGTGACCCTTGCTGATCTCACGAGGCAGGAAGACCCTATCTACGGCCCGGTGTACCGCTACGTCATTGAAAACGTGCCGCCGGGAACAACTTTATTTGTTGCGATTGCGGCGCGGCGCGGCGACTTTGTCTCTGACTTCACCCCAACGGTCGCCGAGACGCGGCAGGCAGCGCGCGAGCTCTAGTCGAGAGGAACCTGCTCCAACTGCAGCTCAGTTGAGAGCGCATCCCGAAACCAGCCCTGCTGCGCTTCTATCAGCCTAAAGTTGTAGTCGAGGTCATCAATCGTGACCCCGGACGCGCTCAAGCTTGAGCTGAGCACAAGGTAGTGGCCGACGAGGCTTACCTTGATGCCAACGAGCCCGTCAGCGATCTCAAGGGCTGCCGCCAGCACATCCATCGCGCCCCGTATCGGGACCGTGATGATATTGACCCCCATGTAGATCGTGGTCTCCTGCGGCTTGCGCGCGCTCTCAAGGAGGATCTCGAGCTCTTCGTCGTCCTTAATCCGGATCATCCATCGGGTCTGGTCCGGGCCCTTTTCGTGCAGGCACTTCTCCGGCTCAAAACCCCGGCGCTGGATGAAATCCTCAACGACCCGCACCGGGTCCTTGCCGCCGACTATCTTCCTGATGTTGAGCTCGGCGAACTTGCGTATCTTTCCCATGACTTCCTGCTGTCAACGACTCGGTGGGCTCACTTGTGGTACGAGATCCCTTTAAGCAGGGTATACGATCGGTAGAGCTGCTCAATCAACACCAACCTCGCTAGCTGGTGCGGAAAGGTGAGCGCCGAAAGGGAAAGCAGCAGGTCCGCCCGACGCCGGACCTCCCCCGAAAGCCCGTATGCGCCGCCGATGACAAGCCAGAGCGTTTTCGTGCCGGCGTTCATCCGGGATGCGATAAACGCGCCCACCTCCTTCGACGACAGGGATTTTCCTCGCTCGTCGAGCGCCACAACGTAGTCACCATCCTTAATTCGCTTAAGGACCTCACGCCCCTCCCGCTCCTGCACCTCGGGGGCGCTCATCGACTCAGGGGCCTCAAGACCGAGCTCTTGCAGCTCAACCTGAAGCCCTCCCTTGAGGCGCTTGAGGTACTCCTCCTCGCCATCACGCACAAACTGCTGCCGGACCCGGCCGACACTTAGCACCACAAGCTTCATGGGAGCCTACTATCCATGTGCCTCAAGTCACGCACAAGGCATCGAGAGGCCTCTGTAACATGCCGTACTTTGGGCTTTTTTTGGCGTACGAAAAATCGCTAAAGTTTACGGCCAGTGCGTCCGACGAAAGCATTTGAAGAAAGGACCATCTTCTCCAATCGCCATGGACGGCAGTCAGGGACTGAAGCAGTGAACGTGCGGAGCGCCACAAAGGCCGTGTTCCGCCTGTCTGTCATGGACGAATTGTATGGGAGTATCCCGCATCGGCATCCTCTTTGCCGCCAACGCCGACTCGGTGAGGGGCAGGCAGCGAGAGCCTGAAGAAACCAGGGCGCCACAAGCTGAGCAGCGCGCATCGGCGAGTGACGACGCGGCGATCGTGTCGGCATCGGCTAGGCGAGGCGAGGATCCTGAGCAGGCGGCGAACCGTGCCGCCCGAATCGAGCAGCTCAAGAGCCAGATCCGCAGGGGCAGCTACAACGTCAACAGCGCCAAGCTTGCCCTTTCAGTGTTTAGGGACCTGATGTGACGAGAGCCCTCTCGCCCCGTTGCGCATAGCTGTATAGTTGCCGCATGAAGCTCCTCTCACTTGCCTGCGTGATCCTGCTGATCGGCTGCAGCTGCCGATACTCTGAGCTCCTTCCGGACGCCTCAGAACAGCCACGCTGGTTTCTCTCAAGCGCGCCGGTGCCACGCGGGGCATTTCTCGTAGTGCATGGGCTTAACCAGCGCCCCTCGGCGATGGAGGCGCTCTGCCGCTTCCTCAATGCGCTTGGCTTTCACGCCTACCGCCTCACCCTCTCAGGGCATGACCGCTTCAGCGACGAGACCTTCCCCGCCTCGCAGTGGCGCGAGGACGTTGCGCGGGGCGCCGAGGAGGTGCAGAAACGCTTTCCAGCCCTGCCGCTCTCGATGCTCGGGTACTCCCTCGGCGGCCTGCTCACGGTAGATGCTCTCGACCACGACCCTAACCTGAGCCCGCAGCAGCTCGTGCTTGTGGCGCCTGCCCTTTCTCTGCGCACGGTGGTGCTTGCGGCAAAGGTGCTGCAGCTCCTGCCGGCAACCTCGTTCCGGACAGCGAACTTCGCGCCCCCAGGCTACCGGCGGTTCTCCGGCACCCCGCTCTTCTGGTACTCGAACACTGCGGATATCTACGATGAGACCCGCACGCTTGCCCACCCACAGCGCCTTGCCGCGATCCCAGCACTGGTGCTCATCAGCCCGGACGACGAGCTCGTGAGCGCCCCCGGAGTTGGGGAGTGGATTGACGAGAACGGCCTGTCAGCACGCTGGAAGCTTGAGCTCGTGGGCCCACAACCAGCCGATCCTGGGCTGCACCGGCACCTTATTGTCGATGAGGCCTCCGTAGGCCGCGACGAATGGCGGCGGATGCAGCAGATGATTGGGGAGTTCCTCAAGGGGCCGTGACTGCGTCCCCGTCGCCCTAGTCGCCCGAAGGAGGAGTGTCGGCGCCGTCGTCGCTGTCAGCATGGTGGCTGGAGATCTCGCCCCGGTACTCCCTCACTTTGTTGAGGAGGGTCTTGTAGCTGACGCCGAGCAGCTCCGCCGCCCTGCTCTTGTTGCCGCCCGTCGATGAGAGCGCCCTCTCTATCGCCTCGATCTCGGCGCGGCGCGTCGCGGCGGCTGTTATCTCGGGCAGGGTCCTCGTCGCCTCCTCAAGCGCATGCAGGTCGAGCTGCACACGAAGGCCCAGGTCCTCGGGAGAGACGACTCCCGAGGCGAGCAGCGCCGCCCGCTCAACGACGTTCTCGAGCTCCCGAATGTTTCCTGGCCATGCGTAGCTCTCAAGAATGTCGAGCGCGAGCGGATCAAAGGAGATGCTTTCCTTTCCGAGCAGCGCCCCAAAGTGCTTGAGCAGCCGCTCAGCCATCGGGCGGATGTCCTCGCGGCGCTCGCGCAGCGGCGGCATCTGGAGCGTCACCACCGCAATCCTAAAGTAGAAGTCCTCGCGCATCGCCCCGGACGCGATCGCGTCCTCCATAGAACGGTTGGTTGCGGCGATGATGCGCGGGAAGACCCTAATCTGGCGATTGCCCCCTACCCTGCGGATTTCGTGCTCTTGGAGCGCGCGCAGGAGCTTGACCTGCAGCAGCGGGGGCATCTCGCCAACCTCGTCGAGAAAGACCGTTCCATCTGATGCCATCTCAAGCACCCCCACCCGGCTCTGGGTTGCGCCGGTGAAGGCGCCGGACTCGTGCCCAAAGAACTCGCTCTCTAGGAGCTCGGAGGGGATCGCCCCGCAGTTGAGGGCGATGAACGGCTTGTCGTGGCGCGGGCTGTGCTCGTGGATGTAGCGCGCCATGACTTCCTTGCCCGTTCCGCTCTCGCCGAGAAGCAGCACGGGGCTGTCCACCCGCGCCACTTGCCTCGCGTGCGAGAGGATCTTCTCTACTGCTGGCGCGGTGGTGAATACCCCTTGGAGGGCGCGCTTCTTGGTGGTCATCGTGCGATTGACGATCCGGTTGTGCTGGATGACCTCTCGAAGGATAGGCACCAGGAACGAGGGCTCAAAGGGCTTGCTCAGGAAGTCGCTGGCCCCGCACTTCATCGCCTCAACCGCGATATCTATTGAGCCGAAAGCCGTCATGATCAGGAAGGGGAGCTGCGGACGGTCGGTGCGAACGTGGCGCACCAGCTCGATGCCATTCATGCCGCCAAGCTTGAAGTCTGCCAGAACGCAGGTGACCTCCTCGATGCTCAGGGCCTCCAGCGCGGCCTCAGCGCTTGCGACCCCGATGGCACGGAAGCCCTCGCTCTCGAGCACCGAGCAGAGCACCTCGCGCAGAGGTGCTGTATCTTCCACCACGAGGATCGTGTCCATCAAAACCCGCCAGCAGCCAGCGCACGCCCTTTGCGTGCGGCCCATACGCGCCCTCAAGACGCCCTTGGCCGGAGGAACATCCGGCTTCAGGCCCCACTCGGGCTACCGTATCTATCGGCACGCTTTGCCAGTGGGTTAACCCCCTGCGCGAAGGACCCCCAGTACAATCGTTCCCGGCTGGGTAACCGCCCGTTTAGGCTACTGAATAACTCCGCAGGCGATGCGGGCTCCCCCGCCGCCGAGTGGCGCCGGAGAATCGGCATAGGTGTCGCCGCCCTCATGAATCATCACGCTGCGGCCGGTGATGTCGCCCAGCGAGAGGCCCGCAACGGTGACCGCCCCTGTGGCGGTGCCGTCCGGCGCCACCTCAAGCCGCGGCAGGTCGCCCTCATGGCCACCGCCGTGCGGGCCGAGGTGCTTGCCAGTATGGAGCGGGTCAAAGTGCGGTCCGGCAGCCTGCGCAGCAACCATCTTGCCGTCCTTCTCCTTCGGCGCGCAGCTCGGGTTCTCATGGATGTGGAAGCCGTGTGCGCCCGGCGTGAGGCCGCGCAGGTCAGGCGTGACAACGAGCCCCTGCGAGGTGTCTGCAAACGAGATTGTTCCGATCTCAGGGCCTGAGCCCGATGCATCGACCCTGCTGATCTCAACTACTTTTGCGCCCTGCCCTACAGAGCACGCGCTAAGGAGCGCCGCCAAAACAAAAAGCCTCTTCATCTCGGCCTACCCTTTTGCAATAAGCTGACGCAACACAAACGGCAGGATGCCGCCGTGCTTATAGTACTCAACTTCTATAGGGGTGTCGATGCGGAGCTGGAGCGCTGCCTCCTGCTGGGTTCCCCCTTCGCGCTCAATGACAAGCGTCACGTCCTGCCCCGGACGGATGCCGGCATCGAGGCCCTTGAGCGACAAGATCTCTGTTCCCGTTAGTCCGAGCGAAGCAGCGCTCTCGCCGCCCTTGAACTGGCATGGAAGCACTCCCATGCCGATCAGGTTGCTGCGGTGGATGCGCTCGAAGCTCTCTGCCACAACAACCTTCACGCCGAGGAGGCTCGTCCCCTTTGCAGCCCAGTCACGCGAGCTTCCTGTCCCGTACTCGTTTCCGGCGAACACAAAGAGCGGCGTGTGCGACTCGGCGTAGCGCATCGCCGCGTCGAAGATGTCCATGCGCTCTCCGCTCGGCTGGTGAACCGTGACGCCGCCCTCTACGCCTGGCACCATCAGGTTCTTGATCCGCACGTTCGCAAAGGTCCCCCGGACCATCACGTCGTGGCTTCCACGGCGCGCTCCATAGCTGTTGAAGTCCCTGAACTCCACGCCGCGCGAGATGAGGTAGCGCCCCGCTGGCGAGTCCTTCTTGATTGCGCCCGCAGGGCTGATGTGGTCGGTGGTGACCGAATCGCCAAAGATCGCGAGCGCGCGCCCCCGCTCCACCTTCCCGAGCGGCTTCGGCGCAATCGAGAAGCCCTCAAAGTAGGGCGGCTCCTGGATGTACGTGGAGGCCGGGTCCCACTGGTAGGTGACTCCTGTGCTTGAAGGGACCCGGTCCCACAGCGGATTCTCGGCCGTTACGTCCCCGTAAAGCGATCGGTACATCTCTGGGTTGAACGCCTGCGGCATGAGCTCCCGCACCTCATCGGCAGAGGGCCAGATCTCCCTCAGGAAGACCGGCTTCCCCGCAGAGTCCGTCCCGAGCGGATCGCGCGTGAGATCGGCCCGCACCGATCCTGCCAACGCGTACGCGACAACGAGCGGCGGGCTCATCAAAAAGTTGGCCTTGATGTTCTGGTGCACACGCGCCTCGAAGTTGCGGTTGCCGGAAAGCACCGCTGCGCCCACGAGGTCGTTCGCCGTGATCGCCTCCTCGACCTTGGGGTCGAGCGGGCCGGAGTTCCCAATGCAGGTTGTGCACCCGTACCCAACCACCTCAAAGCCGAGCGAGTCGAGAAACGGCTGCAGACCCGACTTGCTCAGGTACTCGCTCACGGCGCGCGAGCCGGGCGCGAGCGAGGTCTTCACAAAGGGCTTCGTCTTGAGCCCCCGCTCAACAGCCTTTTTCGCCAGCAGGCCGGCGGCGAGCATGACGCTCGGGTTTGAGGTGTTTGTGCACGAGGTTATCGCCGCAATAAACACGTCACCGTGCCGCACCTCGACCGGCGAGGTCTGAGCGCCCTCGCTGCCGACGCCGCCCGTGGGGACGTCTACTGCAACTGCCTGCTCAAGGCCTGCAGCAGGCTTGCCGTAGCCGCCTTCTGAAACAGGCTTCACGAAGAGCTCCGCGAAGGCTCTCTTGACGTCCTGCAGCTCGATCTTGTCCTGCGGCCGCTTGGGCCCGGCAACACTCGGCCTGACGTCCGCCAGGTTGAGCTCAATAACCTGTGAGTAGTCGCACTCTCCGCGTTGGGGGATTCCGAAGAGCCCCTGGGCCTTCCAGTAGCTGCGGAAGGTCTCAACCCGCTTAGGGTCTCGCCCCGTCTGGAGCAGGTACTCGCAGGTGCGCTCGTCAACAGGAAAGAAGCCCATCGTGGCGCCATACTCAGGGGCCATGTTTGCAATCGTGGCCCGATCAGTGACGGGAATTGATGCTGCGCCTTCGCCGAAGAACTCGACAAACTTGCCGACAACCTTCGCCTTGCGGAGCACGTTAGTCACGTGCAGCACGAGATCGGTGGCGGTCACTCCCGGGGAGAGCGCGCCCTCAAGGTGAAACCCAACTACGTCCGGGGTCAGGAAGTACACCGGCTGCCCGAGCATGGCAGCCTCGGCCTCGATGCCGCCAACGCCCCAGCCGACGACGCCCAGCCCATTGATCATCGTCGTGTGCGAGTCTGTGCCGACGAGGGTGTCGGGCATAAAGACCCCGTCGCGCTCAACAGCGCCTTGTGCAAGGTACTCAAGGTTCACTTGGTGGCAGATGCCGAATCCCGGAGGCACGACGCTAAATGACGTGAAGGCCTGCTTGCACCACTTGAGGAACTGGTAGCGGGACTCGTTGCGGTCAAACTCAGCGCGCATGTTCAGCTGCAGGGCGTCGCTCCTGTTTGAGTAGTCAACCTGGACCGAGTGATCGATGACGAGGTCCACGGGCACGAGGGGCTCGATGATGCCCGGATTGCTGCCGAGCTTGCGCACCGTCGTGCGCATCGCCGCAAGGTCGACGCCAAGCGGCACTCCGGTGAAGTCCTGCAGCAGCACCCGCGCAACAACAAAGGGGATCTCCGCCGTGCGCTCCCCGTTTGGCTTCCACTGCGCCAGCTCGCGCACGTTGCGCTCTTCAACCCGCGCGCCGTCCACGTTGCGAAGAACAGACTCAAGCACCACGCGGATTGACACCGGCAGGCGCGAGATAGCGCCAAGGCCAGCCTTCTCAAGCGCAGGGAGGGAGTAGAACTTTGCGCGCGCTCCAGCGCCGGTGGTGAACTCCTGAAGAGAGTTGAAGAGGTTGTGAGTCATACTGTCGCCTTCGAGCGGGGTTGGGGGCCGTAGCCCCGGCGCGCTGCCGGGGCGCAAAGAGGGCCCGCGTTCTGCCCCGTTTTACACAGGGAGCCCGTCATAGCACAACGATTTTAATGCCGATTCGGGACAAGTCATGTTGCGAAACAAATTGCCGGGGCGCTATCGTCGCGGGGCACCATGAACATCAACCACGTCCTGTTCCTGATCGCTGCCCTGAACCTCTTGGGCGATCTCTACAACATCATCCGGTTTAGGCATCAAATCCCGGGCTGGCTCCTGGCGGCGAACCTCACCGCGCTGGCGCTGTGTGCCGCTGCCTGGCTCCTCGTCCCGGGGGTCTCTGGCCTCGTTTCGCTGGGCGTGTTTATCGCCTACGTTGTGTGCATTAAGGCCACAACGAGGCGCTCCGCGCCGGCCAGGCGCATCCCGGCCCCGGCCACCAAATTTCTCATCAGCGCTAACGTGTGCTTCTTCGCCTACCAGGCTATCAACGGCGCCACCGACGATCCCCTGCGCTTTATCGAGCTCGGGGCGCTCTTTACTCCATACCTTGAGCTTGGGCAGTGGTGGAGGCTTCTTACGGCCCAGTTCATGCACTGGGGCGCGCTGCACCTCTTCTGCAACATGCTCGGGCTGTGGTACCTCGGCCCAGTCACCGAGGCCCTGCTCGGCCCCGTGAGGTTTCTCGCCGCCTACCTCACCTGCGGGACAATGGGGATGCTGATCGCTTACTGGGTCTCCATCCTCGCTCCCCATCCTGAGCCGGTCGTGCTGCTCGGGGCGTCAGCGAGCGTGCTTGGGCTGGTGGGAATTCAGGGCGCCTTTGCGCTCAAGGCCTTCCGGGCCACCGGCAACCCCGTCGCCCGCGCGCAGCTCTCTGCGATGACACAGATCGTAGTGCTCCAGGCGATCTTTGACACGATGGTCCCGCAGGTAAGCTCAACGGCCCACATCGGGGGCGCTGTGGTGGGCTTTGGGATCGGGAGCCTCCTCACAGCCCGCGTGCGGCGCGGCTGAACCGAACGCCGCCTGCCTTCGGTCTGTGCGCCGTGAACAAGGTGCGCTTGCATAGCGAGTCCATCGCCGTCGGGGCGTTACGCCTGCGCTGCTGCCTGCAGAGGATCAGCTCCTCGGCTGCACGGGAAATTTTGGCGGAGAGAGGGGGATTCCCAGAGTCGCCCGTGCCGCCCTTCGGCGGCACAGGTTCTCATCCCCCTCGTTAGGGTAGAGACGGAAATAGATGGCGGAGAGAGGGGGATTCGAACCCCCGATAGGGGATAAGCCTATACACGCTTTCCAAGCGTGCGCCTTCAGCCACTCGGCCATCTCTCCAAAAGGTCTCGCCCGCGTGCCGCCACTTCATTCAGCGCTCCAGATCGGCACGCTCAATGAAGTGGCGGAAGGGAAGGGATTCGAACCCCCGATACCGTTTCCGGTATTCCGGTTTTCAAGACCGGCGCCATCAACCACTCGGCCACCCTTCCGCGAGAGGCGACAGGGTATCGTAAATCTTCAATAATAAGCAACGGTTTAGGGGTCTAAGGCCGGCGGCCTGGGGTTGCCTTGAAAAATCTCACGGATTTGATACCTTGCCGCCTTCGCGCGCTCTTAGCTCAGCTGGATAGAGCATCTGACTACGAATCAGAAGGTCGGTGGTTCGAATCCTCCAGAGCGCGCCAGTTTTAAGCACTTTGTTTCGTTCCGTTCGTTGTTCCCCCTGCGGAGAGTTGGCCGAGTGGCTGAAGGCGGCGGTTTGCTAAACCGTTATACGGCCCAAAAGCTGTATCGGGGGTTCGAATCCCCCACTCTCCGGAACCCCCTCCACTTAAGGCGCGGAGCCCCTCCTGTGGCGAACTTGCCCTTCGCAACGCCTCGCCATCTGCATCGCCGTCAACGGGACGCCGTGGCCTGCAGGCCTTCCCCCATGAAACCCGCTGCGTAAGGGCGCCTCGAGCGGGCTGCCTTAGTTGACGAAGATTGAAGCGCCGCGGTCATCCACCACGTCCTCGTAGTGCAGCGGCCGCTTCGACTCAAGCTCGCCTCGCAGGCGCTTCACCTGCTCGAACACCTCTTGAAGGTTGTCGGTGTAGGAAAACACGAGCACAAGAAAGAAGTCGTTGAGAGTGGCTCCGATCTCATCGAGAGCCCGCAACAGCTCATCGACCCGCTCGGGACCGTTTACGCTGTCGCACTGCGCGAGCCACGAGAGCGCGGATTTCGTCGCTCCGCTGCAAACCTTGTCCCTAAGCCTAGTTCTCTGCCTCATACCATTTGCCCCCAACAGCTGAGATTACCGAGACCCTCTACCCCTATTATGCGCCGCGCCGATGGGAGTGTTGCGTCCGCAACGGCGCAAAAGCCGGCCCAGTCGAAAGCTGTTCGTTTATGGCTGGAACGCGCTCGGGGCATCCGCGCGCCCTGCAGTATCGCTTAGGAAGCGCAACAACTTCTGCTACACTTGCGCCGGCCGCTGCTGCGGATGGTGTCTAACCACCTCAGCCATACTGGCACACACCGGAGAGCTCGCTATGGCACATGAGCGCGATACGCCCCTGGCACTCACGATCGGAGAGATCCTGTGGGACCTCCTCCCCTCCGGCAAGCTGCTGGGCGGCGCGCCAGCCAACTGCTGCTTCAGGCTCCGCCAGCTTGGCGTAAACGCCAAAATGGTGAGCCGAATCGGCTCTGACCCGCTAGGAGCGGAGATCGCCGGAGCGCTCGCGTCTAAAGGTTTTGACCTCTCGCTGGTGCAGCGTGACCCGAGCCTGCCTACCGGCACCGTCGTGGTGCAGCTCGGCAGCGACGGCAGCCCGGAATTCAACATCGTCAAGGGCGTTGCCTACGACGCCCTTGAAGCGGCTCCTGATGCCCTCGAGGCAGCAGCGCGCGCCGCCGTTATCTGCTTTGGCACCCTCGCGCAGCGCTCCCCCGCCTCGCGCGCGACTATCTGCCGCCTGCTCGACTCAAGCCCCCGGGCCGTGCGCTTCCTCGACATCAACCTGCGCAAGGATTGCTACTCGGCTGAGACCGTGGCGAGCTCCCTGGAGCGGGCCACGATCATCAAGCTGAACTCAGGCGAGGTTGCAGAGGTTGCCCGCCTTCTCGGGCTCACTGCCCAAGGGGAGCGTGAGCGCGTGCTCGAGTTGATGCTGCGTTTCGGCACCGACACAGTGCTCGTTACGCGCGGCGATCGCGGAGTCTTCGCCGTGGGCAAGGGGGGCGAGGAGGTCGACCTCCCCGGCATTCAGGTCAAGGTCGTTGACACCATAGGATCGGGCGACGCATGCTCGGCGGGCTTCATCGCGAAGCTGCTCGAGGGGGCTCCGCTCAGGGAGTGCGCCCACTTCGGAAACATTATGGGCGCCCTCAACGCAACCCGCGCCGGGGGAATGCCGGATCTGTCGCTCGAGGAGGTCAAGGAATTTGCCTCCCGCCACCCCCTGCCCCCCGCGCCATGATTCGAGCTCCGGCTTTCGCATCGACCGAGCTCCTCAGTTGCGGTATGACAGGCGCATGAGCACCCTAGTCACGCCAGAGCTCCTCGATAGCCTTATGGACGAGGCTATCGTTGAGGCAAGAAAGGCCGGCGGCGCCGGCGAGGTTCCAGTTGGCGCAGTCATTTGGAGCGGCGGGGAGATCGTTGGGCGGGGCTTTAACACCGTTGAGCGGGACGCTCACGTCATCGCGCACGCCGAGGTGCACGCGATCACCGCGGCCTCCAGGAAGCTCGGCGGGTGGCGGCTTCAGGACGCAATCCTGTGCGCGACGCTTGAGCCGTGCACGATGTGTCTCGGGGCGATCCGCCTCGCGCGCATCCCAACGGTGGTCTTCGGGGCAGGAGACTCGCGCCAAGGCGCCGTCGGATCGCTGTACGACCTCAGCGCTGATGAGCGCCTTGGGCCCCCTCCGCGCGTGATCCGAAACGTGCGCAGAGGGGAGTGCGAGAGGCTCCTCAAGGAGTTCTTTCAGGGGATGCGGGGCGGGACGTAGGATGCTGTGCGGAGCTGCAAGGAGCTGCGGAGCCAGGCGATGCGGCTGATACGCCACCTCCTTTGCCGCAGGGCCCTAGGGCCATCACCCACGCTTGAGCCTCCTGGGCTGGCGCGCTTTGCCCAAGCAGCCGCTGCAGCTGCGTGCTATCTAGAGTACGGCTGCGGGGGGAGCACTGTGTACGCGCACGACGTGGCTCGGGTTCCCTCAATTATTTCTGTTGACTCCGACCGCCACTGGATAGGGCTCGTCCAGAGCTCCCTCAGTGAAGGTGGCGGACAGGCATTCCTTGAGCACTGCGATATCGGCCGGGTGGGCCGCTGGGGCCTGCCCACATCTCACGCGGGGATTAGCCGCTACTGGCGCTACATGGCCACCCCATGGGACGCGGCGAAGCGGCACGGGCTCGTGCCTGACACTATCCTGATAGACGGCCGCTTCCGTGTCGCCTCGTTCCTGTACTCGCTCGTCTCGGCCAGAGAGGGCGCAGTCATCCTCTTTGATGACTACCATAACCGGCCGCACTACGCGGCCATTGAGCGATTTTCGAAGCCAATAGAGTCACACGGCAGGATGGCGGTTTTTTCGGCAGCTAAGGGGTTTTCCGTTGACGAGATCTCGCGAGCAATCGCCGAGTTCTCTGTCGACCCTCGCTAGCGCGCTGCGCGAGGCGCCCCAAAAATAGAAGGGGAACGGAGAGGAAGGGATTCGAACCCCCGATACCGTTTCCGGTATACCTGATTTCGAATCAGGCGCCTTCAGCCACTCGGCCACCTCTCCAGAGGGTGCGCATGTTGCGCGCATGTGGCGCTGCCCCCTTGTGCCGGGAAACAGGCCTCAAGATCGGGCAACAACGACGGCGAGAAGGTAACTGGGGACCCCCTGCATGTCAACGTTGCCACCAATCATGTCACCTTTCCTCAGGGAGTTAGGCAAGCTTTGCGCCTGTCTCGACTCGCCTATTCATTTCAGCTCTCTGCGGGTTGCGCGGGGTCCACATGGGATTACAGCGCTTCTCCCCGAATCGCCGCCAAATAACAAGGATGCGAGTGGCCTCTCGCCGTGCGATTATCTTGGCCTCAGGCAAATAGCTGCCGAGGCGGGAACCGTTATGCGCATGTGTCTGTTCATTGCTGCTGATGTTGTCGTTGTCACTATCGCACGGGGAGCCGGGGAGTAGCGGCATGCCAGGCGCGCTAGAGATAGTCGTCCGCCGTGCCGTGCCAGCAGACAACGCGGTTGCTGCGTCCCTCGTTTTTTCGATCCTGCGCTCGTATGGCATCGAGCCGGACGTGCACGGGCTGGATGCCGACATTGCGCAGCTTGGCCTGCATGATGAGCCGCAAAAGATCACCTACGTGGCGGAGCATGCGGGACGGGTGGCAGGAGTCGCCACCCTGGACGTGAGTGATGCGGAGGTGGCTTTCCTCTCTGGCCTCTATGTTGACCCGAGCGTCCGCCGGCTTGGGATAGGGCGAAAGCTCCTCAGCGCTGCGGCTGAAGCCGCTCGGGCGCTGGGCCGCCGAGCGATACGGCTTGAGACCCGAGAGCGATTCGCGGAGGCGATACGGCTCTACGAGAGCGCTGGGTGGGTGCGGGGTGACGATCTTCCTGCAGGCTATGGGCCTGAGCGGACGTACATGCTCGACTTGACGAGATAGTGCTGCGTGTTGTGCCTCGCATGAGGGCGGCCAGGCCATGCCCTCACCGGCCATCTGCCGAAGAGGCTCTCGTGCGCCTCTCTCTTGCTTCCCCATGGTGGGGTCAGCCGGCATTGCCAGCAGGCTCATGCCACGGGCCGCGCATGCATGGTTTTGAGAAACATTTGGGGGCTCCGCCAGCCTGGGAACCTCGGGTCCACCGGGCTGAGCGGAATGAGATCCTCCGGCTCGACGGGCCGTGGCGGAGGCACGCAGCGGTTGTCGCCATCACAGACAGACTTTAGCCGGTTGTAATTCCTGCTCATGATGGCGCAAGTAATCGCCTCTTTTGTCGTCGCCATCGTGAGGTCTGCAACCTCTGAAAACTCATTGCAGAGCAGCTCGCGCTTGCATGCCGGAGAAACCTTAAACTCCCCCGATTGTGGTCGGCCCACAGCGATCGAAGCTCAATCCAGGAATCAACTCGCATCCAAGCGCCGGCTCTAGCTCGCCCTTTTTTTGGCCGAACTGGGCGCAGCTTTCATTCTTAATCTCAAGTGCCTGGCCGACCAAGTTGCATGCCACTGGGCAAACCCGTGGCCTGCGCGGCAATCCTGGCGCTAGTACTGAATAATCGACGCCGTACGCCGGTCGCCGAGCCGCGACCGCCCCTCAAGCCCCAAGAGCTCAATGAGAAAGACAAACCCTGCGACATGGCCGCCGACCCTTGTGACGAGATCGGCCGTCGCTGCCGCTGTGCCTCCGGTAGCAAGGACATCATCGACAATAACCACCTGCGAGCCAGCCGCGATCATGCCGCGCTTGAGCTCAAGGGTGTCGGTGCCGTACTCTAGGCCGTAGCTCACCTGCTCACGATCACCGGGGAGCTTGCCGGGCTTGCGCACGAGCACTAAGGGGAGCTTAAGCCTCATCGCTACCGGAGCCCCGAAGATGAAGCCGCGTGACTCGATGGCCACAACCGCCCCTGCCCCACAGCCCTTAACGGCGTCGGACATGGCAGAGACGGCGAACGAGAAGGCCTCTGGCGATGCCAGGAGGGGCGAGATGTCGCGAAAGATGATCCCCTCCTTCGGGAAGTTGGGAACGTCAGCGATGTGGCTCTTGAGGTTGAGCGTCATGGCAGACACATACCGCGAGGAGCGGCGCCAGCCAAGGCGATAGTTGGCAGCGGCCCCTAGCCGTCTCCCCACAGGAGGAGCTGCATGTCGACGATCGAGCCGATCACCGAGCCAAAGCTCCGCGGCACCTTCGGATCTGGGTCGAGAAGCTCTGCGAGCGATTTCTCTTCGACGGCCCTGCACGGCCGCCCAACTTTTCTGGGCGGGAGGGGCTCAGTATCGAGCTCGCCTACCCAGGCCTTGATGAAGGGAAGGGTCTTGGCGTCGAAGGGGCCCGCGACCCCAACCGGGTTTACGATAGTATCAACCACCTGCCCGAATTCGTTCACGTACTCCGGGGTGGCACCGGGGAGGAGAAAAATAAAGGGCCTCCCCCCATCCGCTGACTCTTGGAACGCCTTGCGAATGTCGGCTATCTGGTTGAGAGCCGGAACCGAGGTGTCGAGGCTATGCACATCGTTGACGCGCAGCCGCTTGTCGGCGTTGGCGGGGTCGAACGAGTGAGCATTCACCCACTTTTGGGCGCCCATATTTCGTGCAACATCGAAGTCGGGGTCGGGGGGCACTAGCGTAAACGCGTAGCTCTGCTCGATCGCCCGCGGAAGGGTGCGGCGCAGCTCCCCTAGGGCAGTGGTGTGCGCGTTGCGAAGAAAGGTGTAGATGCGCAGCTGCTCCGCTTTTATGGCGTCCGGCAGGGGGCCAATTGTCGTCGGTGCTGGGAAGTCTACCCTAATCATCTTCGTTGGATCCCTCTGCAGCTCACTGAGAATGGCGGGAACCTGGAGCCACGAGCTGACCTGAACACACGAGGCGTATACGCCGGGGGCTTTGGTAGAGCCGCTGCACCAGCCATTAGTTTTCGAGAAGAGCCTCCTCCAACCCTCAACCTGCTGCGTGTCCGTAGGTGGTGGGGGCGAAATAAAGTTTCGTAAGCTCTGGAACATCCCAACGCTCCTTCAGCAAAGCCGCCTGGCGCACCATTCTTCGTTGTGATGAGCGCTCAGGTCCCTGGCACAAAATTATATCGACAGGGCCTGAGCAAAGCTAATCAGATGGCTGCACTTTAGGGAACAAAGGGTTCAGAAGCCCCCTAAGGTGTCGGTTTTAGTTCGAGTTTGCTCACTTGAGCTTGAACCGGGGGGGCGAACAAGCACCCTAAGCCAGCGAGGTCAGGGGAGTCGAGCCAGAAACTCTGCAACGAAGCGCTCTGAGCCGAAGGCAGCAGCACGCTCGATGAAGGCCTGGAAGTCCACCACGGCGCCAGATCCGGCGCTGTCCGAAATAATTCGGCACACCGCCAGTGGCACCCCATGCTCTGCGCACACCTGGGCAACGGCGGCGCCCTCCATCTCGACGCACATCAGGCGGGGAATGAGGCGCCGCAGCTCATCACGCTCGGTGCTCTCATTGATAAAACGGTCTCCGCTTGCAACCACGCCGCAGTGGGCCTTGGGTGCCCTCTGCGCGAGCCCCGCTACCGCCCGCGCGTAGTCGTCACTCCGCACGAGTGCATGAGCAGCCTCAGCCGCAATCTTGAGCAGCTCGCTTGAGGCTGGGATAGCTGAGAGCCCAAGAAGCGGAATGTCAAAGCGCTGGCAGCCCATCACCCCCTTGAGGTCGATGTCGTGCTGAATGAGGGTGTCCGCAACGACGATGTCACCAATACCTGCCTCCGGCGCGATCCCGCCGGCTACCCCCGTCATGAGCAGCGCATCAACGCCGAAGGACTGCACAAGGGTCGTCGCCGTAGACGCAGCGGCAACTTTTCCGACGCGGGAGCACACCAGCACGATCTCACGTCCGCCGACCGAGGCGGCCAGGAAGTCGCGCGGCCCGATTGAGCGCACCGGAGCGGCGTGAAAGCGCTCCTTAAGAAGCGCGAACTCCTCAGGCATCGCTGCCACTATGCCGATCTTTTTTGCTGCCACCTGCCCTCCGTTGGCACCACACTAACGCCCCAGCCATTGTGCGCCACCGGGGCGCGCTTAGCCACGGGCGCTCTTGGCTTGGCCCCTGTCCGCTGCCCGCTCTAAGGCGTGCTCGGCTGTGCCGCAGATCCTTAGTGAGGATGGGCGGTTACCAAATGAGGCACAGCTGCAAACCCGCGTCCCGCGCTGTGCATGGAGGCCCTCGCTGCCGGCAGCTCGCCCGCTAGCTGCTCGCGCCCCCTTGGGACCCAGTTTTGCTCACTCAACATCTTGCGCCCACGGGTTGGCTCTAGTTGGATCTACCGACTGCGTATGAACATCGACGATCCAGTTTACCCCATCTTCCAGGCATGCCTCCCCTACTTCGGGCTGGTGTTGGCCCTCCCTTTCCTCTGCATCCTCGCCGTGTGCCGCCGGGTGGAGGCTCGAGGATTTCTGTGGTGCTCCGTTATGGGGCTCGTGCTGTACGAGGCTGTGCTCTTCGCCCTCTCAATGGTGCTCGGGCACCTCGGGCTGCTCAGCCCCTGGCACTACCGGGCGGCCTACGCCACCGTGGCGGGCCTCATGGCCGCAGTGTCGGTCACAAGCCTCCCCGGAATCTGGCGGGCGCTGCGCAGGCTCTCGTACCGGCCCAAGTGGATCGACCTCTTGCTGGCCGCCCTGCTCGTCAACACCGTGCGGCTTGCTCACGTCAGCATGGTGCTCGACTGGAGCTCTGGCACCTCCTCCTTTGACAGCCTCAACTACCACATCCCTCGCGCCCTGGTCTGGTCTGCGCAGGGCTCTTTTGCGCCCTACCCCGCCGTTATCTGGCAGCAGCTCGCCCACCCCTACGCGGGAGCAGGAACGATCCTGCCAAACGTATTCCTCGGGTGCGGCTGGCTCGGCGCGTCGTTTCCCACGCTCATGCTCTCGCTAGGCGCCGCCGCCGCCCTGGTGCTTGCCGGCACCACGCTTGGGCTATCTGTGCGCTCCTCACTCGTTGGCGCCGTCGTTTTCCTCTTCTGCCCACTCGTGGGCCTGCGCTTCTCTGACACGAGCACAGACATGGCGGCCGCGTTTCCGGTGCTGGCAGCACTCGCGCTGGCGCGCACTGCCCCGAGCATCCGTGAGGCGCTCTTCGCCTTCTCCGCGCTTGTTGGGCTCGGGCTGTCGATCAAGCAGTACGTGCTCTTCCCCGCCATCCCGCTCGCCGCGCTTCTCTTTGCTCCCCGAACGCGGCAGATCATCACCGATCCCAAAGCCCTTGCTGCCGGGCTCCTGGGAGTTGCCCTCGGGTGCGCCTGCGTTGCCCTCTCATTTCTTCCGATTAAGGCCGCCTTCGGCGATTTTACCGGCGGGGGCGTTGCCGTAAACCTCTCAAACTTTGGCAAGGGGTGGGAGCCAATGGCGCAGAGCACGATGCTCGCTGTGCTTGAGTGGAGCTTTGAGCCGATACGGTTCCTCCCCGAGCATCTCCGGAAGCTCATCTACAACGACTACGGCCTGAGCCGAGTCTTTGACTTCTTTGGAATTCGGGGCTACTTCGGGCTGCTGTCGTCAGTTAACAAGGAGCAGGTTCGGGGCGGCTTCTTTTCGCTGCTCTTCCTGCCGTGGCTCATCCTCGGCGTGCCGCGCGGCTGGAGGATCAAGGCTCTCGTTGCATTCCTTGTGGTTATGGTGGCCCAGTTTGCGCCACTCGCCATCAATCACGTGGGAGCCCGCTTCAGCATCATTCCTGTGGCGATGTTCTGCCTGCTGTGGAGCTTTCGGGCGGCTGCATCCCCTTTTGTGGCTTCCGCGCTCGCCTTGGCAGCCACCTTCCCGATGGTGACGCTGTCGATCCCTGGCGGAATCCTCGAGAACAAGCTCCCCCACTACCAGAGCAATTACGAGATGAACCGGCAGCTCTACGCTGTTGTGGGGAGCGACAAGGTGATGCTGCTCGGCCGTGCCCTGTCGCAAG
>JAFMJG010000191.1 GCA_017853605.1 bacterium
CATAGCCATCTCAACCCCGTCAGGGAGCTTGATAGAGCCAGTCACGTCCGTCGTCCTGAAGAAGAACTGGGGACGGTAGCCGGTGAAGAACGGCTTATGACGGCCACCCTCCTCCTTCTTGAGGATGTACGCCTCAGCCTTGAACTTCTTGTGCGGCTTGACGCTGCCAGGCTGGCAGAGGATCTGCCCACGCTCAACGTCGTCCCGCTTCAGGCCTCGGAGGAGGCAGCCAACGTTGTCGCCAGCGTGTCCCTCGTCGAGAAGCTTCTTGAACATCTCAACTCCCGTTACGACGGTCTTGCTGGTGTCGCGGAGGCCGACGATCTCGACTTCCTCGCCAACCTTAATCTTGCCGCGCTCGATACGGCCAGTGGCCACTGTGCCGCGTCCTGCGATTGAGAACACGTCCTCAACCGGCATAAGGAACGGCTTGTCGATGTCGCGCTGCGGGACCGGGATGTACTCGTCGATCGTCGCAAGGAGCTTGTCGAAGGCCTGGGTGCCGATCTCGCTGTTCTCGCCGTTGAGAGCCTTGATGGCAGCTCCACGAATAATCGGGGTCTCAGCGCCTGGGAAGCCGTACTCCGTGAGGAGGTCGCGAACTTCCATCTCAACGAGGTCTAGGAGCTCTGCATCGTCGACCGTGTCTACCTTGTTAAGGAACACGACGATCTTGGGAACGCCTACCTGTCGGGCGAGGAGGATGTGCTCGCGAGTCTGGGGCATTGGTCCGTCAGAAGCGCTCACAACGAGGATAGCGCCGTCCATCTGGGCTGCGCCGGTGATCATGTTCTTAACGTAGTCAGCGTGGCCCGGGCAGTCTACGTGAGCGTAGTGGCGGGTTGCCGTCTCGTACTCAACGTGAGCGCTGGCGATCGTCACGGTCTTCGAGTCGTCACGAACAGTGCCGCCCTTGGCGATGTCCTTGTACGACTTCACCGTTGCCAAGCCCTTTGCGGCCTGGACTGAAACGAGCGCTGCCGTTGTCGTCGTCTTTCCGTGGTCTACGTGACCGATGGTGCCGACGTTTACGTGGGCCTTAGTCCTATCAAATTTCTTGCTTGACATGCTTCTCTCCGGGTTTAGTTAAACAACACACCTTTAAAAGTCATTTACTTCTTCGCTACGCTCTCCGCGACGTGAGTCGGCACGGGTGCGTAGTGATGATACTCCATAGTGAAGGTGGCTCGCCCTTGCGAGTTTGAGCGAAGGTCCGTTGAGTAGCCGAACATCTCGGCCAACGGCACCTCACACTTCACCGTCTGAGCGCCGGCTCTCGGCTCCATACCGAGAATTCGGGCACGTCGTCGGTTCAGGTCACCCACGATATTGCTGACGAAATCATCCGGGCAGACAACCTCTACAGCCATGATTGGCTCAAGAAGCTGGATCTTCGCCTTGTTGCAAGCATCCTTAACGCACATGGAGCCTGCGATCTTGAAGGCGATTTCGCTCGAGTCGACCTCGTGGAAGCTTCCGTAGTAGAGCGTCACCTTCATGTCGATTACAGGGAAGCCTGCCAGGATCCCCCCTTCGAGGGCCTCCACAACTCCCTTCTCGACCGCCGGGACGTACTCTTTCGGGATGATGCCTCCCTTAATCTCATCAACAAACTCAATTCCCTTGCCTGGCTCAAGCGGCTCCACGCGCAGCAGGACGTGCCCGAACTGCCCGCGGCCTCCCGTCTGCTTCGCGTACTTGCACTCAGCCTCAGCCTTGTTAACGATCGTCTCACGGTATGCCACCTGCGGCTTTCCTACCGTCGTGTCAACGCTAAACTCGCGGAAGAGGCGCTGCTTGATGATGTCGAGGTGAAGCTCACCCATGCCGGCGATAAGAGTCTGGCCCGACTCCTTGTCCACGCTGACCTTCAGCGAGGGATCCTCCTTGGCGAGCTTCATCAGCGAGAGGCCCATCTTCTCCTCGTCGGCCTTGGTCTTCGGCTCGATCGCGATGCTGATAACCGGCGCTGGAGCGTGGATGCTCTCGAGCACGATCGGGTTATTCAGGTCGCACAGCGTGTCCCCTGTTATGGTCTCCTTGAGGCCCACAGCCGCGCCGATGTCCCCCGCGCCGACCTCTTTGACCTCTTCGCGCTTGTCAGCGTGCATGCGGACTACTCGCCCGATGCGCTCCTTCTTGTCTCGCGTTGAGTTAAGGACGCCAGAGCCTGCAGTAACTGTCCCTGAGTACACGCGGAAGAAGGTCAGAACACCCACAAACGGGTCGGTAATTATCTTAAAGGCAAGCGCGCACATCGGAGCCGACGGGTCTGTGGCCCGCTCGATCTCAACAACTTCCTTCTTTGTCGGGTCAGTGCCCTTTACTGGCGGGATGTCAATCGGGCTCGGGAGGTAATCTACCACCGCATCCAGCAGCTGCTGCACGCCCTTGTTCTTGAATGCGCTACCGCACAGGACCGGGAAGATCTCCATCTTGATGGTGCCCTTCCGGATTGCACTCTTTATCTCCGGCACAGTTATCGTCTCGCCGCTCAGGTACTTCTCCATGATGGACTCATCCACCTCGGCAACGCACTCGAGGAGGTACTCGCGAGCCTTCTCGGCTTCAGCACGCAGCTCGTCGGGCACGTCGATAACCTCCAACTTTGCGCCCTTGGTCTCGTCCTTGAACACGATGCCCTTCATCTCAACGAGGTCCACCATGCCAAGGAACTCGCTCTCCGCGCCGATCGGGATCTGGATCGGGCACGCTTTTGCGCCGAGCTTCTCACGGATGGACTCAACTCCACCCTTAAAGTCCGACCCGATGCGGTCCATCTTGTTGATGAAGCAGATGCGGGGAACGTTAAACTTGTTGGCTTGGCGCCACACGGTCTCGGACTGCGGCTCCACGCCGCTGACAGCATCAAACACGGCGCACGCGCCGTCCAGTACGCGCAGCGAGCGCTCAACTTCTATGGTGAAGTCTACGTGGCCTGGCGTGTCGATGATGTTTATCTGGTGGTCCGGCAGGTCTCCGGTTGAGCCCTTCCAGGAGCAGGTTGTCGCTGCAGAGGTGATCGTGATGCCACGCTCCTGCTCAAGCTCCATGTAGTCCATCGTGGCCGCACCCTCGTGAACCTCACCGATCTTGTAGTTAATGCCGGTGTAGAACAGGACGCGCTCTGTGGTCGTCGTCTTTCCAGCATCGATGTGGGCCATGATGCCGATGTTGCGAACCTTGCTTAAGTCTTTAATAGCCACGATTGTCTCTCCAACGAAGCGGAGCGCTCGGCCCCGCTAACCTTACTACCACCTAAAGTGAGCGAACGCCTTGTTGGCCTCTGCCATGCGGTGCGTGTCCTCACGCTTCTTCACGGCTGCGCCCCGGTTCTGCGTTGCGTCAAGAAGCTCGTTTGCAAGGCGCTCTGCGAGGCTTCTCTCGCCCCGGCCCGCAGCAGCCTCCTTAAGCCACCGAAGGGCCAGCGACTGTGCGCGCTCTGCCCGCACCTCTGTAGGAACCTGGTAGGTCGCGCCGCCAACTCGCCGGGATCGGACCTCTACCATCGGCTTAATGTTGTTGAGCGCCTTGTGGAAGGTCTCTACGGCATCTGCCCCTGTCTTCTTGGCCAGCGTGTCGAGGGCCCCGTACATCGCCCGCTCGGAGACACCCTTCTTGCCGCTCTCCATGATCACGTTGATGGCCTTGCCAACAACGAGATCGCCGTAACGGGGATCTGCCTGAATCTCTCGCTTAAAATCGCGCTTCTTACGTGACATAGCTTCCTCTTGCTAAAACTTACTTCGGCCTCTTCGCGCCGTACTTCGAGCGGCTCTGCTTGCGGTCAGCAACGCCGTGCGACTCGAGCTTTCCGCGGACGATGTGGTAGCGAACTCCCGGAAGATCCTTCACGCGGCCG
>JAFMJG010000064.1 GCA_017853605.1 bacterium
CTTCCGGTCCGCTTTCCGGGCTACCTCGACAGCCTAGAGATGGTGACGACAAGCAGCTCAGGAGAGGTGTCGCTGGACGCAAAGAGGCTCTGGGCATCGGAGCTTCGCTCGGAGTTCCAGCGTGTTTTTCTGCAGGACTTATCCGCCAGGCTCGCTCCTGAGGGAGTTGTCATGAACGGAGAGATCCCCGGCGACCCCGATGCCACGGTGACGGTTGACGTGTCGCGGTTTGACGTTGATGAAGGGGGAAAGCCCCTCCTCTCTGCCCGGTGGGTTGTGGCCAAGCATGGCGGTGCGCCAGTGCGCAGTGGAGTGAGCGTGCTCGAGGGGCAGCCGGTAGGGCCGCGCCCCGCAGAACGGGCCTCTGCGCTAAGCGCCCTCGTAGATCGGCTTGCGGAGGTGATAGCCGCCGAGCGCTCTAAGCTGTGAGGGCCCTAAAGCCAGCCAGCCTCGCGGTACCACCTTGCGGTGCTCCGCAGCCCCTGTTCAACCGGCACTGAGAAGCGGTATTTGAGCTCCCTGGTCAGTCGGCTGGTGTCGAACGCCCGATCCTTCGTGAAAAAGGCCACGCGCCTCCGGTACAGCGGCGGCGAAATGGCGAGGGGCTTGCATGCCGCCTCGCACAGCAGGGCTGCAACAAAGAGCGGCCAAGCCGGCAGCCTAATAAACCGAACGGGCGGCCCCTTAAGCTCGGACGAGACAACTGTGGCGATCTCCTTGAGAGAGCTGGGCTCTGGGTTGCCCGCGATAAAGACCCGGCCAACGGCCGCCGGGCTGAGGGCTGCCACAATGAAGATGTCAGTCAGATCGTCGACGTGAATAAGGTGATAGAGCCCCCTGCTCTTGCCGAACAGCGGAAAGTACCTCCTTCCAGCGAGCCTAAAGAGCTTAAGGAGCCGCTTGTCTCCCGGGCCGTAGATAGCTGCCGGGCGGATGACGACAACTGGCAGGCCGCTCTTCACGGCGAACTCGCGCAGCCAGGTCTCGGCCTCTGCCTTAGTTCGCTGGTAGATGTCGCCCGGGCTAAAGCGGTAGTCTTCGCTGGCAGGAGGATGGTCGATGTGGCCGTGAACTCCAACCGTCGAGACGTGCACGAACCTCTTAAAGCCAGGTCGGCCAGCTAGGCACTCAGCAAGGGCCTCGGTGCTGGTCACGTGCACTGCGCGGTAGGTCTCGTCTTCGATGCCTGGCTCCCGGTACGCAGCCGCGACGTGGAAGAGGTACTCGACTCCCTCGCACGACCGGCGCACTACATCCCTGTCATGCACCTCGCCCCGAATCCATTCGATAGGCAGCTCCGCCAGGGGCTCGATATTGGAGCTCGGACGGGCGATGGCCCTGACCCTGAAGCCGAGCGCGCAGAGCTTGCGCACAAGAACCTGCCCCGTGTATCCCGATGCGCCGGTGACGAGCGCTAGAGAGCCGGCCGGAATCGCCATATCTATCGCCATGTGAGGTGCCTTGCGGACTAGAAGTTGAAGTTTGCAACCAGCTGCACAGTTGGCTCACTCCAGACTGGCTCGTTGAAGTATGTGGACTGGTTGATGTCGATATTCTCGCCGAAGATATTGTTTACGTCGAGCAGGAGGATACCGTGGCGGGTTGGCAGCCGGTAGCCCAGCCCCGCTCCAAAGAGCCAGGCGCCATCGGCCCCGGCAACCTCCACCGGGCCCTCGAAGTTCTGGTAGCGATACGTGCTTGAGCCCTGAACAAACCAGCCGCCGGTCCAGTAGTACCGGGTAAAAGCCTTGCCCCGCTGGTCGTAGGAGCTTGTGTCTTCGTAGTTCAGCTGCTCGGCATACCGGTAGTCGAGGCCCGCGATCCAGCTCTCACTTAGCACCTCGTAGAGGTATGCCGTCACGAAGTTCTGCTCGAAATCCATCTCGGTTGGAGAGCCAATGCTCTCGCCGGTGGAGATCGTCAGGTTATCGAAGTCGAGCACCACATCGTAGAGGGTGGGCTGAGTGAGCATGGAGAGCCACCTGCGGGTCCACTCGCCGCCGAAGTACGTTGATGAGGTCGGATGCAGGTCCAGCCCTACGCCGAAGGTCTGGGCCTTTGTCCCAGGGTCGTCGTTGAAACGCTGCACGATGCCGCCCACCGTTGTTGGCTGAAGGCTGATGAGATCGAACTTCGTGCCCTTTGCAAGCTGCTCAGAGTAGCCGACGCGAAAAATGAGGCTCTCATCGGGATTGTACACGATGCCACCCTTGGGGCTCCACAGTGTCTGGCTCAGGGTCTCGCTTGTGTACGGGGGGTATTCTGGGTCCTGCCCAAACTCGACCGAGTCATACTCACCGCCGAAGTTGAGGTGCAGGCCCTTGGCCACCTTAAGGTCGCCCAGGTATGACGCGTAGTTGCCGTTCAGGCTGCTTGGCGCTGCGCTTGAGAAGGGGATCTCCTGCGTGGCGCCATCCGCATACTCATACTCAATCGATGAGCTGTCTGACTCCGACAGCACATTGTGGACGTTCCGATAGGTAAAGATGTGCTGAATGAGCTCCGTGTCGGAGATAAACTGCGCCTCGTTCGTTACTGATGTCTCATAGTAACGGTCCCGGGCATCCGTCGCGAGCTGAACAAGCTCCGTCTCCTCTATGCCCTCAAAGATCGTGGTAATCTGGTAGTCCCGAAATGAGAGCTGGTTGCTTGTGTTGCTCGGAGTGTGAATGTTGCTGCGGCTTCGGTCGTAGGTTGAGTTGAGAAGGAGGGCATTTTCCGGCGAAAACCGGTGAAGCCAGGCGGCGCTCAGGCTCCCCTCAAGCACGTCAGCGCTGTCTGTGAAGTCGCTCTGGCCGGAGCTCACGCCGCGCGCCTCAAACAGGAAACGGTTGCCGTAGTCGGGCTGGGCCTGAAACGAAAATCCGACCGTGCCAACCCCCGTGCGGGGATCATCTGCAATCCCATCCTGCCCGAGCCCCTCCGCGCTGAGCCCAATAGCATAGTTTCCAAACTTGTGCGCTGACAGTACTCCCGTCTTGAAGGTCTCGGCCTTGGAGTCATAAAAGTTGTTAATGCCGGTGCGCCAGCCGTCCTCCTCGAGGAGCTGGGAGTACTCGTTCAGCGAAACGCTGGTGCCGATAGCGTCCACCACGTTAATGCTGAGCGGGGCGAAGAGGTTTGCCATTCGGCGCTCCGACGCAATGGTGTCGCCTAGGTAGATGTCTTCCTGCGTTTGAGAGAGGAGGCGATGGGCACTGGCGTTCATGTAGTCATCGATTATGGCCGTCACGGCCTCGACTCGGCCCCTCTCCCGAAACCCGAGCTCGTTGTACACCCTGCCGATTGAGGCGGCCTGCACTGCGCTGTCCTCATCGAGCAGAAAGGATGAGCGGTACACATCCCGGCGGCTCGACAGCTCTCGAGCCTGATTGATGTCATCCAGGGCGCCGATCAGGTCATTCTCCGCAACGCGCATAAAGCTTCGGTAGAGGTGCGGCGTGGGGTCGCTAGGATCGAGCTCAATTGCCCGCTCATACTCTGGATGGGCTGGGGCGTAGGTGTCCTGCTCAAAGTAATCCTTGCCGAGGTAGCTGCGGTATATCGAGCGGTTTGGCTCAAGAACTGCCGCCTGCTCGAACTGGGTTCTGGCCAGCGAGAGATCGCCCTGGTTGAAAGAGACGATTCCCAGCCCCATCCTCGGAAGCGCGGCCGAGGGCTCCTGAGACACGGCGCGCCCAAAGGCGGCGCGAGCGCCGTCGAAGTCGCGGTCCCCCATGAGCACGAACCCGTATACCGCCTCCGAGTACCAAGAGCGCCCCTGGATCTGCTCGAGCTCGCCCCGCGCCTCAGGAACGTAGCCAAACATAAACAGCACCTCAGCGCGGCGCGCGCGGAGCTCACCACTGGTGTCGTTTGGGAGGGGCTCGACTGCGGCGAGAGCCCCATCGAGGTCACCCTTAGCCTGCATGGCAAAAGAGCGCGCGATGCGCGCAGCCGCAGAGGTTGGCTCCGACTCGACCGCATGCCTTGAGAGGTTGTCTGCCGCCAAGAGGTCGCCTTGCTGTAGCCGGAGCAGCGCAAGGCTAGCCTCTGCCAGGGCATGGGGAGCGGCAGCAGAGCTTGAAACGGCGCAGCGCTCAAGGCTCCGGGCTCCCTCCTCAGTGGCGCCACTGGCGATCAGAAGGCGGGCGCGAAGGATGAGTGCCGGCTCGCACGGGGTGCCGACTGCTGGAAGCGTCTTCAGGGCGGCAAGAGTCTCTCCCCTGCTGGCGAGCTCAAGGGCCCGGCGAATGCGTTGGTCGTCAGGCAACGCCCCCTCCCAGCCGAGAAACGGAACGTAGAGGCTCCACTGAACTGAGCGCTCGGACTTTGCGATCGCAAAGACCTCTGGGGGCCGGCGTGGCCGAAACCTCGCCCCCTCCCCGCCCGTCAGCGCGACACGTCCGCCTGGGGTAGAGGCGTCAACGGAGCCTGAGAGCATCGAGAGGGAGCTCTCCGCTGCGGAGGTCGTCACGGTGAATTCAGTGCCCCGGATGGCGGCGGTGACATGCTCCGTTACCACCGTCGGATGCTGCTCACTGTGGCTAAAGAAATGAAGCGAGCCCTCGACAAGGTTGAGCGAGGGCTCTTTTGTCGGGAAGCGCATCCGAGCCCCGGAGGTGAGGCGCACGTACGATTGGTCAGCGAGTCTGAGCGCCACTCTGCCGGGGTTGCCAACCTGAACCTCCTCCCCGGCATAGACCTCAGCTCCCTCCTTGAGGGGCGACGGGGTTCCGCCGCGCACCACTACTGCGCTGCCCTGGATGGAAAACACTGAAGCAACCGACTGCTGGGCAGCCGCCACTGTTGCTGGCACCAGCACAAGAGTCAGCAGTGCTACAACTGAACGAACCAAGAGGCCTCCCGGTTGACGCAGACACGGTGAGAGTAGCCTTAACTCCACGCTTGACCAAGATAGTTTCAATGACGGCGGCACATTATCCTCATCGCCACAGAAACCTTGAGGTGTTACAAACGGGGCATGCGGGTTTGGGCAAAGTTGGCTATTTCGCTTGGAATCGGGACTCTCTCCCTGCTCTTGTCCCTCTCGTCTGGGCTCTTTGAGGATGTCGAGCTTCGAGTTTCAGACCTCTGGCTCCAGCTTCGGGGGCGACAGCTGGTGCCCTCGGGCGTGGTAATCGTCTCAATGGACGAGGCAAGTTACAAGGAGCTTAACGTGCCCTACGGGCAACCGTGGCCGAGGGCGCTGCATGCCCGACTTGTCCGGCGGCTCAAGGAGCTGGGGGCTAAACGGGTTGTCTTCGATGTTCTCTTTGCGGGTCCTGGCGTTGACGCCGCTGCAGATACGGCGCTGGCCGAAGCAATGGGCGAGCTGCCCTCGGTGGTCGGCGCTGAGGCGAGCATGCGCTTCATCCAGAACCAGGGTGGCGGCTACCTAATAGAGGAGCTCGAGGAGCCTTACGAGCTCTTCAGGAGGTCGGCCGTGGAGGGGCTCATAGGGCTCCGGGAGCGCAAGAGCTACATCCGTAACTTCCCGCTGCCCCGCTCTGACCAGGAGCGGCGCTTCCCCTTCCTGGCTCAGGCGGCGGCGGGGCTGCGCAGTTCGGAGCTCGGCCCCGGGCTTCCGGGCCCGTACGACCTGATTAGGTACTACGGTCCGGGTCGGACGATCCCTAACATCTCATACTGGGAAGTGCTGAGTGACGATGCAAAGCTTTCTTCAGGGCTCCTTAGGGACGCAACCGTGTTCGTGGGGCTCCTGCTTCGGTCGGACACCGGGGGGGCACAGAAGGATAGCTACCTCTCTCCGCTCGGTCCCCCGATGATCTTCGGCCTGGAGGTGCACGCCACTATCTTCGCTAACCTTTCACAGCGCAGCTGGATTATGCGTCCCTCGCCCCTGCTGGAGCGTTCCTGCCAGGCCGCATTCGTGGCCGTAGCGACGTTTGTGGCGCTCTCGCTCTCGCCCCTCGTCTTTGGGATCGTAGTGGCGTCGGCTGTAGTGGCGTGGTGTCTCGCCGCCTTTTTACTGATCGGGAGCGGTTTCTTTCTTGTGGGGGCCTGCACCGTCCTAATCGTGTTGCCGCTCCTGCTCTTGGGAACGTCGTTGCGGGCTTACCTCCTTGCGCGCCGGTCCGAGGAGAGCCTCCGCTCTGCTTTTGAGCTCTACGTGTCCCCCGAGATGGTGCCCCAGCTGCAGTCGCAAGGAGGGGCGCTAACGCTCGGCGGAGAGAAGTTGTGGGTCACTGCCCTCTTTACAGACATCCAGGACTTCACCTCGATCAGTGAGGAGATGCCCGCCGAGAAGACCTCTGAGATGCTAAACGCATACTTTACTGAAGTGGTTGAGGTTGTGTTCAGGAACCAAGGAACACTGCTTAAGTTCATAGGCGATGCGATCTTCGCCATCTGGGGCGCCCCAATCAAGCTCGCAAATCATGCTGAGTTAGCGATTAAAGCGGGAAGGGATATCCGTGCAGCCGTAGAGCGCTTTAATTCGACCCAGCGGTTTCCGCCGCTCATTACGAGGATCGGCATCCACACGGGCCCGATGCTGGTCGGAAATCTCGGCTCGCACAAACGTTTTGACTACACTGCTATCGGCGATTCCGTAAACCTGGCGGCGCGAGTCGAGGGGCTCAACAAGTACTTCGGCACGGATATCCTCTTTACGGAACCCACACGCAAGGATACCGGTGGCTTCGCCGGCGCGGTGCAGATCGGCACAGTGCGGGTCAAGGGCAGGCGGGAGCCAGTGAGGCTCTTTTCGGTGTTCGACCCGCCCCTGGACAGGGGCAGTCTTGCTCACTGGGAGGAAGGGCTTGCCGCCTTCTGTCGGGCGCAATTTAGCGAGGCGGAGCGGTCTCTCACCCTTGCGCGCGACGGGGAGCCGAGGCTTAGGGTGGCGTGTGAACTCTACCTTAACGAGCTCGCCGATCTTGGACGGACGCCGCTCCCCTTGGGGTGGGGAGGCGAGTTGAACTTTGAGAGCAAATAAGCACTCGCCGTGCTTGATAGAGCTCTCGAGCCCTATGCTTATCCGCCCTTGACGGATGGTCCGATGAGCAAGCTCCACGTGCCGCGCTGCTTTGTGCCAGCTGTCTCCGGAGGTTGTCCAGGGTTTTCAGCGACCCTCTCTGGGGTTAATGCCACAGGAGGAGCGCTTCTTCGGGTTCTTGCCGGCTGACGGGGAAGGCTGGAATGCGCATGAGCGGCGTGCGGAGGGGGCTGTCGTTTAGGCCCTACGCCGGAATAGAATCCCCGCGGGAACGCGCTGCCCCGGCTCCGGTTGATATTGGGTGACGGGCTGGGTCCCAGGGGCTACAATTAGGGATTGTTGGCGTGCTGTGCACGGTCGGTATCTGCCGGTCGAGCCAGGTGAAAGAGAGGGGACTCGTATGCGTAAGCTCATCTGGCTCACTGCCGTTTTTTTACTGCCGCTATCAGTCTGCCACGCACAGCTTACTGCCGAGCCCCCTACCCTTGTTTCGGCTCCGATTCCGCCGGGCACTGTTGACGCAGTCAGCGGGAAGTCCGCCGTTGCTCCTAATTTCGATGCGATCGTTTTTAGCTCCCGGATGTCAAACCTAGTGGCGGGAGACACCAACAAGGCTGAGGATATCTTCCTGAGCGAAAACGGGGTTAATTCGCTCATAACGAGGAGCGAAACGGGCGCGCAGGCAAACTCCGACTCTTTCGACCCGGCTATCAGCGCAAAGCTCACGGACGGCAGCTATGCGATAGCCTACGCATCAACCGCGACCAACCTTCTTCGGGGGTACTCAGCACCCACAACCGGGAGCTGCGCTGCTGCAGGATGCTCGCAGGTCTTTCTTACGCTTATGCCCAGCGGCGCGTCTGTGCTCGTGTCCCGCGGGCGTGACGCCAATGGCCCGCTGCCGCTCGCTGGCGGCAGCGGCTCAAGCAAGCAGCCGAGCGTGGCTATTTTGAGTGCCACGAACAACAAGATCCTCGTCTCGTTTCTATCGGACGCGCCGAACCTTGCGGTGGGCTCGTCAGCCGGGTTGCCGAAAATAAGCCCCTTCCTAGCCACGATACTTGTCGTCGATGGGATCCCCGTTGTTGACACGGTTGAGACCATTAATCCTCCTCCGGATGCCGACTGTTTCGACCTGATCCTCAGTGGCGACGGGTCTTACGGAGCGATGTCCACAGCGGCAACAAACGTAGTTCCGGGCTCGCCAGGCAACGGCTTCCGGCAGATAGTGCTGTTTAACTACGCTTCACACCTGTCAATCCACCTGAGCAAGAATTCCGCAGGCGAGCTCGGGAACGGTGACTCAACGCTCCCAAGCTTCTCCTACAGGGGGGACGTAAGGGGGTTTGTGACCACGGCGACCAACCTGATATACGGCGTCGGGGGGCTCCGGAGCCCGGTATTCGTGCTGCACTCCAAGAGCTCCGGCGGGCTGGCCCAGATAAATACATCCTCGGCTGGAGTGCCCTCTGACGGTGCTGTGGGGGACGGCCGTCTCTCAGCCAACGGTTTCTATGCGGCGTTCTCAGACACAGCCAGTAACCTCGCCGGCCTGACAGGCAACTTTGCAAAGCAGACGTACATGAAGAACCTCCTGTCAGGCGAACTTGTGCTGTTGAGCAAGAACGTGGCTGGCGAGGCCGGCAGCCGCAACAGCTACGATATATTCCTGGGGGCGGCAGGTTTTACGTCGCTTGATGCTATCGCCTCGTTTACCACCTTTGCCTTCAACCTTGTTGGGGATGCTGGCTCGTTCCTCCCTGTACTGCGTTCGGACATAACGATCCCCCCTCCGCCCCTTGTCGCGGGGGTTGAGATCTCGGCACCGCCGGACATCACAGTGGCTAAACGCAGCGCAACGGTGGATTTGCAGAAGTTCTCGCTCGTTGGGACAACCGGCCAGGAGGCGCATGCCTCGGCGGCTCGAGTGACGTATAACGTAGAGATCCGGAAAACAGGAGTCCGGGGAGCGATTGTGCGCACCACAAGCCGGAACCGCATTACGGTGCGCAGGCTCTCTCCCGGCCGGTACACTGTAAGGTATCGTGTCACAGGTTCTGGGCCGAGCGGCACGATTAAGAGCAAGTACAGCCCTAAGGGTGCGATGGTGATTCAGTAGCGGCGGGACGCTAGTCCACAGCATGGGCGCTGAGAAACATCGCTCGCTCAAGCGCAATAAAGAAGCTCTGGTATGGCTTGGGGTCGGTGACAGGATAGTCGTTGAATTGGGCGTTAGCCCGCACGAGCATCTCGCCCTGCCCTCGTGGCCGCACGGAAACGGTCATCCTGAGCAGGTAGCCGTCAAGCTTTGTGGCGCTCACCGTGCCGAGCTTTAAGTCGGCCTTATCGACGACGAACGCGAGGTCCTGAAGTGTCGCAATGACCGCTCGCAGGGTTTGCTCCTTGTCGGTAGTGTCGAACGCCCTCGACTGTATGGAGCGAAGCTGAACCTGGGACTGTTCGGTGTCGAGGAGCCGCGGGTCGACCGTCGCACAAGCGGCGAGAAGGAGAGACAAGACAAGTGTAAGACTTCTGGCTACCATCGTGCCCCCTAAATTCCGTGCGCCTCGAGGAAGACCGCCTTCGAGAGCTTAAAGAAAAACTCCTGGTATAGCTCCGGATCATCAAGGGTGTCGTAGCGGGACACCTGCCCAAGGTCGTTCCAAACGGTGCGCTGGAACGTTATCCGCACCGTTGACTCGCTCGCGGATATCACTCTGGTTATCAACGATACGCGGATGCGCTGCGTAACGTCGACCGGCACCTGAGCGCCTCCTAGGGCGCCTGCCAAGATCTTGCCCGTTATCTGCAGGGCATCGGTGGCATCTCGCTGCTTAGAGGCGACCAGGAGGCCAAGGTTAGACTCAGCCTCGTCGAGCTCGAAACCGAGGTCCTGCAGCACTCCTAGCGAGGCTTGCAACAGCTCCCCCTCATTGGTTGTGTCAAAGCGCCGCGTCTGCATCCGCCTAAGGCTGGCTGACTCTGGCTGAAGTGTCAGGGCCTCAGGGGGCACATCGGGGATGCAGCCCGCAGCGGCAGCCACGACGAGGGCCATGAGGCCTGAGTAGAGGCGCTTCGAGCGCATAGGCTGCTAGAACGTGGTTGAGTGGTAAGCGAAGTCGCGAACCCGCCGCGAGTGGTCGAACTTAATTATTACTGTGAGGGTCTTCTGGGTTGTCGAGGCAGCGCCGCTGCTGCCTGAGTAGGAAGGTGCAACTCCGCCCCCGACGAGCCCGTCTCCGATGGTAGCGCCACCCAATACGAGGGTCGCTATCCCGCCGGAGTCAGCGGAGTACGCCCGCTCGGTTGATATCTTGTCGTAGACCCATACCTCGCGCCGCTCCTCATCGGTGGTGACCACATTGGGGGAGCCTAGCGTCTCTGCTACCTCAGCTCCGGACATGCCGACACGAATCTCGCGCTGCACCGCCCCGACCGTTATGGCTGAGCGCCGGTCGGCATCGACCGAATCACGATGGTACTGGGCGCCTGCGCAGGCCGCCACAAGGGGCAGAAAAGCGAGGAGGATGCGGGTGTAAAACATGAAAACTCTCCAAGAAGGCTTGCTCTTCCCGGAGTCTAGTGTGCCGCTTAAGGGAGCACAACCGTTTGGATTACAAAGACGTGGCTTGAATCCAGCCGGCTTTCGTACCACAATCGCGCTCGTGTTTATTAGGAGTTAAGGCATGAAAGCTCTTTTTTTCGCGGCTTCTCTGGCGGGCACCATTCTCTCGTTTGACCTTGGGGCGGCGCTGGCCTCTGAGGAGGACAAGCAGGCACTGGGAACAACCAAGAGGCACCTTGATCTTTCGCTGCCCCCACTGCACCCGGATGGGGAGTATCTGGCGGCCCCGCCAAAAGCAGCCACGCCTAGCCGTGAGGCGCCTGCTGCAAAGAAGGTTCAGGATGAGGTTCCGCCACCAGACCCCAAGTCACTTGACGACGATATCGACGACACAAGGACCGAGCAGGCTATTGAGCCTCACGTCGAGGAGGACTCAGCTGGGGCGCTCGATGACATGGGCGATGTCGGCGGGGATTTCGAGGAGTAAAGCAGCCCCACGAGAAAGAGGACTAGGCCTCCCGCAAGGTATGTTAGTGGGCGGCCGAAGAGCGAGGCAAGGGAGGCAACCATTGCGCGCTGCTGGTCCTGAGAGTCAATCCAAAGCGGCACCTGCGACCCTTCAGCGAAGGTTCCAAGCATAGGCATCTGCGCTACGCTGCGCACCGTAGAACCCCCAATTGTGTACTCAACATGCAGGGGGATCTTTTCGCGGGGCTTTGGCGGCCCAGGAAGCGCCTCTACAGCAATGACCGTGCCCGTCACGCGGTGGGCCGTTTGCAGAAAGCGGTAGTGGTGTGCGGTGAGAACAGCGCCAGAGCACCCTAGGACCGCGCCGGCGAGCATGAGGATCTTCTTCATCGCCGCAGGCTACCGCTGGCGTGGGCACAAGACCAGACGTGGCCTTCTGCGGGGAGCTAAGGGCACGCTCAGCCGCCAAAAAAGCCACCGTGCTCAGATAGCTGATATTATTGGCTAAATCTGCCTTGGGCCAATCTTGCCAGCTCTACAGTAAGGATCTCCTTCCGTGGTACACTTGCGCCCAGTCGGTGGGCGCTGTTGCGCCATATACGTGAGATTTGAGAGTTCTGTGGCTGAGCGAGCGCGAATCAGCAGGCCAATTGAGGGTGAGCAGCCGGGTGAGTCCAAGGAGCTTTCGCCGCGCGTTGTCATGCCCGAGCCTCGACCGGAGCGCGCTCCCTCTGCGGAAGCGCTTTTGGCAGCACTCAAGCGATCACTCCTCGACACGCCTGACCTTAGCGACACGATCCGCCGCCAGCTTGCGTCAGATCTTGACAGGGTCTCGCAGGAGTTCTCGCTCCCATCCGACGTTGTAAAGGTGGCCGAGGCGCTCGAGCAGATGATCGATGCTCGCGAGCCGGTAGAGGGGCTTCCCGACCTGGCTGCGCACCTCTTCCGCTGTGCGCGGTCCAGTGAGCTTGTCTCGGTAGAGGCGCTTACGCAGTTCTTCTTCTCTCACCGAGCCCTGCTGAGGGCCGAGGATAACGCCTCTCTTCGGGCGCAGATGCTACCGCAGCTCGTTGGGGCAGCCCTCTCCTGCCCCGCGTTTCGGGACGCGCCTGGCGGGCTCGGCGTCGCGCTTCTTGGGGATATCATTGAGAAGCTGCCGCTCAATCCCCTCCACCGGTCCGTGCGCGAGCTCGTGGGGATTCTCGGGCCAAGAGCCGAGCTTGAGGATCTGCGAGCCCTTCGTGACCTGTTATTCTCTGAGGACACCTCCGAGGGCGTGGAGACCTCGTTCGGCATTTACTGCCGCGCCTTTGCTGACCTGCAGGCTCCAGTGAGCTGGAGGGAGTGCAGGGAGCTTCTGCAGAGCTCCCTTGCAAACGGGTTTAGGGGCGGCCGCGTCCTGCTGCGGGCGTACAGCGAGCTCCTCAAGGCGTCAGTTCATCCCCTGGCCGTTGAGTGCTTCGTGAGGACGATGCCGGCGCTTGCGCGAGAGGAGCCCTCGATGCATCACGGAAGCTTGGCGGCCTCTGCGGCGAAGGCTTGGGTCATGTCTCCCCCTCCGGAGCCAGCTTGTCGAAGCTACCTTGATGGCTGGGGAACTCCGCAGCGCGAGAGCGTTCGTGCCCGGTTTGCGCGGCTCGCGTCGAGCTGTTTTGAGCGGGTGCCCTCCGATGAGGTGCAGTGGCCGGTGCTTGAGGGGCTGGTCGGTGCCCACCTTTTTAGGCCGCTTGCAGCGGAGCGGCATGAGCTCCACAAGCGCCTTGCAGACGTGCACCGCGGGTATGCGGCTGCCCTGCGCTTTGATGTTAACAGGCTACCAGGAGAGACCGTCAGCCCCCTGGTTCGGTTTGGTCTCGATATCGGTGATGTGCAGTTGATTCACGCCAGCACACCTGCGGGGTTTCCGGGGCATGGGGTGGTGCTATCCCGCATTAACCCGTTGCGGGCCTTCCCAGCCCGTAGGGAGCGCGAGGAGCCGCTGGAGGCGTACAGGGATGCTTGGCCCTCGCTTCGGGATGTGATTGGCGGCCTCGGCGATATTCGAGTGTTCTTCACGAGGGGGTTTTTCGGGATTGAGCCCCCAAAATCCCTCACCCTCTCGGTGGGGGCGCGCGCCCCCCGGCACTACACGCTGCTGCTTTTCAACGACCATCACCTCAATGAGTCCCTGGTTAAGGCGCTCCTCGTCGACAGTGAGTGGCTCGCGCGGCGCATCAACCCCTGCCTGAAGGAGTGGCGGAAGGACTGGTTTGAGGGGGCGCCGGAGCAGCATGCGGAAGATGCCAATGCAATCGGCCTTAGCCCGGGCGAGATCCTCTCGCGCAACACGAGCAGGGACATCGTGGCTATCGATGTTGGCTCTCCCGCAACGATGCTGTCGGGCTTCGCGTACGGAATTGCGCCGGGCACGCCCCCACTTTTTAGCCACGACCCTCGGTATCCAGAGGACGCTCCGGTCACCGCCTTTGGCCACACCTACACGGGTGGGCTGCCACTCCCTGGGGGCGCGCTGCAGGCCCGTTTCTCTGCGCTTTCGAGGGTGGACTTCTCGGTGCAAGAGTATCTTACGAGCGCCCTCTCTTACCTCGAGTGCTTTCAGCTCGCGCACGCCAACGTGCACAAGGGCTTCGCTGGGTCATACGGGCTAAAGGTTAACTACGGGATCGGCGCCGGTGCCAGCAGAAGGCTCCACGTGGTGCCGAGCATCTTCGGGCCCCTCGATGATGCCCTAAAGCGCCACAGGGCGCTGGTGGCAGAGGGCGGCTTGCGGACAGACAACGACCCGATGCTTGTGACGACGAACGCGCGCAGCTACTCCGAGCCTCCAGATGGCGACTTCGTGCTAGACCTCCGCACCCTTGAGTGCCGGGTCGACGGACTGCCGTTCAGGCTGTTCCCGCCCGGGCAGCCGATTCTGAGTGATCGGGTGCGTAGCATCTGGGTTGGGCAGGTGGTGCCCCGGATCTCGGACTCGTTCCAGGACCTTCGAGTCGTGCCACGCGGGCAGCTTAGGCGCGTTGGATGGGCTGGAAGGAGGTGGTAGCGGCATGGAGGTAGCGATACACCAGAGGAACGCAGCCCCTGTGGCGCCCCCGGCTCCCAGGCCTCCCGTTTCTCCCCCCCCAGCGCGTCCCGCGCCAGCTCCGGCACCTCCGGTTCTCCCTCCGCTGCCGACCCCCGAGCCGGCCCGCAGGACGCCGAGCCGACCCGGCCTCGTGCCCGCAGTTCCGTGCACCGTGCCGCGCCGGTAGCGTAAGGGCGCGTGCGCATGGTCACGCTGACTTGCGCAATCCAAGCGATAGTATTCGCTGGAGCAGCGACTCGTAGGAGAAGCCCGCCGCGAGCGCGGAATCCGCGAAGTCCTCGCCATTTGCGATCTCCGGGTTCGGATTGGCCTCGATGATGAACACCTCTCCCGAGGCCTTCAGGCGCAGGTCAATGCGCGCATAGCCCGTGATTCCTAGCGCCCTGTAGGTGCGCCGACACATGCCCTCTATGCGCGCCCTGAGGTCGGGAGAGATCCCGTCTGCCGCCCGGCTGGCGATACCGTGGCGCTTCTGGTACTTGGCGTCCCACTTAACGCGGCGGGTTGCGATGCGAGGGGCGCCTTCGGGCATGTTCTCGAAAAGAAGCTCCCAGATCGGAAGAACCGTGAGGCGCTCGTTGCCAAGGACGCCCACGTAGAGCTCGCGCCCCTCGATGTACTCCTCTGCGATGACATCTGTGTTGTGCTTCTCGTGCATGAACGCGACCCGCTCCTGGAAATCCCTGTCGCTGGCGACGATCGATGACTGGGAGATTCCGAGCGATGCCTCCTCCACCTGGGACTTTATGAACAGCGGAAATGAGAGCCTCTTTGGGCGGCGAATCGCCCGGCCCTTCCTAAACACGCCGAAGTCCGGGCCCGGAATGCGGTGGTAGGTAAGCACCTTCCTGGCGAGCGCCTTGTCCCGCGACAGGATCATGCCCCTCGGGTTGCAGCCCGTATACGGTATCGGGATAAGCTCAAGAAAGCTCACGATGTTCTGGTCGTATAGCGGCTGGTCGTGAAATTCCTCAAGGAGGTTGAACACGATGTCAGGCTTTAGCTCCTCGACCTTCGACCTGAGGAGCCCGAGGTCCGAGCGCACCCCAAGAATCTCTGCATCGTGGCCCATTCCCCGCAAGGTCGAGAGCACGTAGTTCTCGGTGCGCCACTCCTCGTTATGAAATTTCGTGGGAACACGATCCGGCGGAACGAGATCCTCGTGTGCGAGGCAGAGGATTCGGAGCTTCTTCATAGAGCCACCGGATCAGAGCGCAACGCGATGCCTGCCGCTGTGCAGGTAATTCATGGTCTGGACGGTAACCAGGACCGCAAACTGCTTGAGCGTGTCGTCCTCCCCTAGCACGAGCCTCAGCCCCAGCTGGGATGCCCGAACCATCATCGCCTCAAGCACCCTATCGATAGTATATTGGTAGGTTCCCGTCCAGCGGGAAACGAGGGCGCGGATGTGCCGGCGCTTGCGGCGGATGAACGCTGATGCCAGCTGCGAGCGGGCGAATTCCGGGGCGTCAGAGAACAGCGTGCGGAGGTCCTTGTCGTAGAAGCTTGGCGTCTCCCGGCCATACTTCGCCTTGCGCTCGGCGTAATGCTGCCCGAGGGTCTTGGGGAGCGCGCTCAGGGGGTCAACTACCTTCTTGTTCTGCACAGGGGGCGTGCTGCCAGCGATCTCATGCATGAGCCGCTCCATGTACTGAAGCTTGCGCAAGGCGGGCCACCCTTGATACCGCTCGCGCCATTGGGAGTTTGGGGTAATCCAGACAGCAAAGGTCTCGGCGAAGTCCTCGTCCGGATGGCTCTGGGCGTACCAGGCGTCAAGGTGCAGCACGAAGCTCTTGCTGTACGGCTTTGGCGAGTAATACTCCGGATAGGGCTCCGAGGTCTTCCCGAAGACCTTCTTGCGCTCTTTGCGCAGCCTGAGACGGAATGCGTTCTCTATAGCGTGCCCCACTTCGTGCCGGAGGATCTTGAGGCACCACCCCTCGTCGCCCCCCTCTACCTCAAGGAGCTGCGAGCGCTCCAGCCTCTCAAGCCTCGGGTGAGCCAGGTAGAACGGGATCGCTATGCCTGGAATTCCGTCCGCACAAAACCACTCGTCAGAGAGCCAGTAGTGGGGCTGAAACTGGAGATTCCGGGAGGACAGCTCGCCCTGCACCGTGGCGATTCGGGACTCCAGCGGAGTGCCCTCAATAGAGAGATGGAGATCACACATCCTGACCTGCAAAAGCTCCTCATCCGTGAGCTCCGCCCACCATGCGACCGACGAACGATGAGGGTTGTCTGCCGCCATCTCCCGAGCCTAGAACTGAGACGTGTTTGAGGTCTCGACCTCGTCGTAGCCGAGCGCTTGGTCGCATGAGAGGGGCTCCTGCCCCTCTGCGTAGCCGACAACGACGCCCCCGAGGCCCCGGGCGGGCCTTATGGACGCTGCGATCGTGCCGTTGTTGCTGTGCAGCACCACAGCATATCGCTCGCCGGCGCGGGTGGTAAAAGGGCCGCTGCAGCTCCCCGATACCACAGCTGATGGGCAGAGGTGTTCGCGTGCGTCGCAGTAGCCCCCCGCATCGATACGAAACGAGAATGAGATAGTGTGGGCCCCGGGCAGGATCTCGAAAGCGGTGGCGAACCCATAGGCGGCTGCGTCGACTGGGTGGCCGT